>DATIYI010000381.1:0-5391 GCA_035517695.1 Streptosporangiaceae bacterium
CCGCTGGCGGGCCTGGCCGCCGCGGTGAAAGACAACATAGACGTCGCCGGAATGCCGACCACAGCCGGCGCTGCCTCATACTCCTACCTGCCCGAACAGGACGCCACGAGCGTCGCCCGGCTGCGTGCCGCCGGAGCGATCGTGCTCGGCAAGACCAACCTCGACCAGTTCGCCACCGGACTGGTCGGAACCCGAAGCCCCTACGGCGCGGTCGGTAACGCTTGGGATCCAGCCCGCATCTCCGGCGGTTCCAGTTCAGGCTCCGCGGTCGCGGTCGCGCTCGGCCTGGTCGATATCGCCCTCGGCACCGATACCGCCGGATCGGGCCGTGTCCCGGCAGCGCTCAACGGCGTCATCGGCGTCAAGCCCACCCGCGGCACCATCCCGACCACCGGAGTCGTGCCGGCCTGCCGCACCCTTGACTGCGTCACCGTCTTCGCCCGCACCCTGGACCTGGCACGCCGGACGGTGGCAGAACTGTCCGGCCCGGACGGCCGAGACCCGCTCGCCCGCGTGTTCCGGGGGCCCCGGCGTCCAGCCCAGGCCGACGGCGACGGGCGCGGCCCGCGGATTGCGATTCCGCTACCTTCGCAGCTCCAGGATCTGGCAGACGGCTGGGCGGACGCCTTCGCCACTGCCGTCGAGCGGCTACGCCTGGCCGGGGCCGAGATCGTGCCGACCGACATCCAGCCAATGCTGGACGCGGCTGCCCTGCTCTACGGCGGGGCCTTCGTCGCCGAACGCTACACGGCGGTCGGCGCGCACATCCGCGCGCACACCGACCTGATCGGCACCGACCTCGACCCCACCGTGGCGCAGATCATCCTGGACGCCGCGACGCCCACCGCCGCGGACTACTTCGCCGACCGAGAACGCCTGGACTTTCTCGCTGC
The DNA here is from genome assembly GCA_035517695.1 of Streptosporangiaceae bacterium. Lineage (GTDB taxonomy): Bacteria > Actinomycetota > Actinomycetes > Streptosporangiales > Streptosporangiaceae > DATFVJ01. Next base: position 894 of record DATIYI010000381.1, read on the forward strand.
CCGCGCCGCCGAGGCGATGTCCGGGCTTGACGCGCTACTGACCCCGACGACCACCGCACATCCCACCATCGCGGAAGTGCAAGCCGACCCAGTCGCGGTCAACTCCCGGCTCGGCCGCTACACCAGCTTCGCAAACCTGCTCGATATGACCGCCCTAGCGGTGCCCGCGGGCACGGCTGGCGGTCTGCCGTTCGGCGTCATGCTCACCGGCCCGGCCGGGAGCGACGACCGGCTCGCCCAGATCGCGGCCGCGTCCTGGCCGAGACGCAGGTGCTACAGGTACTCATCCGCCACGCGCACCACCCGGTAGCCGCCATCGACCACCGCCGGGCCGAGTTCTCACCGCAGCAGTAATCGCGGCCAACGGCGTGTACGGCGCTGCAACCGCCGTCAAGGATGCCACGGCTCCCCCCAATGCCCGCCATCACGGTCAGCGGGTATCACGCCACGTGGACATTGTGGCGCGGGCATGCCACCGGGGAGTACTGGCGATGCCGCCAGCCGGGCACCCGCACCGTGGCTTAGCCAACGCGGGCAACGCCATGGCACTCGCGGGCGAATCTCGCCGAGATCACGTCGTGGGACAAGCGATAATGCCTCGGTCAATGTGGCGGTCGAGCTTTACCGCTGCCCCGCCCGCCCGATGACATCATGGATCAAGCTGCCCATCTGCGGGGGCGACCACCGAGTTTCCCGCCAGCAAGCGCATCGCAGTCACCGGGGGGTTCTCGGTTGCCGCCGATGTCCTCGACTTTCGCAATCCCGGGGATCTATTCGGCTGCTGCGGCGCGGGCTGAGGTGACAGCCCGGATTTCTTCATCTGCTGGCTGACCTGGTCGAGCCGGAGAAAATCGGGTGGCGATCAGAGCGCGGCGCAGCTTGATCAGCATGTCCTCGAACGCGGCCTCGGTCTTGGTGATGTACCAGGGCTGATCGTGCCGGCGGTCATCGATGTCGTTGTGGTCGTGGCCGTGGCGGGTGTACCAGACGACGATGAGGGTGTGGGCCAGCAGCGCGAAGGGGACAGTGCGCTCCACCGCGGGCCGGGCCCGGTTGCGCGCCTCGCCGGCGCCGAGCACGTTGCGGGCGTCAGCGTAGGACTGCTGCAGGCCCCACCGGGTGGCATACCGGATGACCGGGGCTGGGCCGTTCGCGTCGGTCTGGGTGGTGACCAGCGCGAAGTCGCAGCCGGTGCTGGTGTGCTAGTCGAGGGCCAGTACGACGGTGACGAGGGTGGTGTGGAACGACCCGTACCACAGGCAGCCGGCCACCCTCGCGATGTGCTTGACCTCGGCCTTGCCGGAGTAGGTAGGCACCTGATGCGTGGCCCATTCGGCGGCCGCGGCGATCTGGGCGCCGCTGCCCGGCCGGTCGCCTTTGAGCCGGGGCCGGCCACGCTTGCCGGTCGGCGGTGGCGCCTGCTTGTACAGCACCGCGTTGCGGGGGATCCGGCAGGTCCAGGTCACATTCGGCGGCAGCGAGCGCAATGCGGGACCGTGATATGCGGCGTCGGCCACGATGTGGAGAGTCCGGCCGCGGAAAGCGAGCGCGAGCATCCCTCGGGAATGACGTAATTGATCACGGTGGCCCGCACGACCGCGCCGCGGCGAGCCTCTCCACTCGCCGGGTCGAGACGCCCAGCAGGTAGTTGGTGGCGACCACCGAGGCCAGCGCCCCCTCCGCACGCCGCCGATGTTCCAGGACTGACTTCTCCGTACCCGGCGTTGCATCGGACCTCGACGTCGGCGTCCGTCATCCGCTGCGCGAACGGCGGCCTCAACCTGCCAAAGGAGAACGCGGCGTCGGAGGGTAACCCGCCCCCCATCGCAGCGCGCGCAGGCCCGGCAGGCGCAGCCGAACCACCCGGACAACCGTCAACACGGGCAAAAGGCCTATCCCAGTTAGCCGGCAACTCCGCCACGAACAGCGCTGCCGCCCCCTCGCATCGTCCTCGGCTTCGTCGTGACCACGCGGGCAGGGTGTTGATCGGCGCCGCTGCGGCCGTGCGTGCCACGGGCAGGCCGAGGTCCTGAACAGCCTGGCTCGCTGTGTCCGGGTCCAGCACCGCCACCAGCGCCTCGAAGTCGTCTCCGCCTGTGCGGCCGCCAGCGCGACAGCCGCTCACCAACCGCAGCAGCCATGCCGCAGGCGAACCGCACGTCAGCAACCCATGCCCCGTTTTGGAACCCCAAAAGATCACGTGCTGATCTTCGGCGAGCAACATCTCCGCAAGGTCCTGGCCGAGTACACCCGGCACAACGGCCACAGGCCGCATCAGGCCTGGCAGCAGAAGCCTCCGCTGCGTGAGCCGGGCCACCCCGTCGATATCACTGCCCCAATCGAGCGCAGCCGTGTCGCGGGCGGCCTGATCAGCGAATACCGTCGAGCAACCTAGCGAGCGCGAAGCGGCAGGTCAGCGCCTATGAACGAGTTTTGGCACGGCGCACGGAAGCGTGGGACTGGCTTGACTTTCCGCTGGCGCCGGAACACGCGCGGCGACAGATCCTGGCGGCGGCTGTCAGCGCTGGTGGACCCGCGAACCCGCGCCCTCGGGCCACGGACCACAGGTCTTTGAGACGCGTCTGCCTCGTTGGCGTGAACGCCCAACACTGCGGGCACGTTCACGAGCTTATGCATCGATCAGCTCATCGGCCGGTCGGCGAGCTGTGGGCTCTCCGATATTGGCGCAGCCGAGCTGCAGTAGCATCTGCGGGTTCCCGGGGAGCGCCAGCCGGTCCCGGATCAGGGCCCGAGTCGCGGGAAGCTCCAGCGGCTGGGAGTAGAGGCTCGCGAACACCCGTTTGCTCGCCGCGTGCAGCAGCACCCGGTGCAAAGCCTGCCCGGCGCGCAGCCATTCGACCCAGTTTTCGCCTGGCGTCAGCAGCACCGCGGTAGCGGCCGGCGACTCCCCGCCCGTCGGCAGCTGCGCCAGCCCCCGGCCTAGGTCGAAGTCACGCTGCGTCAGCCGACCGGGGTGACCGGCCGCGGTGGCCGCAAAGGTCTGTGCCGATACGCCGTCACGAACCAGGCTGTCTGCGTCCCTGGTCCACCGCCGCGTCTCCTCCTGCGTGCGTGGGTCCAGATACAGATGGTCGGCCGCCGCAGCGACGATGCCAGCCAGCCGCTGATAAGCGGCGTTCTCCTTGACCAGCGCCAGCGTGGCTCCCTCGGCCAAAGCGTCATCCCGCAGCCCGCGAAGCAGCCCGTCCGGCAGCGGGCCGGGCTCGAATGGGCCACGGTGAGTGTGTCGGTACGGCACCGCCTCGAGCATCCGGTTTTCCTCGCCCGTCACTGGCGCCGAAGCGCCTGTTCCCACTTGGGCCACCAGGTGTGGCCGCGTCGGGTCAGGCAGCAGCTGGACAACCGGCAGGTACCCGAGCGACCGCACTCCCAGCCGCAGCCCGAACAGGGCGGCACCACAACTGATCAGCATATCCCGGCCCAGGATATCGGTGCGCAGCTTACGCTGCTTGTCGCAGTAAACCTCGATCGTGGACGGGCCGATCCGGAACCGCCATGGCTGGCTATTGTGCACCGACGGGGCGCGCGCGGCCATGTCGATCAGGAACTGAGCGTGGCTGGTCACGACGGGCTCTCGGAGGGTAGTCATCTCCGTCACGGTCCCCACTTGCCTTGTCCCTCGTCATGCTCTCAGGGATTTCCCCCCATGCTCCAGCGACTCCAGCGCGTGCTCCAGGGTCGTTGGCCGCCTCGGCTCGGGACCGAGGTCACCGCAGGCCGCCGATCACCTGATCGTGCTGGGCGCAGCGATTCGCAATGGCCAGCGCGTTGTGTACCACCGGCCATGCGTAAGTCTTCGCAATTCCTGTGACGGTGGGTGCGAAGTCTTGCGTGGCCGACGGCTGCGACACGCCGGGCGGGGTGCATGATTTGCCGGTGACGACAGTGTTTGCTGTGGTTCGTGGCTGCGGCGGCCGGGGTTCTGGCAGGCGCGGATGGTGCCGGGGCGCTGTTCGCCGGCGGGGCGTCGGCTGAGGAGCTGCTGGCGCGGGCGCTGGAAGTCATTGAGCAGCAGTCGGTACGAATCGATGACCTGGCCAGGCAGAACGCGGAGCTGCGGGAGCAGAACGCGCAGCTGGCCGGGGCCAGCGAGGAGCTGCGGGAGCTGGTCGGCGGACAGGCCGCTCGGCTGGCCGAGGCGAACGCCACGATCGCGGTGCTGCAGCGGATCGTGTTCGGGAGGTCGTCGGAGAAGTCCGGCCCTGCCCCGGACGGTGACGATGATGATGCCGGCGCCGGTGATGGCGGGAAGCCGGGCAGCGGGAAGAAGAAGCAGGTGAAACGCGGTCCGGGGGCGCGTTCGGGTCGGCGGGATTATTCGGGGCTGCCGCGGTTTGAGGTGTTCTGGGATTTCCCGGGCGGCGGGTACTGCTGCCCTTGCGACACGAGGTCGCACGTTTTGAGTGAGCTAGTCGAGGAGGTCTGGCGGATGCCGGAGACGTAGCTACGGGTCTGTGCTCGACCTGTCCCCGCCGTG
>DATIYI010000382.1:0-2703 GCA_035517695.1 Streptosporangiaceae bacterium
GGCCGCACCGGACGCTCAGCCAGAGACCACCCGACGGCCGGGCTCATCTCGCGCCCGCCGGCTACAACATCCGCGTCCGACGACGCGACCGGCTCGGCGGCCTGATCCACGAGTATTCGCAGGTCGCATGAGGTGACGGCACTGTCGGCACCCACACGCGACCGTGCGCGACGCCGGCACGTACCTTCGCCGTGCGGGCCAGCGCCGTCGGCAGTTATGGCGGCCGCCGACTCCGCCGTGCTGGCCCTGCGCGCGCGCCAGTCCCGCGCGATGCTCACCACCCTGCTGCTGTCGTGACCTCACGGCCGGAAAGTCGCGTCATTGACGAAATAAAAAGGTGCTCCTGTGTTGTCGTTACCGCCGAGAATCAGTTCCTCGCCGGGTCTGTGCCAGGTGCAGAAGAACGATCCTGCGGCGCCTTGACATTGGCCGAAGCTCCATCCGTCGGCTGCATGCCATGTCCGGGCGAAAAGCTCATTCACCGCCTGGGGTGTCGCTTCCTCGCCGGCGGCTGCTCGGTCATTACGCGTCCACGCCTGGAACACCTGCTGGGAAGCAGCCTGGCCGCCCTGGGCGCGAAGGTATTCCGACACCAGCGCGTTCCACGTGCGCGGGCCGACGATCCCGTCCACGCTGAGCCCGATGTCTGCCTGGAAGAAGCGTACGGCGCTCTCGGTTTCTGCGCCGAGGATGCCATCGATTGTCAGCCAGCCGCTGCGAGAGTGGATCTGACTTTGCACCGCCCGAACGGCGTCTCCCGAGCTGCCTGCCGACACTTCGACGATCAGGGAGGGCCATGTCTGGTTGCCGACAATGCCGTCCGCATCCAGGCCGTGACTTGCCTGGAAGGCGCGGACGGCGGCGCTGGTCTGGGGCCCGAAGTCGCCGTCAACGGCGAGGGCCGATCCATGATCATTGAGCAGGTACTGCACGCTGCGGACGTTCTCGCCCGTCGCGCCTTCTTGCTCAAGCGGCCAGTTCAGGGTCACGAGCCCTACCCCTTTGCGTTTCGTTGCCTCACTGCTGGATCGGAGGCAGGTAATCCTTTATACCGGCACAGCCCATGACATCATGCAAGAATGAGATAAACTACGCTGCCGTAGCGTTGACAGATGGCTGTCCGGAACGTCGGAATGGCGTCGGCTGTACCTGTGGGTGCCGGAAATCGTGTCACCCGCACCCGACCTGGGATTCCTGCAGCCGGACTCATCACATCATCTGGGGCGAACGGCAGCGTGGCCAGCCTCGACTCCGGCACGATCAGCTCTCGTGACCTTCCGCCTGCTTTACCTGATCCTCGTCCGGCTGTCCGGCTGGCTCGCCCTGCTTCCCCGCTCCGACAACGACAAGAACACCAAGATCCTGGTGCTGCGGCACCAGATCGCCGTCCTGCAACGCCAGGTCAGCTCACCCCAGCTGTCCCGGGCCGGCCGGGCGGTCCTGGCCGCTATGACCCGGCGGCTGTCCGCCGCGCGCCGCCGCCAGCTGTCCCTGATCATCACCCCGCGCACGATCCTGCGCTGGCACGCCGAGCTGGTCAGGCGCCACTGGAACTACCGGCACCGGAGACCCGGACGGTCGCGCACTGGCCCGGCGGTCCGCCGCCTCGCGGTGGAAATGGCCCGCGACAACCCGACCTGGGGGTACCGGCGGATCTGCGGCGAGCTGACCGGTCTCGGGCACAAAATCGCGCCGTCTACCATCTGGGAGATCCTCAAGGCCGCCGGAATCGACCCCGCGCCGCGCGCGCAGCCGTCGGCTGGAAGCAGTTCCTGTCCGCGCAGGCCAAGACGATCGCCGCGGCTGACTTCTTCCGCGTCGACACCGTCTTCCTGCGCCGGCTCTACGTGCTGTTTCTTATCGAGCACCACAATCGGCGCGTGCACCTGGCCGGCGTCACCGCCCACCCGACCGCCGCCTGGACGGTGCAGCAGGCCCGGAACACCGTCATGGACCTCGGCGAGCGCACCGGCGGCCTGAAGTTCCTGATCAGGGACCGGGATGCCAAGTACACCGACGGGTTCGACGCTGTCTTCACCGCGGCCGGCATCCGGTTCATCACCACGCCTGCCCGGGCGCCGCGGGCGAAGGCGATCTGCGAGCGGTGGATCGCCACCGCGCAGCGCGAGTGCACCGACCGCATCCTCATCGCCGGCCGGCGACATCTGCACCACACGCTCAGCGAATACTTCGATCACTACAACGCCCACCGGCCGTACCGGACTCTCAGCCAGCAACCGCCCGACGGCCGGGCCCATCTCGTGCCCGCCGGCGACAACATGCGCGTCCGACGACGCGACCGGCTCGGCGGCCTGCTCCACGAGTATTCGCAGGTCGCGTGAGGTGACGGCATTGTCGGCACCCACAGGGAGTGGGCAGTAGCCTGGAGGCAAATCGGGAGGAGTCCCCGGACCCAATTCGGGACAGGTGTCTGTCCCCTTGTGGGGACAGTGCTCACTCTCACCCAGTCCTTCGCGTGATGCCTTTATCCTCCCGGGCTCTGCGCGCTACTGGTCCTCCGGGATCTTCCGCAGCGTGCTGTCGGCGTTGCCCTCGTCGGTCGAGCAATGCTTGAAACCTGTGGATCGGCCGGGGAAGGGGTGTACCTTCCCCGGTGATCGAGTAGAGGTCTCAAGCAAGATCGGCGCTGCAACGCCGGTCGGGAAGGTACACCCGATGTTCACCGTAGTCCCTGGTGACGGC
>DATIYI010000383.1:0-3391 GCA_035517695.1 Streptosporangiaceae bacterium
CAGTACCTGTACGAACGCGAAGGCCGGATCGTCAGCCGGGCGGCGCTGCTGCGCGACGTGTGGGGCTACGACTGGAGCGGCGGCAGCAACGTCGTCGAGGTCGTGATCAGCGCCCTGCGCCGCAAGCTCGGCGACCGGGCCGGAAGCCTGCAAACAGTGCGCGGCGCCGGCTACCGCTTCAGCGCCCCGCCCTGACCCCGGCCAGGGGCAACTCGCGGCATCTAGTCAACGATGAACAGATCTAGGCGCAGGTGCTGCCCCCACCCCGAATTGGTATCGACCCGACGGACCAGGACCTGGATCTGCGTCTTGGACGTGGTGATGACCTGGGTCACGAACTCGTCCGGGTTGCCCTGGTTCTGGTTCACCGACTGGCGGGGCTGGACCAGCACCACTCTCGGCGTGGCCGTCGTCAGGTTCAGGCCCTGGATGACCACCAGCAGTTCCTGAGCCGAGCTGCCTTGCTGAAGGGTGACCGTGGTCGCCGTCACGTTTCCCAGTCCCGGCACCGCGGCGTGCGCGTTCACCGTCGTGCTGGCCTGAGCCCCTGGCCCTGCTGTTGTCATCGTTCCTCCCCATGTCGAAAGGTTCCGGGTGGCCGCCGGGCCGCTGCCCGCGCCGGCTAGCCCGCAGCCAGTAACGTTCCCCGAATCGGCCAGGCAGAACGCCGTGTCAGGGGCCGCGTAGGGGGCGTGACAGGGGCGTGTCAGGCCGGGCGCCGATGGTGGTCGCATGACAAATTCAGCGATCGCGGCTTCGGGGCTGCGGAAGGCATACGGGGACAAGGTGGTGCTCGACGGCATCGACCTGGAAGTTCCCGCGGGCTCGGTTTTCTCCCTGCTCGGCCCGAACGGGGCGGGGAAGACGACAACGGTGAACATACTGACTACCCTGCTGAAGGCCGACGGCGGGACAGCCCGCGTGGCCGGGCACGATGTCGCGACCGAGACCAAGGCGGTGCGCGGGGCGATCGGGGTCACCGGCCAGTTCGCGGCGGTGGATGAGCTGCTGACGGGGCAGGAGAACCTGCAGCTGATGGCGGACCTCAAGCATGTGGGTGCCCGCGAGGGCAGCCGGCTCGCCACGGAACTGCTGGAGCGGTTCGACCTGGCGGAGTCGGCGCAGAAGCTGGTGTCGACCTACTCCGGGGGCATGCGCCGGAAGCTGGACCTGGCGATGACGCTGGTCGGCAACCCGCGGATCATCTTCCTGGACGAGCCGACGACCGGTCTGGACCCGCGCAGCCGCCGCACGATGTGGGACATCGTCCGCGGGCTGGTGGCCGATGGCGTCACCATCTTCCTCACCACCCAGTACCTCGACGAAGCCGATCAGCTCGCCGACCGGATCGCGGTACTCAACCAGGGCCGCCTGGTAGCCGAGGGCACTCCCGGCGAGCTCAAACGCCAGGTCCCCGGCAGTCATGTCCGGCTCCGGTTCGCCGACGTCTTCGAACTCGACGCGGCGGCGCGGGTCCTGCCCGGCGCTACCCGGGATGACGAGGACCTGACCCTGCGGGTTCCCGGCGACGGCGGGGTGAAATCGCTGCGGACTCTGCTGGGTCAGCTCGATGAGCACTCGATCGATGCCGAAGAGCTCTCCGTGCACACGCCGGACCTCGACGACGTCTTCCTCGCCCTGACCGGGCGCGCCAACACGGAGGTGAACGCACGATGAGTACCGACGCTGTGATCATGCTGCGCCGCAACTTCAAGCACACGCTCAGGAATCCGGTCACCGTGTTCAACGCGGTCCTGCTCCCGGTCGTGATCATGCTGATGTTCGTGTACATGCTCGGCGACGCCTTCAGCGTCGGCGTCAAGTACATCGACTACGCGACGCCGGGCATGATCCTGCTGGCCGTCAGCTACGGGCTGGGGGCCACCGCGACGGAAGTGAACGACGACATGACGAAGGGGATCATCAACCGGTTCCGGGTCATGGACGTCTCTCGCGGCGCCGTGATGACCGGCCATGTCGTCGTCACCATGCTGCGCAGCCTGATATCCATCGCGGCCATCATCGGGGTAGCCTTCGCGCTGGGATTCCGCCCGTCGGCCAGTTCCCTCGACTGGCTCGCCGTAATCGGCATCATCGTGGCGGCCTGCTTCGCGACCAGCTGGCTCACGGTCGCCGTGGGACTGGCCGCGAAGACCCCGCAGTCGGCGGGTCTGGCCATCGTGCCGCTGATCCTGCTGCCGTTCTTCAGCAGCGCGATCGTGCCGGCCGCCAAGATGGGAGCCGGTGTACGGCAGTTCGCGGAGTACCAGCCCTTCACGCCGATTATCGAGTCGCTGCGGGGGCTGCTGGCCGGCACGCCGTCGACCGGCTACGCGATCGCCGCCCTCGCCTGGTGCGCCGGGATCGGCATCGTCGGGTACGTGTGGGCGCTGGCCACGTTCAGGAAGCGAGTCTGACCGCCCGGACGTGAGTTGAGCCGTCCCCAACAGATCACATGCAAGAAAAGGAGAAGTTTGTCATGCCTGCATACGCCACGCCGGGGCCCATCGCCGCCACCGTGGAAGTCGCCGGTGCCCGGGTGCGGGTCACCGCGAGCGACCGGACCGACACCGTAGTGCTGGTCGAACCCATCAACGAGGCGAGCCGGTTGGACGTCAAGGTGGCCAGCAAGACCAAGGTCGGCTTCGCCGACGGTCAGCTATCGGTCAAGACGACCACTTCCGGAGACAAGAACGGCTCGGTCTCCATCACGATCGACCTGCCCGCCGACTCCAGCCTGGCCGCCTACCTGGCGCACTCGAGCGTCCAGGTTGACGGCCCGGTCGGCCGGTGCGAGCTGCACCTGGCGTCGGGTCAGGTCCAGCTGGACCGCATCGGCGCCCTGCAGGCGAGCATCGCGTCCGGTGAGGTCGCGATCGGCCACATCGCCGGGGGCGCCAACGTCGACGGCGGGGCGTTCACGATGCGGATCGGCGAGGTCAGGGGCACTGTCGGGCTCACGAGCTCGGGCGGGCACGCCTGGATCGGCTACGCCTCGGACGACCTCGCTCTCAGCAGCGGCAGCGGCGGCTTCGACATCGACCGCGCCGACGGCAGCATCACCGCCACGACAGCCAGCGGTGCCATCCGGATCGGCCGGATGACACACGGTCAGGCGAAGCTGAAGAACGGCTCGGGAAACATCGAGGTCGGCATCGGCGAGGGCACCGCTGCCTCCATCGACGTCAACAGCGAGCGAGGGGCGGTGCACGACTTCGTTTCCCCGCAGGGAAACCCTGACCCGTCGGACCGCACGGTCATGGTTTACGCCCGCACGCGGCACGGCGACATCATCATCCAGCGCGCAGCAAGCTGACCGTCAGGAAGCGAGCGTGACCTCGACCAGCTCAGACCAGCTCGTCTGCGTACCCTCCCGCGTCGCCGCGGCGAA
>DATIYI010000384.1:0-10112 GCA_035517695.1 Streptosporangiaceae bacterium
CCACCATCCAACCCTGCCGACGGCCCGCACGGACACGCTATGCCGCACCACAGACTGGGGTAACCCCCGCCAGCGGCCCGCCTGCACGTGCCGAAGATTTCACGCGAACGCGACCATCCCCGGGATCACGGGCGGCTGTAATAGCCGCGCTCGCGCCCTACCGGACATCCCGCGGGCCCGGCATCCACACCTCAGCCGGCCCGCGCATGGCACCGGGGTGCAGTGGCCAGGCCGGCTCGGGCGGAAGGCGCCGCGGCCCGAACGCCAGGATCAAGGCGGCAGGCCACCCGATCAGGCTGGGCGCCCCGATCAGATTGACCAGGAACACCAGAGCCAGCGCGTCCACGCCACGGATCAGCCCGATCAGCGTCGGCAGCATGTACACCACGACGAGCACCACGATAAGCAAGACCCACAACACGGCACTGCCCGCGAGTGCCTGCATTGAACTCACCCTCCTCGCTTCACCCCGGTAATCCTCGCTGAGCCCGAAGCCCGGGCGTGATGTGGTTAGCAGGTTCCCGCCGGCTCTGCGCACCGGCAACAACCCAGGAGCGATCTGTGGACGAGTCATTGTTTGTCCACAGAACGCCTCGGGTGCCGCGGACTCCGGTCCGCACCTGTGGGCAGCGGGCCTGATACCGCGTCCGGCAGGGGCGCGCTCAGCGCTGGTCAGGGCGGCCGCCGCACGGGACACTTTGCGTAGTCGTCGCGGATGTGAACGTGCAGCTCCCCGGCTGTCTGGGCCTCCAGGCTGCCGCCGCCATCGAGGCGCACAGCCCGGAAACGCCCGTCCCAGGTGATGTCATAGGCCTCATACCAGTGGAAGCGCAGGTCCGCGATGTCCCTGCTGCGGAGCCTGACCAGGGTGTCGTCCGCGAGGTCGTTCACGACTGGTCCCCCGCCCTGGGAGGGCCCGGCGGAAGGGCCGGCGAGATCCGGCACGATCGCCAGGCCCTTCTCGCTGCGCTGGCGGCCGTCCGGCGTTGCGGCCTTGAGCTTGACTTCCAGCTCAGTGACGTCGCGGGCGGCCTCGGTGTCGGCCAGGCGACCGCCGTCCAGATGGCGGTCTCGCAATCGTGGCCATATCTGCCATTCGGCTCCGAAGTCATGCATCAGCCGGGCAAGCTGATCGCAGGCGGTGTCAGTCATACTGCCATTGTGTCATAGCACGCGGTACTGTGTCAGAGCGCGCTGTACTAGTCAGGCGCGTGTCACCGCTGGGTAACGTGTGCCGCGTGGTGACGCGTGAAGGCCCTGTACCGCCATGGGCGCAGGTCAGGGAAATACTTCGCGAGAAAATCCTGTCCGGCGAGCTGCCGCCCGGTTCGATGATCCCCTCGATCGTGTCGCTGCACCAGGAGTACGGGATCGCCAAGACGACGGCGCGGAAGGTGATCGCGGCGCTGCGCGAAGAAGGCCTCGTGACGACAACGCCGGGATGGGGCAGCTTCGTCACCAACCGGGACTGACCCTGCGCAACCTACTGGGCGATCGCCTAACCCCAGACGAACCAGGACTGCACGGCGCCTGGCCGACCAGCATCACCACACGCCAGACCCTCCGCCAAGCTTCCTACGGGTCACTGACCCGGCGCGCCCAGGCGGCAGCGGCCCGCAACGCGGACGCGGCCAAGACCGCGCAAGACCAGCAGGCGGATGGCCAGGCCCCAAGGGAATCGGGAAGTCCCTGCGGGCACCGTCCGCCGGGGCGGTAACCGGCGGTGGGGGGCGCGGTACTTCCGACAGCCGTGGCGGGAGATATTGATCCCGACGATCTTGTTGCCGTGCTGCACGGCGTTGCTGACCGAGTCGCGCGAGTGCCAGAAGCCCGTTTCCTGGCCGCAGCGCCCGCTCGCCGAGAGCACCGGGGCCATCGGCCCCCGCACACTACGCACGGCATCAGCGCATGGACGCTCCACCTCTTCCTCGCCCCTTGTCGCATCCCTTCTCGGAAATCATGACTTGACTTTCAACTTCGTTGGCGTAATGAGACGGTTAGCGCTCCAAGCTGAGACGCGTCCTGCAGCACAGATTGAGACGCTTTGCGCCGTGGGCGGTATTGACGCTGACGCACTTCACCAGGCAATGGCTCTCCGCACCCGTGGCTTGCACTGGCACTGGACGCGAGCTGCAGGGCGTACCTCATGGCGTGCCCGGCGCCGCCGCCTGGCGACCTGTCCCGCGTGACCCCACCCGTGAGCCTCAAAGTGGTTCAGACCGCGCGCGAGCGTCGCAACACAGCCGCCCCGCATAGCCAAGCCCCCCTCGCGCCACTAGCGCACCCAAACACGGCCAATCGCCCGGCGGCATTGCAGAACGATCTTCGATCACCTTCCACCACGTGGACGGGCATCCGAGGTTGGCTGGAGCGCTGGGGAGCATGACGACGACCTGGGCGAGCACGGCACGCCTGCGTTTTCAGCCTCCGCTGCCATCCGCTCTTGCCTCTTGCGTGTCTGTTCGAGCGGCGCGAGGACGGCGAACGCCGAGGACCAGATAGCTGCGACGATGGGCGGCTGCCGGGCAATGATCGCACGGCGCTGGCCGTCGGTAGGCGGATCGCTGGCCGCGCAGCGCCCCCTCATCCAGTTCCGCCTGGCCGGCCGGACGAGCAGATCCTGGGCGGGTGAGATGGTGGGCGTTGCGGTGAGGCGGGAGTGAAACTGGTTCGCGTTCAGGTGGCCGCCAGGTCTGCGGGCAGCAGTCTCGACGACCGAGAAAGAGGTGTTTACGGCTGGAAAGATCTGAATTCATGTGAATTTGCTGTTTCCCCGGGGACCTGAATTGGCCTGCTTTCGCTCACGGGTGTCAGTTCCATGCGGCACTCTTGTACGAGATTGCGGCGCGCTGTCGTCCAAGCTCGGAATCACCGACGCGGAAGGCGCCGAGATCGGGAGGAGGGACGTGCCAGAAAGGGGGGGATGGACCAAGTCCGGTCGTACCCGCAGCCTGATGTCCGCCGCCGCGGAAGCGTGGCGTCGCGGGCTGGTCGACGTCTCGGCGAGCAATAAGCGGCTCTTCTACGCTCCGCTGCGGGTCGGGACGCTGCTGCTGGCAGATGCGAATGCGTCTGCCATGGTCAGGCTGCTCCGCGGCGACGCTGTTAAGCTCGCCGCTCTTGTTGCCGATGATGGGACGGCAGAGGGCCTGACACGTGCGGCCCGGGCACGCAAGGCAGCTGACCTGCTCTTCGCCAAAGGCAAGATCGGGGAAGAGGAGACGGGGGACAACCCGGTGCGTCTGGCGCTCGGCCTCGCCTCCTGGACCCCTGAGACGGCGCTCGTCGGCGCTCCGACCGGTTCGCGCAGGGAACGATCGCCGACGGCTCCGCTGCTGCTCGCGCCGGTCACGTTCACGCTCATCCCCGGGACGCGCAGCGTTTCCACTCTCCAGCTGACCGGCGAGCCTGAGCTCAACTCCGCGCTGCGATTCGTGCTCCGGGCCCACTACAAGGTGGACCTCGATGCGGAAGGCTGGCTCGGCGACGCTGTCAGTCCGGACGGCGCACTTGACCCGGCCCGGCTGCTGAAGGCAGCGACCCGCCTCTGCGGGCGTATCCCGAACTGGACCGTCCATACGAACACGGTCGTCGACGCCTTCGGGTCGGATCGTGAGCTGATGCTCCGCGATCTTGAGGATGAAGAGCTCCTCGCCACTCATCCGCTGCTCGCCGCCATGGCCGGTGACCTGGACGCGCAGCTATTGGTCCGCGGGGCACCGCTGCCCGACGACGGCAGCGACCTGGCCGCGCCCGACGCCTCAGCGCCCGCGGCAGAGCACCTTGTCCTGGACGCGGATGCTAGCCAGCAGGCAGTCATCACTTATGCCCTTGGCAGCCGCAACCTGGTCGTCCAGGGGCCGCCCGGCACCGGCAAGTCGCAGACGATCGCGAACCTGCTGGCCGAGACGATGGCCGCTGGCAAGACGGTGCTGTTCGTTGCGCAAAAGCGCGCTGCCGTGGATGCGGTCATGACCCGGCTGGAGGCCGTCGGACTGTCAGGAAATGTCCTGGAGGTCTTCGACAGCAAGACCAAGCGCGGCAATGTCATCGCGCAGCTGCGCAACAGCCTCGAGCAGATCACCGCGGTTCCCGTTCCGGACACGCGGGCGCTACACCGTGATCTTGCTGAAGCCCGCGGACGGCTTGTCGCCCACAAGCGCGCTCTCCACGCGCCACGCCAGGAGCTGGCCGGCGGTACCGTCTACAACCTGCTGGGAAGCATCGCCGCCATCCCGGTACTGCACCAGAGCGCGCAGCGGCTCCCGTTCGCTGTCGTCAGGTGCTGGCTCGGCGATCGTATTGACCTGATCGCCAGCGACCTTGCCGAGTTCACCGCGCTCGGCGGCCTCGACCCGCAGCTCGCCGCCCGGCCTGGCTGGAACATCGGCACCGTCACAACTGAGGAAGCCGCAGCTCGCGGCTACGACGCCGCCGCGGCCGCCAGCAGCAGCTGGCAGAGCGCACGCTATGCGGCCACCCAGGCGCTCGGCTCCGTCGGGCTGCCCGCCCCGGCGAACATCGAGCAGGCCCGAGCGGGGCTGCAGTTGCTCGCGCGTACCGACTTCGTTCTCGCTGCCTTCCGGCCCCAGTGCCTTGACCCGTCCATGCTCGATGACACGACGCTGGCGCGGATGACCGCCGCATTCAGTCCGAAGAGCGATCGCCGCGCTAACGAAGGC
Organism: Streptosporangiaceae bacterium; assembly: GCA_035517695.1. GTDB lineage: Bacteria > Actinomycetota > Actinomycetes > Streptosporangiales > Streptosporangiaceae > DATFVJ01. The sequence goes on from DATIYI010000384.1 coordinate 4,683, forward strand.
AAGATCGGCATGCTTGAGCGGCGCCGGCTCCGTAAGCAATTCCGTGCCCTGGTACTGACAACAGCACCGGGCACCGGGCCGAGCGCCAGCCCGGACGACCAGACTGCGCGCGCCTGGCTCGACGGCCTAGCCGAAGTCCGCGCGCGGTGGGGTGGCGCCGTGGCCGGCCTTATGCCACGGCGAGCCGACACCCTAGGCGAGGCGCGGGCTGCGCTTGGCCAGGTCGCGGAGAGTCTCGACGTGCTCGCCACGCTCACGCAGCACCTCGCACTGGAGGCACAGCCGTTCGAGATCCTGTCCGCGCAGATCACGATGCTCCTGGCCGATAACACACGCACCGTCCTGCCCCGCTTGCATGACTTTCGCCGGGCTCTGCTTGACGTGGGGGCCGGCCCCGTCATCGACGCGCTCACTGCCCGCATTGCCTCCGGGCAAGACGTCGATCCGGTGTTCGCAGCCAACCGTCTGAGGCATATTGCCTTCGCCAGCGCCCTGGAGCACTTGCAGGGCGCCGACTCTGCGCTAGGGCGCGGCATGGGACAGATCGACGCCGACGAGCAGGTGTTTCGTGCCGCTGACCGTCTTCACATATCCGGCAACTCCGCACGGGTGGCCCGCCTGGCGGCAGAACGCGCCCGGCTGCTCCTCAACGGGCTGCCCGGCGAAAATCTCGCCGTGCAGGACCAGGCACGGCGCAAACGGTCGTTCAAGAGCCTGCGTCAGCTTGTGATGGAGGCGCCGAACGCGCTCCTCGCGCTGAAGCCGTGCTGGGCGATGAGCCCGCTGCTTGTCTCCCGTTACCTGCCTGCTGTGGAGGGCCTTTTTGACCTCATCGTTTTTGATGAGGCCAGCCAGGTCCTCGTCCCTGATGCCGTGCCAAGCATCCTGCGCGGGAAGCAAGCCGTCGTCGCTGGCGACGACAGGCAGCTGCCCCCGACGACAGTCTTTACACGGATGCTGGATGCCGACTACGACCCCGGCACGGACGCTCTTGCTTCCGCCGAACCAGAGCTGGAGGGGGAGCCAGAGGAAGACGTTCAGCTCGCAGGCGAGGGAACGGCGCCCATGCCGGCTCCCGGCGGCGGCGCCCCGCCATCGATATCGGTGGCGACTGGCTATCAGAGCATCCTCGCCGCTCTCGGCCTGCTGCTTCACAACCGGACGCTGCTCTGGCATTACCGCAGCCGGGACGAACGGCTGATCGCCGTGAGCAACACCGAGGTGTACGGCGGGAGCCTCGTCACCTTTCCCGGACCGGCTGCCGGAGAGGTACTCCAGCACATCGTGGTACCCCCCAGCCCGGGCCTTGGCGAGCATAACAAGTCTCCGATCGGCGAGGTCGAGACCGTCACCGAGCTCGTCCTCGCCCACGCTCGTGCTCAGCTGATACTGCCGGAGGACCAGCGCCAGTCCGTCGGGGTAATCGCCATGGGCCGCGACCATGCCGACCGGGTCGAGAAGTCCGTGTTCGCAGCTCTGGAAGCCGCCCCGGATCGCGATCAGCTCGCCGCGCTATTCAGCGAGGACGCGGATGAGCCGTACTTCTTCAAGAACATCGAGCGGGTTCAAGGTGACGAGCGGGACTCCATCATCCTCACCGTGGGCTACGGCACCAGCCGCGACGGACGACTGCGCTATATCTGGGGACCGCTGCTAGGCGAGTATGGCATCAACCGGCTTAATGTAGCCATCAGCCGTTCCCGCACCCATATGACGCTGGTCACCAGCTTTACGGCTGCCCAGCTCCCGGAGACGGGATCCAGGGCCCCCGGATACCAGCTGATGCGCGCGTTCGTTCAGTTCGCCGCTTCTGGGGGCACGGATCTGCAGGGATCCGGGCAGCCCCCGCCGATGAACCCCTTCGAGCGAGAGATCCACGACCGGCTCACGGCGACGGGAATGGTGCTCGACCCTCAGTTCGGCGTATCGGGCTACCGGCTGGACTTCGCCGCTCGCCATCCCGACTTCGACGGCACAAGCGGGCCAGTCCGCCACATCCTCGCCATCGAATGCGACGGCCGTACCTGGCACTCCGGATGGACAGCGCGGGAACGCGACAGGCTCCGCCAGCAGCAGCTGGAGACACTCGGCTGGCGGTTCCACCGAATATGGTCCACCGACTGGTTCCGCGACCCGGACGCCGAAATCGCGCGTGCACGCGACGCTTTCAATACCGCTGCCACACGCTCACGTGCTGGCTTCTCACCAGCAGAACCCATGAAGGCGCCCGTCCCGACCTGGACAGGACGGACTTCCGAGTCATCGGTTCGGGCGGCATCCGTCCGTCGCATGCCCCCGATCTGGGCGATCCCAGGTGCTCAGATCACCACCTACAGCGACCACCAGCTGATAGAACTCGTGAGCTGGCTGCGTTCCGACGGCGTGCTCCGCCTCGCTGACGATGAGATCGGGGAACTCCTCGCCGCGCTCGGCCTGCAACGCCGGGGACCAGTTATTGTGGCGCGACTCTCAGCCGCCCAGAAGACGTGCGACGCCTCACACTGACAAGACCGGATCAGCAGCGCCCAACCAAACGATGACGAACGTCGGTTCAGCAGGCTGACGACAGAACTGGCGATGAGCATGAGCTGCCGAGAAGTGATTGGCCGGCCCCAGGCGGCAGATGGGGCTTTTGGCACGGCTCGAGTCGGCAGCTGGCGCCCTTGCCGCGGCCGGGCTCTCGAAGAACAACTGTTCAGAGCAACACCTGATCTGCGCGGTCCGGATGAGGCAGTACGACTCACCGAGTCCCGTACCGAACGAGGCGGTTATATGTGCGTGTCGGCATCGAAGCTCCAGCACGCTCGGTGATCAGCTTGCGGCCTCGGACAAATGGTTCGTGACCGTTATTGACCAAGTGTGCCGGGGCTACCCGCAGACTTCAGCGCTGAACGTCGTCTGGCATCGCGCTTGAATCTCGCGCACTCCTCCGGGATCACCGGCCCGGCCCGGCGCGTCTGGGCGGTAGCAGCCCCCGGCGCGGGCCCGGGCCAGGCCGCCCGGGACCAGCAGGCGGGGGACGCCCGGGCCGCACGGGCATCGCGACGTCGGTGCGGGCGACGTCTGCGGCGGTCGCCGGCCGACTGCTCCGGCGTGTCTGTGCCTGGCCGGCGCCGGGCACCGGCGAGCGGGCCGGAACGCAGGCAGCATGCAGCTGCGCGGCGGCGGCGCGAGCTGCGGCTGCTTGCGCCGCGAGGTGCTGGGCCTCGCGCAGCTCGGCGACCGCGACCGCCAGGGCCACCAGGTTCGCAGCGAGCGCGATGGTGACCAGGGTGGTGTCGCCGGCGATGGTGCCGGTCATGGCCATCAGCCGGGCAGCGGCCCGCAGCTGGTTTCCCTCGCGGCTGGGGCGGGGGATCTGCCCGTAGCGGGCGCGGGCGGCGCGGTCGTAGCTGGCGGCCGCGCGGCGCAGCTCCGGGTTGCCCAGGGCCCGCGCCGCGACGTGGAGCGTGTCCGCGGCCGCCCACGCCGCGTCCGTCGCCCGGCCCGGATCGCTGCGGGCGGAACACCGGATGTGCTCGGCGGCGGCGGCGGCCTGGCGGGCCGCATGCTCGAAGATCGCGTCCCGTTCCGAAGCCGTGAACCGGAACGCCCCGGACGGTCCCGCCGCCGTGCTCCGGGACGGGTCCCAGCGGCGGCGCAGCCGGGGCAGGGTCAGCTCGGCGGCCAGCCGCCCCCCGCCGTACCACAGCGGCTCCCCGTCGCTGCCGTCATGGCCGGGCAGGCCGACCGCATAGCCGGAGACCTGCCCCGGGCTGGTCTGGCTGAACCGCAGCCGCACCAGCACGCCATCCTCGCGCAGCCGGGCGAAGAACCCGGCCCCATCCCGTGCCCGTCCCGCCGCCCCGGTGACCTTGCTGCGGAGCACGGCCCGCGCCGCCGCAGCAGACAGCCCGGGTCCCGGGAACGTGCCGTGGTCGGCATCAGGGCCGGCCCAGCGCTGGCGCAGCTTCGGCAGCGTGAGGTCAGCCGCGAGCTTCCCGCCGCCGAACCAGACGGTCCCGCCGTCCCTGGCAGTGTGGAAGGGCAGGCCGACAGCGTACCCGGTCACCTCATCCGGGGTGGTGACGCTGTACCGCTGGCGGATCACCACCCCGGCACCGGCGAGGCGGGCGAAGAACTCCTGCTCCGAGCCCGCCGCGGCCGCCGCGGTGCACACCTCGCGGCGCAGCGTTACCCGGGGCGGCTCCCCCCAGCCGCGCCGCACCGCCTGCTCCGACTCGGCCCGGGCCGGACGCCTGGCAGCAGTCCGATCCGCCGGAGCGGTGGAACGCAGCCCGAACCGCGTCTCGGCGTCCTGGCAGGCCTCCCGCACCCGGAAGAAGTCATTCCACACCCTCGGCCGGGCGCCGTCCTGGCGCGCCAGCGTCGCGACCAGGTGAATGTGGTCGGCGGCGTGCCGGACCGCGACCCACCGCACCCCCAGGTCATCACCGGCGGGCGCGAGCCCGGTCCGGTCCATGATCGCGGCCGCGACCTGCGCCCAGTCCGCATCCGACAGCATCCGGTCATCCGGCGCAGCGCGGACCGCGCAGTGCCACACCGGCTTCGCATACCCCGTCCCGGCCAGGGCGGCGAGCGGCTGGGCCAGCAGCCCGGCCAGCCGGCGGAAATCCCGTGACCCGTCCGGGCGGCGTTCCGGCTCCAGGTCGCCCGGATCGCCGAATCCGGCGACCAGGTGCGGATCGGTGTGCTCGTTCGCCTTCCCCGGCCCGTACAGGTAATACAGCAGCCGCCCGGCGTGTGTCCCGCGGAGCACCTTCCCGATCACCGGAACACGCCCGTTCCGTCACGGGACACTGCGGCGCAGCTGCTCGGCGGTCTCATCGAGCCGGCGGATCACCCGCACGCAGAACTGCGCCGCCGGGAGCAGGTCCTCCCCGCGCTGGCCGGTCGCGTTCAGCCGGGCGACGGCCTGGTTCAGGTTCGTCCCGGCCCGCCGCACCAGCCCGGCCGCAGAGATCACCTCGGCCAGCGCCTCCCGCACCGGCGACCAGACCCTGGCATGGGCAGCCCGCGCCGACGCCAGCGCCGCCTCGGCCGCGAACGCGCCCCGGGCCAGCCCCGAACGCTCAGCGGCCCGGCTGACCTCCTCGAACTCCTCCTCGGTCAGCGAAAACTGGACCACCCGCGGCCGCGACACCGCCTGCCGCGACCGGCGCCGCACCGTCCCGCCTGCTGCCACCATGACCACCCGATCGCTCGCCGCTGCTCTTCCCCGGCTGGGACCGCGCCCGGTCCCCCGCCAGCATCAGGCCGGCCGGCCCGTGAAGGGCCGGAGCGGCGGTGATGCTGGCTCCATTGTTTATCTCTGGGCCGCGCCCGGTCCAGAGATAAACAATGGATATGTATATCTTGCTTCGACCAGTTCCGGTTTCATCAGATGCAGAGCTCGAATCAGCTGGCAGACGTTAGTTCAATGCTCGCTGA
>DATIYI010000385.1:0-2338 GCA_035517695.1 Streptosporangiaceae bacterium
GAATGCGCCGCGCAGTACCCGTAGGCGGCCCACCCGGCCAGCTCGGACCGCTTGACCGTCTCCCGCGAGGTACCGCACGGCACCGGGGTGGCGTCGATCAGCCGTACCTGGTCCTGCCACGACGGCACCTCGCGGGCCAGGAACTCGCCTTTGCGCAGCGCGGTGCGGGCGAGAACCTCGACGCAGACCCGGTCGAACAGGTCGGGCACGTCGCGGGCGGCGGACATCAGCTTGGCGGCGTCGGCGTCGTCGGGGAAGCGGGGCAGCGGCCGGTCGCGGATCGGCATGAGCGCCAGTCGCAGCGCGGCGATTGCGTTGTCAGGCAGCGCGGACAAATTCGCCAGGGTCTCATTGCGCGGCTTGCCGCTCTCGTCGCGGTAGGACCGGCGCAGCAGCAGGCACCGGGTGGTGCGCTGCCCGCCGCCCGCCGTCGTGTAATGGCGACTCGTGTCGTCGATGTGCATGCTGCCCGCGCACGCCTCACCAGGCCAGTGTGACACATCCGCCGCCAGGCTGACAGGATTTTAATGAATACAAAGACAGCATCTCGAACCTGGGTAGCCCCAGGTCAGGGATGATGAAGGCAGGCTGCAGGGGCGTAAGTTCGGCTTAGCCTCTGCCTGGGAAAGCGCCCCCATGACTAGGCGTTCTTCCGGATTCGGACAGCTGACCGGGCCCATCACGATACAAGCGTGAAGCCATGCGCGGCGGCGGATGCCCGTTCTGGGGGAGGCACCATGACATATCTGGGAAGCGGCGATCCCGGCCCGCAGCTCGCCGACTACTACCCGGAGTGGCTGGACAGCCTGGCCGGCGACGTCACTCTGGAGGGCTCGGCCATGGACGGGTTTATCCAGGGTGCCGGGGCCGTCCGGAAGGTGCTGGTGTACATCCGTTCGCTCTATGACTACCAGAAGTTCAACTTCGCCGGCCCCTACGGCGACAACGGCTGGCTCGAGGACTACACCGCCGGAGTCCGCGGCGAGCCGACCGGCAACGTCACGGTGGTCACCCGCAGCGCCGCCGGGCAGACGCAGCACATCGTGGGCAACTACCGGCCCCGGAGCACGCTGCTGCTCTTGTCCCGGCTGATAAACGAGCACTTCGCCGGCACTCCCTACGCGGATTACTTCCTAGCCAGCGAGGCGTGAAACGGCGCCCGTGAGATACGCAACCCGTGAGGCAGTACCGCTTGCTAAAGGAGACCCTCATGAACTCATCTGCCAGCCCTGAAGGCCCTGGCTCGGTCCCCGGGGCACCGAACCTGCCGACCGGGTTCACTGGCACGTTCACCAGCCGGTACATCGGCACCGGGGACCTGCGCCAACACGTGGTCACCGGCGGCGACGGCCCGCCGCTGCTGCTGGTGCACGGCTGGCCCCAGACCTGGTACGCCTGGCGGCTGGTGATGCCGGCGCTGGCGCGTGACTTCACCGTCATCGTGCCCGACCAGCGCGGCAACGCCAACGTCAAGGCGCTGGTCTACGACGACGCCTACATTCCTGCGGCGACCGACACCCTGCTGGTTCTGACGAGCGCCGAACCGGGGTCCTGCCTGGCCGTCAGCCCTGCCCCACTCAACATGGTGCCCTACCCCGGAGCGCCGTCCGGGGACGTGGACCTGTACGTCAAGCAGAGCGTATTCCCGGGCTGCTTCGCCAACGGCTTGCCCGCCGCCGAGGCCAGGGTGCTGGCCGCGACCCAGCGCCCGCTCGCCCACGGCGCGCTCACCGAGCCCTCCGGTATGCCGGCATGGAAACCATTCCGTCCTGGGCCGTCATCGGCACGGCCGACCACGTGATCCCGCTCGCCGAGCAGCTCAACATGGCCCACAACGCCGGCACGCACGTCACCGAGATCAACGCCCCGCACCTGTCCATGATCTCCGACCCCGGCGCCGTGGCCGCGGTTATCATCCGCGCCGCCCGGGCCAGCTGACCACTGCCCATCTTCGGACATCCAGGGAGAGATTCCATGGACTGTGCTGGGTCGGCGAGCATCACCGCAGACCGGACACCAACGACCAGAAAGGATCAGGCAGATGAGTGACCTGCCGAATATCGTGCTTGTCCACGGCGCTTGGGCCGACGGCCCAGCTGGAGCGCGGTGATCGAGCGGCTGCAAGGCAGCGGCTATCACGTCACTGCGCCGCAGTTCCCGGTGACGTCGCTGGCGGCTGATGTCGCCCGGCTGCGCCAGGTGCTGGCCCGCCAGGATGGCCCGGCGATCGTGGCCGGCCATTCTTACGGCGGCCAGATCATCACCGCGCTGGGCACCGACGCGCCGAACGTCGCCGGGCTGGTGTACATCGCGGCGTTCGGGCTGGACGAAGGCGAAT
>DATIYI010000386.1:0-8939 GCA_035517695.1 Streptosporangiaceae bacterium
GGCCCGGCGGTCTCGTCGACGTCGTCACGGAGCACCGTGATGACCTCGCGCAGGTCGCCGAGCGCGGCTGCGGCTGACGTCCTGATCACCGCGGCGGCCTGGGCGATTTCCGCGGCGGGCGAGTCCGGCCGGAACTCCAGCGCCCCGGCGTGCAGGCTGAGCAGCGACAGCCGGTGCGCGAGGACGTCCTGCATCTCGCGGGCGGGCGATACGGCGGCGCTCGGCCTCGCGCGCCAGCTCGACGCTGCGTTGCTGGTCGGCCTCCAGCCGCCTGGCCCGCTCGCGCAGCGAGTGAACCTGCTCGCGCCTGGCGCGCACGAAAAGCCCCCACCCGAAGGCGATCGCGGCGAACATGACGCCGGGGAACGTCTGTCTTACCGGGATCAGTTCCCCCACGGCAGGGTTGAGGGCGCCAGGCGCCCGCGCACCTGGAGCGTCTCGCTGACCACACCACGAGCGTACGTCTGCCTGCCGCCCGGCGGCCCCCTACCAAAGTCGATCGGCGACCGACCAAAGACGGGGCGGAACTGGTCACCTGGCCGACGCACCGGCGGACATCCAGCGGCGATCGTGGAACCATGATCGGAACAAACAGACATGGCCCGCCGCCAGCAGGCACCCGCGCCGGGGCGGCGCACAGCCGCCCACCAGTGACACCGCCCGCCATCGACGTGGCCGGGCTGCGCAAGAGGTTCGGGCCGGCGGTGGCCGTCGACTGCCTGTCCTTGACCGCCGCCTACGGCCGCATCACCGGTCTTCTCGGGCCCAACGGCGCGGGGAAGACCACAACGCTCCGTCGCAGCGGCTGGGCCTGGCGGTGATGCTGTTGGGCGACCCGCGGGTACTGGTGCTCGACGAGCCTGCCAACGGCCTCGACCCGCAGGGCATCCGGTGGCTGCGTGACCTGCTCCGCTCGCAGGCCGACAAGGGCCGCGCGGTCCTCATCTCCAGCCACGTCCTCGCCGAAGTCGCCCAGACCGTCGACGACATCGTCGTGATCAGCGGCGGCCGCTCCGTCCTGCAGCAGCCCTTGGACCGAATGCTGGCCGAGCACGTCGCGGGAGTCCGCGTCGCCGGGCCAGACAGCCGGCTGCTGGGCGAAATCCTGCGCACCGAGGGCGCCCGGCGGGCCGGGATACATCGTCATCCGCGACCGCAGGATCGCCGAGAGCGGTCGGTCGCCACCCACCAGCTGGTGATCAGCGAGCTCTCGCCGGCCGGCTCCTCGCTTGAGGACATCTACCTCGAACTGACCGGCAACCCGGACGGAGACCCGTCATGACCATATTGATCCGCGCCGAGGCGCTCAAGCTCCGCAGCACCCGTGCCTCCGGCTGCTCGCCCTCGGCGCGCTCGCCCTGGTCGCCGTCGCGGTCACGGCGACGTCCGCGGCGACCATCTACACCGCCGGCACTAACCCGGCGCGCGCCACCCTCGCGCTGGCCGGCCTGGCCCAGACCTTCGCGCTGCTGGCCGGCACGCTCGCCGTCACCAGCGAGTTCCGCCACAAGATGATCATCCCGGCGGTGCTGATCACGCCCCGGCGCACCCCGCTGCTCGCCGCCAAGCTGGTCACCCTCACCGCCGCCGGGCTGGCGTTCGGCCTGCTGGCCACCGGCGCCGCCGCCGCGATCGGCCTGCCTATCCTCGCCGCCCGGCACGTGATGAGCCAGGTCGGCGGCGCGCAGCTGGCCGGGATCATCGTCGGCGGCGCGGTCGCGACCGCGCTGTGCGCCGCGCTCGGCGTCGGGGTCGGCACCGTCATCCGCAATCAGGTCGGCGCCATCATCGCCGTCCTCGCCCTGCTGTACGTGGCCGAGCCGCTGCTCGGGTTCGTCCCCGGCGCCGGCACTGCCGTGCAGAAATTCGGGCTCGGTGGCCTGGCCAGCGGCGCGACTGGCACCACCGGCTTCCCCGCCAGCGCACACCTCCTCGGCCAGGCGCCCGCAGCCCTGACGCTCGGCGGCTACGCGCTCACCGTCCTGCTCATCGGCGCGGTCTCGCTGTCGCGACGCGACATCACCACCTGACCCGCCCAGACCGAGCGAGGCTGCCGCTGCCTGCCCCCACCCGATACGGGTTGTTCAGACGGCTCCCGGTGCGTGTCCCGTCCGCCCGGAGCAGGCAGGCCGTGAGGGCCGCCATTAGTCAGGTGCCGGAGCGGCACGGTTGCGCGCGAAGAACAATGGCAGCAGCATGATCCCGACAAAGATCGGGGTCGCCATGTACCTGAAAGCCTGGGTCGGAATGTCGAGCAAGACGGTCACCTGCTCACCTGCGACCATCGCCGCCAAGGCCAGCATCGCCCAGTTTTTGCGTCGACGCGCGACCGCCCAGACCACCAGGTAGGCGACATAGGACCAAGTCGCGCCGCGCCACAGCAGCCATTCGAGCTGACGGGCCTCGCTCGCGCGGCGCAGGAAGGTCGCCGTGGCGTTCACCGGGCCCGACAACGGCCGGGTAGCGAGATCAGCGCGGTACGGATTGTCGCGAATGCCCTTGATCTTCAGAGCGCCGTACAGATTAGCGGGGATCCGCGACCCATAGAGGAAGGCGCGCGAGGACTGCGAGCCGGGAAAGACCAGCCAAGCGATCGAACCGCGGCAGATGCGGGCACCCAAAATAAGATCTGGAGTGCGTCCGAGCACCCTCAGCCACAGCGAGAAGAGCTGATTCTTCCGCGCGGTCGCGCGCTGGATGAACCCGGGGATCGCCGTCGTCAGATCCGAGTCGTAACAGTTCGCGGTCTTCTTCCACTCCGCGAGCGGAGCCACCTGCTTCATCAGCGACGTGTCGGCCGCGGTGAAGCTCGACGGCCGGTCGGCATAGGCGACAGCGATGTCCGCATACGCGGGGCCGAGTGCCAGCGACGAGGGTTCGGGCTGTATGCCGACGGCCGGGTAGACGAACAGGTTCAGGAAGAAGCTCGCAAAGATCGCCGCCGCGGCGACCCCGGCAAGCCGGGCACGGACACCGGGCAAGAGCAGCACGAGCAGGGCCGCGGCGACCAGGGCAGGCGCGAAGCCGTTGTTCCTGAACAGGCAGACACCGAGCAGTTCAAGTCCCAGGGCGACGATCAGCCGGTTCACCCTGCGGTCGTTGCGCCAGCCCTGATCGCCACGCAGCGAAATGAGGTGCGCAACGGTCGGGACCACCAGATAGGCGCAGATCGAGAACGGGACGTCCTTCCAGATGAAGACGATGAACGACCCAAGCGGCGGCAGCGCCGACGCGACGACCGCGGCGACGGCGGTCCATCGTCCTGGCACGCCGAGGCGCCGGAAGGCGACAACGGTGTAGGCAAGAGCCGCCGCCATCGCGACGGTCTGCACCAAGGTCAGCGCCCCAAGGTCACCGGTCGTGTGCAGGCTCAGCCACAGCATCGAGTCGTAGAGCACCGAGTGGTTGTCGACCCATGGCCCGGTCGTCACATGCTGCACGTATGTGAGTGAGTCCCGGTTCATCAGACCGGGATAGAACCCTGCCCACCAGAAGATGAAGATCAGCTGGCAGACGGCATAGGTGGCCAGCGGCAGCCGCCATTTCGGCATCCGGTCAGCTACGGTGCTTCGCAGCCCGCCGAACCCGGCAGTGCGGGCCACCGAGGGCTGGCCCGGTGCCCGGTCCGCAGGCGTCTCGGCCGTCTCGGCCGTCTCGGCCGTATGTTCGACAGGCATTGGCTTCCTCGTAGCGCGAGGTTCTACACCGGGCCCGCTCATGTTACGCGGGCTCGACGGGGGTGGTTGCCGCCATGGCGAATGACCGGGGATACCGATTGGCTTCGCAGGCTCTGGCCTGGCTCTGGCCTGGTCTGATGGGGCGGTTCGAAATGACAGCAGTAGGCCACATGCTAAAGGCAAAACCAAGGTAGAGGTACGGTAACGGAAGCGGGCCCGACGTTGGGTTTCCCATTTCCAGCCAACCTGCCTGGCGCAAAGGAGCGCGATGAGCCACGAGGAGACGCCGACGGCAAGCAAACCAGCACCGACGTCGCAGCCGGACTATACCGACCGGCTCGTCAGGCTCCGATCCATGAGGTGGAAGCGGGTTGCTTTCGTCCAGGCCCCGTACCGGTGGAACGTCCGGCGGCTGCACTTGGGCCGTACCCTGGACATCGGCTGCGGAATCGGCCGCAACCTGCAGCACATCGGGGCGGCTGCCGTCGGTATCGACCACAACGCCGGGTCGATAGAAATAGCACGCTCGCGTGGGTTGACCGCGTATACCCCGGAGGGCTTCCTCGCGTCCGCTGACTGCGTCCCAGCCAGCTATGACTCGATACTGCTCGCGCACGTCGTCGAGCACATGGACCGCGACACCGCGGCGGGCCTTCTCGCCGACCACATCGAGTTCCTCAAGCCCGGCGGCCCGGTGGTATTCATCACGCCGCAAGAAGCCGGGTACCGGACGGACGACACGCACGTGCGGTTCGTCGACTTCGCCGGCCTTGCGGACCTGGCCACGACAATCGGTTTCGCGATCACGAGGCAGTACTCGTTCCCGTTTCCGAGGATGGCAGGAAGAGTGTTCCCATACAACGAGTTCGTCGCGGTCACCCGGCCGGTCAGCTTAATCGGCACCCCGGCCAGCAATCGGCACCCCGGCCAGCAATCGGCACCCCGGCCCGCTAATCGGCACCCGGCCAGCGGCGAGACCGCGCCGGCCGCAAAAGCCCTGTCCGGCGGGGAGTGAATTCAGCGGAAAATTTCGGTCGCGCTCGCGACGGCCGGGTATACTCGCGTGGGCATGAAGGTCCTGGCCACCGGTTCGGTCGGCTTTCCCTGGTTCGTGCGGTCCATGTTCACCACGAACCGCTGGGACGACGGAGCGGTGACGCTGCCGTTCGACATCACAAGATCCAATAGCACGCGGACCGCACCCTATGTGCGGTGGGATGAGCGGCTCGCGGCCACCGCCGTCCGGCCAAGCGCAGATCGGCTGCGCGAGCCCGCCCGGCGCATGGATCTTCGCGAGGACCCGGAGGGACGCTGTTGAGGCTTAGTTTCCTAACCGCCATCGCCGCATTGGTGGTGCTGGCGGTCATCTTCGAACTGCTGCGGCGGCGGCAACTGCGGGAGAAATACGCTGTCCTGTGGATGTGCGCCGTGCCAGTCATATTGCTGCTCGGCTTCTTCCCGCGGTTGCTCGATTCGATCTCTGACCTGGTCGGCGTGGCGTCCGGGGTCAGCCTCGTCCTCTTCCTCGCTGTCGTCTTCCTCCTCATGGTGTGCATCCACCTAAGCTGGGAGGCCAGCCGGCTTGAGGAGAAGACACGGACGCTCGCCGAGGAGATCGCGCTGATCCGCACGATGCTCAGGGAGCGGGATCAAGTCAAGTGATCAACAACAAGCGGGTGCTGATCATCGTGCCGGCCTGGAACGAAGCCGAGTCGATCGGCGAGGTTGTCACGGAGATCCGGGGCGAGCTGCCAGGGACCGATGTGCTCGTCGTGGACGACGGGTCGGCCGATGACACCGGCGCAGTAGCCCGCAATGCCGGCGCGATCGTGGCGCGCCTGCCGTACAACCTCGGGGTAGGCGGGGGGATGCGTCTCGGCTACAGGTATGCGCGCACCGAAGGCTACGACGTTGCGGTCCAACTGGACGCCGACGGCCAGCACGACCCCAGGTATGTGCCCAAGCTGGTCGATGCGCTGCAGGACGCGTCACTCGTGATCGGCGCCCGCTTCGCGGGCGAGGGCGGATATCAGGTGCATGGACCCCGCCGATGGGCGATGGGCTTGCTCTCGCTCGTGCTCTCGGCGATGGCCCACACCAGGCTGACCGACACGACGTCCGGGTTCCGCGCCTGTGACCGCTCGCTGATCGAGCTGTTCGCCGACTGGTACCCGGTGGACTATCTGGGCGACACGGTAGAGACGCTGGTCCGCGTGATCCGCCTCCGTTATCGCGTCCGTCAGGTGCCCGTCGCCATGCGCCGCAGGTTCGGGGGCACACCAAGCCATTCGCCGATTAAGGCGCTGATCTATCTGTGCCGTGCCTTCCTGATTCTCGTGCTCGCACTCATCAGGCGATGAGGCTGCTGGCGAAGGCGCTGGGGGTGCTTCCTGTCGGCACTCTCCAGGTGGGCGTCGGCCTGATGGTGTTCGGCGCAGCCGCCTATATCCACCTCGCGGTCGCCGGTCACAGCCTGAGCACGAACGCCATGGCGGCCATGTCGGTGCTGTGGTCGATCGTCTTCCTGCTCGGCCTGGGCCTGTTCTTCCCTGTCGAGCAGGAGCTCATCAGGCACGTCGCGGCGCGGGTGGCAGCGGGCGAGGGCATCGCGCCCGTGGTACGCCGCGCCGCGGCACTGGCCGCTGGCATCTTGCTCGTGACCCTCGTCCCGCTCGTCGTGGCGGCCCGCCCGCTGGCCGACAAGCTGTTCAACGGCGATATCGGCATGGTCGCAGCGCTTGGCACGGCCTTCCTGGCACTGGCGGTCATCTCGGTATCCCACGGTGTGCTCGCGGGGACGGGAAGGTTCGGCGTCTACGGGAGCCAGCTCGCGATAGACGGCGGGATGCGGATCGCATTCGCCGTTGCGATCGGCGTGGCGGGCTTGCACTCACCGGTGCTGTTCGCGCTTATCCTGACCGTTTCGCCGCTGATCGCGGTGACCCTCACGCTACGGCCGGTAGTTGGCTCCCTGCGCCCGGGTCCAGGCATCACCTGGAAGTTGATGTGCCGGGGGCTCGGCCTGCTCATCGCCTCGACCCTCCTGGCCCAGCTCGTCGTGAACATCGGGGTTGTCAACGCCAAGCTGCTTTCGCCAGGCGACGCGGCGGTAGTGGGCGCGCTACTTTCCGCCATAATTCTCGCCCGCGTGCCCTTGTTCATCTTCGCGTCGCTGCAGGCATCCCTGCTGCCTGGCCTGTCCGGCGCGATCGCCTCGGGTGAGCGGGCACAATTCAGGAGACTGGTGATACGGGGCGTGGGCATCGTGGCGGCCCTCGGTCTCGTCGGCGGCGTGATCGCCGTCATTCTCGGCCCGTGGCTCGTCCAGGCGCTGTTCAACGCCCATCGCGTACTTGGGCCTGCCGACTTCGCCTTGCTCGCCGCAGGGACCCTGTTCTACATGGTCGCGATGGTTCTCGGGCAGGGCGCGATGGCACTGTCCCACCACCGCGACCAGTTGCTCGCCTGGATCGTGGGCACGGCGGTGCTCGTCGCCGTCACGCTCGTCCCAGGTGAGGTCAGGCTCCGGGTCGAAGTGGCGTACGCGCTCAGCTCATTGACCGCGGCCATCGCGCTGGCAATTGTGCTCTACGTGCGGGCAGCCAAGCACTGGGGTGCGTCAGGTGAACCTGACTATCACATGGCCCTGCAGCCGGGCGGCGCGGAATGACGGCCTCGGTCACGGCGGTGTTGCTCGCGTACGGCGCCGAGCAGTGGCTGGAGCAGGCCGTGACCGCGGTGCTCGGCTCACGCGGCATCGACATCGACGTCGTGGTCGTCGACAACGGCTGCATCTCCGACGCGGTCGCCCACGTCAAAGGGCTGACGGGGGTACGGGTCATCACGCCGGACACCAACCTCGGATATGCGGGCGGATGCGTCCGTGGCGGAGCCGAGGCGAAAGGGAACTACCTCGCGTTCGTCAACTCGGACGCGATTGTCGCGCCGGACGCGCTCGCCCGGCTGGTGGCGGTGGCCGCCGAGGCAGACGTTGGTTTCGCGATGGGCTCCATCCGACTCGCCGATTCGCCTGAACTGATCAACTCTGCGGGTAACCCCCTGCACTTCGTCGGCCTGTCCTGGGCCGGCGGTTTCAACGAGCCGGCCGCGCGCCATGCCGAGCGCCGCAGTGTCATCGCGGGATCGGGCTGCTGCTTCGTGATGCGCACAGACCTGTGGGAGGATCTCGGCGGCTTCGCCGACGAGTACTTCGCCTACGCGGAAGACACGGAACTGAGCCTCAGGCTCTGGCAACGCGGCCGCACCGTCGAGTACGTCCCCGATGCGGTCGTGCTGCACCACTACCAGTTCTCGCGAAACGAGCGCAAGTTCTACCTGTTGGAACGTAACCGCGCGATCATGCTGCTCACGACCTACCAGGGACGCAGCCTGCTGGTGCTCGCGCCGATGCTGCTGCTCACCGAGGTGCTCATGCTCGGTGCGGCGATCGCAGGCGGCTGGGGCGCTGCCAAGGTACGCGGCTGGCGTTGGCTCTGGCAGCACCGAGGCTGGATCCGAGCCCGGCGGTCGTTGATCCAGCGGGAGCGGGTGATTCCCGACTCGGTGATCTTCCAGCGCATCACCGCGCGTTTCGACCCCGCCAACATCGCCGCACCGCCAGGAGTCAGCGCCTTCAACGCCATTATGAGTGGCTACTGGCGGGTGGCCTGCAAGCTGCTCTGAGCAACCGCCACTGTGCCGCGGGGGGAGCCTCACCTGCCGCCGGTTGCGCCTATCGGCTCCTGGAGCACAAGCAGGGCCTTGCCGGACGCCGCCCGGCTCACCGGCGCTTTCCCAAGATCCACGAAACGCACCCGAGTCGCCGAGTGGCCACATGATCACGCCCTAGGGCGCCAGTCGATCGCGATATCGCATTTATCACTCATTCCTAATGAATGTTCACAGTGCGTAGTGGGCATGTACACTCAGACCACCGCAGGCACGGGTTGCAGCGAATTTGCTGGATATGGTTTGATACGCCGGAAGTTGTAGGGGATAGCGGTCCGTGCGTACCGTGTCGCTTATTTTGGAGGGGCGTGTTGCGTGGCGAAGCTGAGCGTCGTCGTTCCGTTCTGCAACGTCGAGCATTACCTCAAGGCAGCACTGGACTCGGTCGCTAGTCAGTCGCTGCGCGACCTGGAAGTCGTAATGGTGGACGACGGCTCCACCGACGGCAGCGCGATCATCGCGAAAACGTACGCCGCTCGCGACCCGAGGTTCCGGCTGACCCAGCAGGACAACCAGGGGCCCGGGCCAGCCCGC
>DATIYI010000387.1:0-6342 GCA_035517695.1 Streptosporangiaceae bacterium
GATCCACCAGCTGAGGCTGACCTGGTATTGGCGGCCGTCCCGGCGCAGGCCGACCCCGAAGCCGTGATGAAGCGGGTCCGAGCCCTGGCATGACCGGTCCCGGCCTCGCCCCTTCAGGCCTGCTGTCCTGCGGAGCTAGCCATGACCGCCACGGACGACATAGCCGCACGATCTGGCCCTCCCACGGCGAACCGGCCGACGGCGGGCCGAGCAGGAGGCGCCGCTCGCCGCGGTGCAGAGCTCGCTGCAGGCCGACTTCCGGTTCACGTGGGACACTCTCGTCGTGGAGGCACGCCAGGCCGGGTGCTTCTCGAGATCGTCTGCTTGCTGGTTCGCCGGGTACTCAGCCTGGCTGTCCTGATGTTCCGCGGGGACGGGGCGAAGCAAGCTGAGCTGCTGGTGCTCCGGCACGAGAACGCGGTGCTGCGCCGTTACGCCGGGCGTGTGCGGTACGAGCCGACTGACCGGGTGTGCTTCGCCGCGCTGGCCCGGCTTCTTCCCCCGTAGGCGCTGGACCGATATCTTCCCCGTGACGCTAGCAGCGCTCCTGGCCTGGCACCGTAAGCTGGCGGCGGGAAAAGTACGACACCAGCAGCCGACGCATGCCTGGCCGTCCGCCAATAGTCCGGAGCATTGCTCGCCTTGTTGTCCGGCTGGCGAGGGAGATTCCACGGCGTGGGGATACCGTCGGATCCACGGTGAGCTGACGAAACTCGGAATGACGGTCGCGCCGTCCACTGGTGCAGGAGATCCTGCGTGCTGCGGGCATCGATCCGGCGCCGCGCCAGTCAGGCCCGACCTGGCGGCAGTTCCGGAATGCCCAGGTCGCCGGGATCCTCGCTGTCGACTTTCTGCACGTGGACACCGTGCTTCTCCGGCGACTGTACGTCCTGGTGTTCATCGAGCACGGTACCGCCGGATGCACCTGGTCGGCGTCACCTCCAGCCCGACTGGCGAGTGGACGGTGCAGCAGGCCAGCAACCTCGCCCTCAGCCCAGGCGAGCGGTTCGGGGACATGCGATTCTTGATCCGCGACCGCGGATCGCACTTTACGCGCTCGTTCGACGCCGTATTCGAGGCCGCCGGGACCAGAATTCTGCGCCGCGCTGTCCAGCCGCCGCGGATGAACGCGATCTGCGAACGCTTTGTCGGCACCCTGCGCCGCGAGACGCTGGACCGCGTGCTCATCCTCGGCAGGCGTACTTGTGCTCCGACCTGGCCGAGTACCAGGCGCACTACAACAACGTCCGGCCCCAGGGCATCGCCCAGCGCATCCCCGCCGGCGAACGTGACGCTTACCGCGCGACTCTGACCGACATCGATACAGGGCAGATCCGCCGAAAACCCGTCCTGGGCCGCCCGATCAACGATACCCGCAGGTCACCTGCCCAATCCTATTTTCGAGCGGGACCGGATCCTCATCCCTTAACCGCCTGGCGCCCCCGCCCGGGCCGTGCTGGCTGCGGTGCGCTTGTTAGCGTGCATTGCATTTCCCTTGTGATGTTGGCAGGCGGTCCATATCTGAATCAGTGGCTGGCGGCCAGGTACATGCCGCCCTTGATGGCGAGGATCTCGTTGCAGCCGTCTTCGATCATCGACAGGCGGGCGTCCCGGAAAATCTTCTCGATGGGCTGGCCCCGGCGGATACCGGCGCCGCAGAAGATCTGCAGTGCGTCGCTGGCGACCTCGAAGGCCGCCTGGGTGCCGGTGACCTTGGCGGCCATGGCGGCCTGCAGGACGGGCACCGGCTGGGTGAAGTTGTACAGCATGGCCCGGCGGGCCAGCGCCCGCGCCGCTTCGACCTTGCGGTACATGTGGAACAGCCGGTAGGCAACGCTCTGGTGCGCCGCGATGGCCACGCCGCCTTGGGTCCGCTCGCGGGCGTAGCCGAGCGCCAGTTCGTAGGCGGCCCGCGCGGTCCCGACGAAAATCGCTCCCATGCAGGCGTTGCCGATGGACAGGACCTGGTAGGCGGCACGCCTATAGTCATCCGGCCCTGCCAGCACGTTCGAAACTGGGAGCTCGACGTTGTCGAAGATGACCGCGCCCTGGTTCAGGGCCCGCTGCCCGAGCTTGTCCAGCGGGGCGCCGCGGCTGACCCCAGGGGTATCCATCGGGACGATGACGACGCAGCCCCGTTCGGGGTCAGGGCTACTGCCAGTGTCGGCGGCGCAGTACACGATGCAGACCTCGGCGATCGTGCCGTTCGAAATCCAGTCGGCTTTGCGCCCGTTGATGACAATCCTGTCATCGGACAGCGTCGCCACGCAATCAGGACGGCCATAGTCGCCTCCGGGGCGGAAGATCTGCCGACCGGGATCGAGCTGATCCGTGCCGTGGCCGGGCTCGGTGGTCGCCCAGCAGCCGATCTTCGACGCCGGGGCCAGCTCGAGCAGATGCTGGTTGCCGAACGAGGCCGCCATCCAACGCGGGAACATCGAGACGCCCAGCGAGCTGGCCAGGCCGGCGTCACCCCAGCCCAGTTCTTCGAGTATCAGGCAGAGCGCCTTGGCCGCCTGGGCCGGCTCAAAGGCCAGCAGCTGGTCCACGCCGAGGCCGAGCCGGCCGAACTTCGCGAACACCTGCCACAGCGGCGAGTCCTTCGCGATGACGTCCTCGGGTGTCATGCGGTCCAGCTGTTCCCCGATGGGCCGCATCACCTCGGCGGCGAAGCGGTGCACCCCGTCGAGGAGGTCCTGCTCCTCCTTGGCGAGCGGCGCCTCGGCGCCGGTCATCTGCAGGGTGCCGCGCGGATCCTCGTCCCACGCGGCGATCACAGACCCTTCAGCGGGACGGGCGATGCTGGCGGGCTGAGCCATGGCCGGTCGTCTCCTCACTCACTGAAAACTGTTCGGGCACCGCGCGCGCTGGTCGCCTCGGCCTCCGCGAGGTAGTCTCTGACCGGCGTGCCCAGCGGCAGCGTGAAGTCGGCGACGGCGTACAGCGCGCCCAGCATCTGGACCGGCGCCATCATGTAGAGCGGGTCGAAGTCGGAGGCCGAGTCCATTGTCACCGAGCACCGGCCGGCCCACAGCTCCGGTGTGCCAGCCGCACTGAGCACGGGCACCGCCGAGTAGTCGGTCCGGATCAGCTCGCAGATGCTGGGCCGATCGGCGCCTAGACGGCTGTTCGGGACGCGGCGCAGGGTAAGCGCGGGCAGGACGCTCAGCTCTCCGGCTCCCGCCGGGCGTTCCGGGTTCATCGTCACGGTCAGCAGCCGTTTCCCGGCGGGCCGCTCGATCGTGAACATCATCTGCTCACCGAACGGCGAACCGCCGGCGGGGCGGGCGTATCCCATACTGGCGAACTTCTTCGGGAATCCCCACAGCTCCCGGCCACATGCCAGCGCCGCGTCGTTGTCGACGTAGATGAACGGGCAGAACGCGTAGCCCTCTCCCTCGAAGCTGACCCGGATAAACATGATCGCCTCGTTGTAGACGCCCAGCGTCGAGAACGGGTAGTGAACGACCCAGGCCAGGCATACCGGCGGGTCCTCCAGCGGCGACACGCCTGGAGGAAGCAGGCCGGCCAGCCCGGCCGGGTCAGCCTCGTACATGGCGATGATCGCCGTCGCGCCCCGGTAGAGATAGGGCGGCGGCGGGTACAAGCCGCCGCTCACCGGAAGGGCATAACCATCGGTCAGAACGTCCATGACATCTCCATCCCTGGTACTCACTGTTCTTCCCCCCGGACTCCCCGGACGCTCAGCCCGCCGCCGCACTGAGCAGCAGCGGGTAGGCGCGGCGGTCCAGTCGGCCAGACAGGTCGACGTGGACGAACTTCTCCTCGGTGTACTCATCTAGGGCATGCGGCCCAAGTTCGCGGCCCAGCCCGCTTTGCTTGTATCCGCCGAAGGGATAGGCGGCGTTGACCATGTGCCACTCGTTGACCCAGACGGTGCCGGCCTCAAGCTCGCCGGCCACGTCGAGGGCGAGCTGGGTGTCGGTGCTCCACACTCCGGCCGAGAGCCCGTACTCGGTGTCGTTGGCGATCCGGATCGCCTGGTCGGTGCCCTCACAGCGGATCACCGCCAGGACCGGGCCGAAGATCTCTTCACGTGCGATCGTCATGCCGTTGACGACGGCGGTGAAGATCGTCGGCTCGACCCAGAAGCCGCGCTCGAACTGCGGGCCGGCTGGCACCCCCCCGCCGTACGCCAGGGTGGCGCCTTCCTGCCGGCCGGTTTCGATGTATCCCAGGATCCGTTCACGGGCCTCGGCCGAGATGACCGGGCCCAAATCCGTGGCGGGATCGAGCGGGTCCCCGACCGTGATCGTGCTGGCCCGTTCGATCAGGCGCTCGACGAACTTGTCGTGCACGCTGCTCGCCACGATGATCCGGGTGCCCGACTCACACGCCTGTCCCTGATTCATCAGCCCGCCGAACAGCGTGCCGTCCACGGCCAGATCCAGGTCGGCGTCGTCCAGGACGATGTTCGGTCCCTTGCCGCCCAGCTCCAGGGTGAGCCGTTTCACGTTACCCGCGGCCATCCGCATGATCTCGCGCCCGACGGCCGTCGAACCGGTGAAGGCGATCTTCCGCACGTCCGGATGGCTGGCCAGCCGGGCTCCCACGACGGGGCCCTCACCGGTCACCACGTTCAGCACACCCGAAGGCAGCCCGCACTCCTGCGCTATCTGGGCGAACTCCAGCAGCGTCAGCGGGGTCCGCTCATCCGGTTTGACCACGATGGTGTTTCCCGCGGCCAGCGCGGGGCCGATCTTCCACATCGCCAGCAGCAGCGGGAAGTTCCACGGCAGGATGGCCGCGCACACGCCGACCGGCTCGCGGCGCACGATACCGGCGGCCAGTGTCGGGGCCTTCAGCAGCGGGCCTGGCCGCTCGAAGTCATACCTGCGGGCCAGGTCGGCGAAATACTGCAGGTGAGCGATGGAGAAGGCGAGGTGGAACGCCCCCGCCTGACGCAGGGTCGTGCCGTTTTCCAGTACCTGCAGAACCGCGAGCTCGTCCATCCGCTCGGTGAGCCGCCGTGCGATCGCATCGAGCACCGCGGCCCGCTCCGCGGGCGGCGTCCGGCGCCATCGGCCCTCCTCGTGCGCGGCCTTGGCCGCGAGGACCGCCCGGTCGGCATGCTCGGGACCGCCCTTGGCCACGGTGGCCACGAGTTCCTCCGTCGCAGGGCTGCGGATCTCGAATCGGTCGCCGGTGTCCACCCACTCCGCGTCGATGAGCATCGAGTAGTGCCGGGTGGTGTCCATCCCCGCCCCCTTTCGCTGGTCCTACCGCCTGAGGCTACGGGCATACGTGGCACGGTCATCGGGCGGCGGGCACGACTTTCCGGACGGCATTCGTATTGCGCGCACAGCGCGGTCCGCAGCTGCCACGCCCGAGTCGCCAGCTGGCCACGCCTGTGGCCCGCCGCGGACCGCGCATTTCGTGGATTCGGTGCCTGACGGCGGATCCGTAGCGTGTTGGCCATGATCACAGCGGCCCCGGTCACGTCGGCGCTGGGGCGACGACTGTAAGGCGGCCAACATGACAGGCGATGACCTGCGGCTTGACATCGCCGCCGAGCCTTCCTGGGGCCCGAAGCTGGGCAGCAAGGCGATCGCCGTGGCAGCGGATGACGGCGCCGTCATCCTGACCGTCACCGCGCAGTGGCAGTACCAGCGAGACGAGGCCGAGTGCCTCACCGCCAGCGTGCCCGGCGTGTCCGGCATCGGCAACGACATCACGCTGACCTCACCGCGGGACGGACGCGACATCAGGAACGCCATCGGTGACGCCTTCCGGCGCAGCGCCCGGGTTGGCGCCGACGATCTTTCCGTCGATGCCCATTGCTACGGGACAGTGACCGCAGCGGAGGCGGTGAGCTCGTGGGCTGAGCACGACGAAGCGGTGGCCGCCGCCTGGTCCGCGTCCGGCGTCACCGAGGCCGACGACCGCATCGTGGTCGAGTACTGAGCCCAGTACTGACGTCAGGTGATGATGAGAACAGGGCCAGCCCCCTGGCGCCTCGCACTGTCGCGCGACGTCAGTCCTCGGGCCCAGTGCCGTTGCCGGTTTTCTTCCCAATCCGCCTCGTTCTTCTCGGTGCGCCCGGCAGGCAAGGGACTAAGGTCTCCAACCGCTGAGCAGATTCGGCCAAGCGGGCCCTGGCAGCAACGCATCAGACCCTGAGTCAGGGGCCAAGGTCCTGTCGGCAGATTGCGTTGGGTCCGGGAGGAAATACCTAAAGATCTTTTGCCGAACGTACGTCGGTGACAGCTCACGCGGAGGCACGACGTTGCAGCCGGATGCCGCTATGGCAGGGACCCCGGCCCTAGAATAGCCAGCTTCTTCGCCGGGACGCTGAGACTAGGTCTGCGGGGCAGCGAAACC
>DATIYI010000388.1:0-2651 GCA_035517695.1 Streptosporangiaceae bacterium
GATACGGGCCGATCCGCTGCGGATCCCCCAGCCTCAAACCCCCGACCACGTCATACGCCACCTAACGTCATAAGGCCCCTTTTGACGTCATCCGGACGAAATAATCCTAAGTCGGCAGCGGAAAGACATACCAGTAGCGTAGGTTGCTTTTCGGACACACACGCCATAACGCCGTTGCCGACGTGTCTTACCATGTCTACCTGCAGTCACTTCAGGCTCAGCAGTTTCTGGTATCCGCGCGGCACGCAATAGTACACACGGATTTAGTTACTGCTATTTAAATGACGAGTGAGTAACAAATTGCCGCCGGCTTTCCGGCCGCATGGCAAACGCCCCGGATGCGAAAACGAGTTCCGCATCCGGGGCGTACCGGAGCCTCACGCCGGGAAGGCGGGGCCCGCCTCGGTTTGCGCCAGGACGCCGGCGTCCTGCGGAGACTGGCCGTCCCTGCGGTACAGCGGACCGGGGCGGAACAGGACGCCGCTCACGATCGCACCGCCGACCAGGATGCCGGCCGTCCACCAGAACGCGGTGTCGTAGCCATGCGCCAGCGCCAGCCCGGTCAGCGCCGGACGGCCGATCACCCGGGCTGAGGCGAGGTTCGCGGTGATGTATGAGGCGACGGCGCTGGCGAAGATCGTGTTCAGCAGCGAGGTACCGATGGAGGCGCCGAGTTGCTGGCCGACGGTGACGGTGGCGGAGGCGACGCCGGCGTCCCGCGGCGCCACGCCGTACGTGCCGGTGTTGATCGACGGCGCGATCACCATGCCGAGGCCGATCCCGGTCAGGATGAGCGGGCCGAGCACCCCGTCCACGTAGGCGGTGTGCGTCCCCAGCTGAGCGAACCAGACCATGGCGCCCGCGCCGACCAGCATCCCGGCCGGCACCAGGGGCTTGGGCCCGATCCTCGGCATCAGGACGATGGTGGACAGGTTGGCCGCGACGGCGATGCCGCCGACAATGGGCAGGAACGCGAAGCCGGTGACGATCGGCGTGTAACTCAGCGTCTGCTGCAAGTAGTAGGTCAGGAACAGGAACGTAGCGAACATCCCGGCCGAGGCGATCAGCATGGAGGCGTACGCGCCGCCCCGGT
This sequence comes from Streptosporangiaceae bacterium, assembly GCA_035517695.1. GTDB lineage: Bacteria > Actinomycetota > Actinomycetes > Streptosporangiales > Streptosporangiaceae > DATFVJ01. Next base: position 1,094 of record DATIYI010000388.1, read on the forward strand.
TCCGGTCAAGCACCACGCGAGGCGGGAGCAGCGGGTTGGCCGCCCGGGTCTGCCAGAGCGCGAAGACTACGAGCAGCGCCACGCCCGCGACCAGGAAACCCCAGGTGGACGGGGTGTGCCAGTTGTGCGTGGCGGCGTTGGAGAATCCGTAGACCAGGCAGAACAGGCCCCCGGATACCAGCAGCACGCCGGGGATGTCCAGCTTGGGCTTGGCCTGCGACGGCTCCCGCTTGAGCAGGAGCGCTCCGCCGGCGAACGCGAGGCCCGCGAAGATGAGGTTGACATACAGCGTCCACCGCCAGGACAGGTACTCGGTCAGCGCTCCGCCGAGCAGCAGGCCCACCGCGCCGCCGGCCGCGGCGATCGCCCCGTAGACGCCGAACGCCTTGCCGCGGTCCTTCGGCTCGGTGAACGTGGTCGTCAGCAGCGACAGTGCCGACGGCACCAGGATCGCGGCGAACGCGCCCTGGCAGGCCCGTGCGGTCACCAGCATGGCGAAGTTGACCGAGGCGCCGCCGATGGCCGAGACGCCCGCGAAGCCGACCAGTCCGATCAGGAACGTGACCTTCCGGCCGACCAGGTCGGCCAGCTTCCCGCCCAGCAGGAGCAGGCTGCCGAACGCCAGGGTGTAGGCCGTGACCACCCACTGCCGGTCCACCGTGCTGAAGTCCAGCGCGCGCTGCGCGGACGGCAGCGCGATGTTCATGATCGTGGCGTCGAGGACCACCATGAGCTGCGCCAGGCCGATCACGCCGAGGATGAGCCAGCGCCGCCGGTCCTCCGGGCCGGCGCTGCTGGGGGAGTTGACATCGGACATGAGCTTCACCAATCTGGAGGTATCTTCTCCGCTTAGATCACGGTAGCACGAAGCGGAGAAGATGTCTCCACTTTTCCGGGAGGTTTCAGGTGACCGAGAACTCGGCTGATTGCGGGGCCGACGTCCGCGCGGTGCGACCGCTGCGACGCGACGCGGAGCGAAACCGGCAGCGGATCCTGAAGGCGGCCGCGGAGGTGTTCAACGAGCGCGGCCTCGATGTCAGCCTGGACGAGATCGCCCGCCACGCCGGGGTCGGCGTCGGCACCGTCTACCGGCGGTTCCGGACCAAAGAGGAGCTGATCGAGGCGCTGTTCATGGATCGCCTCGACTCGGTCGCGACCATCGCCGACGAGGCCTACGCAAACCCTGATGCGTGGTGCGGCCTGGTGTCCTTCATGGAGCGGATGGCCGAGATCATGGCGGGCGACGTCGGCCTGCGGCAGATGCTCATGTTCGCCACCTACGGCCGGGACCTGGTCGCGGTCGCGCGGCAGCGCAACGAACCCCTGGTCGCCCGGCTGGTACAGCGGGCTCAGGCGGCCGGGCAGCTGCGGGCCGACATCCAGCGGACCGACATCCCGTTCATCGTCTTCATGCTGACCGAGGCGGCGCACCTCGGGTATGCCGCCACTCCCGGCATCTGGCGCCGGTACCTGACCCTGGTCCTCGACGGCATGCAGCCCCGGCGCGAGGGCGTCACGCCGCTTCCGGTGGTGGCCATGCGGCCCGATGAGATGGAGA
>DATIYI010000389.1:0-9945 GCA_035517695.1 Streptosporangiaceae bacterium
TTCGGCGCCGATCATCCGGTCCGCAGGTATCTCGCAGTCGTCGAAGTAAAGTTCACATGTCTGCGAGCCCTTGATCCCGAGCTTGTGCTCAGGCGCGCCGGACGAGAGCCCTCGTCGCCCTTTTCCACGACGAAGGCCGAAATCCCGTCGGCCCCTGCGTCGGGTGTGGTGACCGCCACCACTGTGTAACGCGTCGACGTGCCGCCGCCGCTGACCCACCGCTTGGTGCCGTTCAGTACATATCCACTACCCGCCGCGGTTGCCCGAGTACGCGCCGCAGCGAAATCGGACCCAGCCTCCGGTTCTGAGAGGGCATAAGAGAACATCACCTTGCCCCGTGCTAGCGCTAGCGGGGGAAGGTACCGTTGCTTAAGCTCATCCGACCCGTAAGCAACAACGGCAGCGTGCCGAGCTTGTTGACGAGCGGGATGAGCGAGGAGGCTGCGCACGCCCGGGCGACCTCCTCGATGACAATCACGGTGGCGATGGCGTCAGCGCCTGCGCCGCAGTACTTCTCCGGAACGTGCACGGCGTGCAGGTCGGCATGGATAGGCGCGTCAGACACGTCCCAGGGGAACTCACCGGTCAGGTCGACCTCTGCGGCCCGGGGGCCGATCTTGTCATCGGCGAGCGCACGCACCGACTCGCGGAGCATCAGGTGCTCCTCGGCCAGGGCGAAGGCCGGGCATTCGAGGCTCACGGCCTCGATAGTAGGAGCCGCCAGAAGGCCGGGCGACGCGCACCTGCCGCAGGTGAAGCACGACGACGATGGGGAGAGGAGACGCCGTGGCCCGCCGCCTCACTGTGCTCGGCACCGGGTATCTGGGCGCGACGCATGCGGCCTGCCTTGCCGAGCTGGGTTTCGAGGTACTCGGCCTGGACACCGACCCGGTCAGGATCGACCGGCTGGCCGCGGGAAAGCTGCCATTCTTCGAGCCCGGCCTCGAGGATTTGCTGCAGGCCGGTCTGGACCGCGGGCTGCTCCGATTCACCACCTCCTATGCGGAGGTGGCAGCCTTCGCCGACACGCATTTCGTGTGTGTCGGCACGCCGCAGCGCAGCGATGGTAACGCCGCCGACCTGTCCCAGTTGCGCGCCTGCATCGACGAGCTCGCGCCGTTGCTGCGCTCACCCTGCCTCGTGGTCGGCAAGTGCACCGTCCCTGTCGGCACCGCGGAAGCCGTTTCACAACGGCTAGCGCAGCTGGCGCCAGCCGGGCCTGCTGCGGAGCTTGCCTGGAATCCCGAGTTCCTCCGCGAGGGACACGCGGTCCGCGACACGCTGCACCCGGGCCGGATAGTGGCGGGGACGCACTCGGTGCGCGCCGCCGCGGTCCTGCGTGAGATCTACGCGCGACAACTGGCGGACGGCACCCCGTTCCTGATCACCGACTTCGCCACCGCCGAGCTCGTGAAGGTCGCCGCGAATGCGTTCCTTGCCACCAAGATTTCGTTTATCAACGCGATGGCAGAGGTCTGCGAGGCCACCGGGGCGGATGTGACGATGCTGTCCGCCGCGCTGTCCTATGACGGCCGGATCGGCGGCAGCTACCTCAGTCCCGGGCTTGGCTTCGGCGGCGGCTGCCTGCCGAAAGACATTAGGGCGTTCATGGCCCGTGCCGACGAACTCGGTGTCGACCAGGCACTGTCCTTCCTGCGTGAGGTCGATGCGATCAATATGCGCCGCCGCGCGCGGATGGTAGATCTTGCCAGGGAACTGGCCGGCGGCGCCTTCGAGGGCCGCGTCGTCGGCGTGCTCGGCGCCGCGTTCAAGCCCAATTCTGACGACATCCGCGACTCGCCCGCGCTTGATGTCGCGAAGACCATCCACGGTCTCGGCGCCAGGGTCACCGTCTACGACCCAGCCGCGGTGGAGAATGCCAGGCAAGCCCACCCGGAACTCGAGTACGCGGCCACGGCGCTCGACGCCGCGAGGGACGCACATATCGTGCTGTTGCTGACGGAATGGCCCGAATTCACCGACGCCGACCCTGAGATCCTCGGCAAGGTGGTAGCCAAACGTAACATCGTGGACGGCCGCGGTGCGCTTGACCCGGAGCGCTGGCGGGCCGCGAGCTGGCACTACCGCGCCCTCGGCCGTCCCTGATATGGACGGCCGACGCAGCGGTGCCGCCGCGGGCCGACCTGCACGCGACACCGCTCCCGGTCAAAGACGCATTCGATGATCGTGGTACCTAGCCCCTCACATGCGCGGTTTAGGTACCGCGATCATGGCTGTCCCCAAATCGCAGTGGCGGGTGCGGCCAGTGATGCTGGCTGGACGACGTCTGGCGGTCCGCGGCGCGGCACAGCGGTGCAAGCCAGCAGGCCTGGCGAGATTCAGCGATTGTCGTGCCCCTGCGCTACTGAGCCCTCGAACGCCGCACGCAGGGCGGCGCCCTTGGCCATCGCCTGCTGTTTCAGCCGCACCTGGAAATCGGCCATCTGCTCGCGCAGCCCGTCGTCGGCGGCGGCAAGGATGCGGATCGCAAGCAACCCGGCGTTACGTGCGCCGCCGACCGCGACCGCAGCGACGGGCACACCCGCGGGCATCTGCACGATCGACAACAGCGAATCCAGCCCGTCAAGGTACTTGAGCGGCACGGGCACGCCGATCACCGGCAGCGGGGTTGCCGCGGCGAGCATGCCCGGCAGATGCGCGGCGCCGCCCGCACCAGCGATGATCACCCGCAGGCCGCGCGCCGCCGCTCCTGAACCGTAAGCGAGCATCTCGTGCGGCATCCGGTGCGCGGACACCACCTCCACCTCGCAGCCGATCCCAAACTCGGCCACGGCCTCAGCTGCCTGGCTCATGACCGGCCAGTCAGAATCGCTGCCCATGACGACGCCGATCAGTGCGCTCACGTCATCGCCTCCCGGTCAATTGTCCACAGAATCCCGTTCACCCGCCTACGCGCCTGACAAGCTGCCAAATCATCATTAGGGAGTGCCCACAGGGCGGGTAAGCCTTGGCTGGGAGGCGTGCCCGGAAACCATGCCCGGCGGGTTCTGTCCAGGGGGTATTGCCCGGAAGCCATGCCCGGCGGGTTCTGTCCAGGGGTATTGCCCGGAAAGCTTGCCCGGCGGTTCGTCCGGGGGTCGCCCGGAAGGCTTGCCCGGGAGCCTTGCCCGGGCGGGTTTTGCCCGGGGGCTGTCGCCGCAAATGCGCGGCGGGTGGTGCTGGCTGTGCGACGGGCGTCGGCTAGCGGAGCTGCACATCGGTGTCTCACGACCCCTCATCGTCGCGTTCGCCGCCGAGGTAACTGGCCGCGCGGCGGGCCCGCACGCGCACCTCTCCCATGTCGTCGCCGGGATCGCCTAGCACGGTGACGTGCCCGATCTTCCTGCCGGGACGTGGCTGCTTTCCGTAAAAGTGCACCTTCGCACCTGGATCGGCGGCCATCACGTGGACATACCTGCCGAAAACATCGCCGGGCGCGTCCCACTTGTCGCCGCCGAACACATTCGCCATCGCTACCTGCGGTGCGGCAAGCCGCGGTGCCCCGAGCGGCAAGTCAAGCACGGCACGCAGGTGCTGCTCGAACTGCGAAGTCCGCGCACCCTCGATCGTCCAGTGCGCGCTGTTGTGCGGACGCATCGCCAGTTCATTCACGAGCAGCCCGTCGGCGGTCTCGAATAGCTCCACCGCGAGCAGCCCGGTCACGCCAAGCTCGGCGGCCACCCGCAGGGCCAGTTCCTGGATCCGCGCCGCGCTGCCCGGGCGCAGACCCGGGGCAGGTGCGAGTACCTCATGGCAGACGCCGTCCCGTTGCACCGTCTGCACGACAGGGAATGCCGCGCCCTGCCCGTGCGGCGAGCGCGCGACCACCGCCGCAAGTTCCCGCCCGAACCGCACGTGCTCCTCCACGATCAACGGCACGTCATGCGCGAGAACCGCCGCAGCTTCGCCAGTCGAGCGGCACACCCACATGCCCTTGCCGTCGTAGCCGCCGCTGATCGCCTTGAGCACCACCGGCCAGCCGTCGGACCCAGCGAACTCGCGCACCTCGTCCAGGGTGCGGACCTGGCGGAACCTTGGGCCGGCCACCCCGAGAGCGGCGAGCCGTTCGCGCATTGCCCGCTTGTCCTGCGCGTGGCGCAGCGGCCAGGAACCAGGGCGGACCTTGACGCCCGCCTGCTCGAGCGCGGTCAGGTGCTCGCTGGGCACATGCTCGTGATCGAACGTGAGCACATCACATCCGGCGGCGAAGTCCCGCAGGTCAGCGAGGGAGGTGTGATCGCCGACCGAGGTGTCGGGGCAGACCTGCGCGGCGCTGTCTTCCCGCGACGCGGCGAGCACACGCAGCCGGACACCGAGGCTGACCGCCGCCTGCTGGGTCATCCGGGCGAGCTGGCCACCGCCGACCATGCCAACTACCGGCGCAGATGCCCACTGTCCCGTCACGGCCAGCAAGCCTACGATGTGCGACAAGCGCCCGTGCAGGTGGCATCCGGTCCCCACGCACATCCCCGCCGTCGACGACATCACATTCGCGGTCGGATTCGTCCGCTCTACGTCGTCATGCACGCGGGTCAGCTGCGGCAACGGGCACCGCGGATGGCGGGATGAAAAATGCAAACGCGGGCAGGCCGACCTCAAGAGCGTAAGGACACGGCCGTGCCCGCCGCGTTGCGCGCGGGTGCAGCAGACCATGGCGTGGCAGACTCCTCCGTCGTGAGCCCGATCACCGCCCCGTACCGGCGTTTCGCCGAACTCGTCCATGAATTGGCAAAGTTCAGCGTCATCGGCATGATCGGGTCCGCGCTCGACATCGGTGGGGCCGCGATGCTGCGCGGCAACGCCGGGCTCGGCCCGCTGCTCGCGAAAACGATCTCCACCGTCGTGGCCACCACCTTCGCATATGCGGGAAACCGCAGGTGGACTTTCAGGCATAGGGCGAATGCGGGCCTGGCGCGCGAGTATCTGATCTTCTACGCATTGAACGCAGCCGGCCTGCTGATCGCGCTGCTGGTAATCGGCTTCACCGAGTACTCCCTGGGCATGCACGGCCAGCTCGCATACAACATGGCCCAGGTGACGGCCACGGCGATCGGAACCTTGTTCAGGTACTGGGCCTACAAGAAATGGGTCTTCCTGCCACTCGCGACACATGCCACGCCGCCGGCCACCGGCCTGCACGCGATCGCACCCGTCGGTCTGGAGGTGGCACCCCAGGCCGACGGTGGCATGGGGGTCTTCACGCGGGTCCGCTGACCGCGGGAGCCTCATCGGGGTCGTCCTGCCATGGCCGCGGCAGGAAGACAGCGAACGCCGCTGGCCTCGGCCGGACGAGCACGACATTGCCGCCATTTGCAGCCGCCATGTCACGCGCCAGCGCCAGCCCGAGACCAGTGCCGCCCGGCCGGCCACTCACGTTCCGCTCGAAGATCCGCGGCACCAGCTCGGCCGGCACCCCCCTGCCTTCGTCGCGTATCTCCACGACCACCGATTTCGGCGTCTGCCAGGTGCGGATAGCGACGGTGCCGGCGCCGTGTTCTAGCGCATTGTCCACGAGGGTCGCGATCACCTGGGCGATGCTGCCTGGAGTGGTGCGAGCGTGCAGCCCCTTCGTCCCGATGACCTCAAGCTTGCGGTTCGCACGGCGGAACGCCGGGTCCCACTCGGCCACCTGCTGGGCGACAATGTCATCGATGCTGGTGATTTCCGCGGTGGTTGACTCCTTGGGCACCGTTCGGCCAAGCAGCTGGCTCACCACATTGGCGAGCCGCTCGGTCTGGGCGAGTGCCGCCGCGCCCTCTTCGCGGACCACCTCAGGCTCGTCGGCCGCCGCGATCATCTCCTCCAGCCGCATGGACAGCGCGGTCAACGGCGTGCGCAGCTGATGCGAGGCGTCCATGGCAAATTCGCGCTCGGCGGCGAGCAGGTCGGCCACACGTCGCACGGAACGGTCAAGGCCCTCCGCGACCTGGTCGAGTTCACGCACCCCGTACTTGCGGCCGACCCGGCGCGCGTCGCCTGAGCCAAGCCGCTCGGCGGCCTCCGCAAGCTCGACCAGCGGTCTGGAGAGCTTGCGCGCCTGGATGAACGCGAGGCCGACCGCCACGCCGATCGCGAGCATCGCCAGTGAGCTGATCAGCGCAAGCGCCTTGGTCAGGCTGCCGCCGGTGACGGCACCGTCCGCCTCGACGGTGACGTCGAAATCGCCCGTGACGGCGCGCGATTTGATGGTGTCGTCTGCCGGGGGCTTACGGCCGACCGTGATCGTTTCCACGCCGACATCCTTGATGATGACATACCGGTCAGGCAGCGTCCGCTCAATCTCCTGCGGATCGGTCGGTTTGCCCGCCTGCTGCCTGTATTGCATGCCCTTGGCGACCATGGCCGCGTCCCGCTCGAGCTGCTGACCGGCCTCGTTTAGCTCCAGGCGGCTCAGTACAACCGCGAGCGGCAGGCCGAGCAGTAGTACGGCGCCGACCGCCACGGCCAGCGTGGAGAACAGCAAGCGGCGCCGCATTGCTCCGTCAGTCGCCGCGCTCGAAACGGAAACCGACGCCGCGCACCGTGGTGATGAAGTGCGGGTTGTTGGCGTCGTCACCGAGCTTGCGGCGAAGCCACGAAATGTGCATGTCGAGCGTCTTGGTGGAGCCCCACCAGTTGGTGTCCCACACCTCCCGCATGATCTGCTCGCGGGTGATCACCTTGCCCGCGTCGCGCACGAGCACCCGCAGCAGGTCGAACTCCTTTGTGGTGAGCTGCAGTTCCTCGCCGTCCATCCATGCGCGGCGTGAGTCCGCGTCGATGCGCACTCCCTGCACCACCGGTGTCTCCGAGGTGCCACGACGCAGTAGCGCACGTACCCGGGCCAGCAACTCGGCGAGCCTGAACGGCTTGGTGACATAGTCGTCGGCGCCCGCGTCGAGGCCGACCACGGTGTCCACCTCGTCGGCACGGGCGGTGAGGATAAGCACCGGCACGCCGTGGCCCTCGGCGCGGATGCGACGGCACACTTCAAGCCCGTCCAAGTCGGGCAGCCCGATGTCGAGAACGATGAGGTCCACGCCGCCGCCAAGGGCCCGGTCCAGGGTGTGCGGGCCATCTGGCGCCACGTCGACGAAGTACCCCTCACGCCGAAGCGCGCGAGCGAGCGGCTCGGAAATTGAGGTGTCGTCCTCGGCGAGCAGAACGGATGTCATGGCCAGATACTACGGCCGGACCGTCTGAACTCGTCCGCACCGATCCGTACGCCACGGCCGCGCCTACCCCGGCTGTCCACGCGGGTCCATCGCGGCCCGCATCATTCCATCCCGGTTGGCTCCCGGGTTGGCTCCCACGAACGCCCTTACAGGGCGGGCCGCCGCACGCGCTCTCAACGCGGCGACGGCCCTAAGAGCCCATCCCCCCCGCGAGAGGACAGGACCATGAACGAACACTACGACCCGACCGGGTACGCGCCCGTCAGCCCAGTCGAGGACCCGCCGAACGGCTACGCCCAGCCGGAGACGCGGGTAGCGGCGCTCCGCCAGGCCCTCGCCGGGGTTCCCCTCGGCCGTTACGACCTGCGCATCGTCCATTGGCTTGCCGGGTGGGACGATTCGACGGCGCGGACAGTCGTGTCCTTGCTGCACCGGGCGCGGCAGGCAGGGCGCGGCGAGTGGACCCTAACCGCCGCGCAGGCCGAGACCGCGCGGCAGGCCATCGCCGACGCGTGTCAGTGGCGCGACCCGGCCGGCGGCCTCGGCTGCGGCGACTGCCTGGAGCTGAGCGTCCAGCACGACGAACCGCGGATGTGTGACGACCACCAGGCGGACCACGACGCTGTGCTGTCCTACCGGCAGCTGGATGCCGTGCTCGACGCCCGGCAGGTGAAGCTCTGGTGAGCGGCTACGTCTACATCAGGTCAGAGCCGTTCCTGTGGACCGTGGGCTACTACAGCCCAGACGGCAAATGGCATTCCGAAAGTGACCACGCCAGCGCGGAGGAAGCCGCCACGCAGGTCCGGTACCTCAACGGCGGCACCGAGGACGACGTGCGCCTCTTGCAAGCCAACCTGGCAGAAGCGCTCGAACGGATTGCGGAACTAGAGCGGTCCACGCCGCAGGCGCAGCAAGCGAGATACGAGGCCGACCTCGCGGCGGCCGACCTCGCGGCGTCCGGCCTCGGCCAGGACCCGCCTATCGGCGCCGACCGTCACGGCCGAGGATGCCGCTGCCCCTACTGCCCAGACGAAGAGGACTACCTCGATTCCGACATCGCCGATCTCATGCCAGTCGCCGAAGAGATGGACCGAAGGTGGTGACCTCATGAGCAGCTACCAGCATTCCGGGCCGTGCATCTACTGCGCCCACGGCCCCTACTGCACCAATTCGGACTGCCTCCCCACGCTCAGGACCGACGGGCCAGTCTGCGGCACCTGCCGCGAGCGGATCAACCGGGCCGAGATCGCCGCGGACCCGTACTACCGCGGCGACTACCTGGAGATGTTCGGCGATGACGAGTAAGACGGCGCCGGAGGCAGCGATGAGTGGCCGGGCTATCCGCATGCTCACCGCTGGGGTGGTGCTCGCGGTCGCCGCGTTCGCCGCGATCGTGTCGTACTCCCACGTGTACGACCTCGGCCGCGCACACGGGCAGTCAGGCACAGCCGCCCGGCTCCTGCCTCTGTCCGTGGACGGCCTCATCGCCGCCGCGTCGCTGGTGATGCTCCACGAGGCCCGCAGGCAGCGCCAGGCGCCCCCGCTCGCCCGGTGGATGCTCGCACTTGGGATCGCCGCGACGCTCGCCGCGAACGTGCTGTACGGGCTGCCGTGGGGCCCGGTCGGCGCGGTCGTGTCCGGATGGCCGGCGGTCGCGTTCGTCGGCGCCGCCGAAATGCTGATGTACCTGGTCAGGTCAGCCGCGGATGCACCCGCACCGGCACCTGTGACCGCATCCGCGACCGCATCCGTGCCGTCCCTCCGCCAGATACAGACCCAGATGCGCGTAGGGCAGGCCCGTGCACGCGAGATACAGGCCCTTGTGAAGGCATCCATGAACGGCCACAACAAGGAGGACCACGACCCTGCCCAAAAGTGACGTGAGCACGACGTAAGCGGCCCCGCCAGGTGCGTGAACGCCTGGCGGGGCCTCGAACCGCACCCCCAGGAAAGGAGCAGTGCAGTCCGTAATGAAGCAACCTAGCGAGGTTTGGGAGCCGGTCCCAGGGTGGCCCGGGTACGAGGTGTCCGACGGCGGTGGTGTGCGGTCGGTTGACCGGGTCCTCGGGGACGGGCGCAGCTGCGGCGGGGAGGTCCTGGCGCAGCGCCGTGGCCGCAAAGGCTACCTGCGTGTGACGTTGCGCGACGGGGCGCGTTCGTGGACCGCCGACGTGCACGTGCTGGTCATGCTCACCTTCAAAGGGCAGTGCCCGGACGGGAAAGAGATCCGCCACCTCGGGCGGCAGGACGACAACAGGCTGGTGAAGCTGGCCTACGGGACACACAGCCAGAACGAGCGGGACAAGAGGAAACGGAAGAGAACGGGGAGGAACAGGAGGGGGAAAAGCAAAATCAATAATGAGGCAGGATCAATAGCTTCCCGGGTCCCGCTCAATATTGATCCGCGTCCTCGCAGGTCACAGGCGGTACGGCCATGATCGCGGCTCTGCTGCTCCCCGCCGCGCTGACCGCCCTCGCGGCCCTCCTGGCGCTCGCCGCGACCATCCGCGCCGCCCGTGAGCGGATCCGCCGGATCGGGCTCGCGCGGCTCCTGTACCGGTGGTTCACCGGGCTCGCCTGGCACGGTGAACCGGTCACCGACGCCGGGTGGCGCCGTCCCGCGACGAAGGCGCTCACCAAGACCGGGCACGCGTCCCGGTTCCACCACATGCCGCGCTGGCAGCGGGCGCTGTGGCGGACCGGGCCCGTTGCCGCGGTCCTGTCGGTCCTGTACGGGCTGGCTGTGAACCCGGCCGCGACCAAGATGGGCGCCGCCGCGGCGGTGGCCGCC
>DATIYI010000390.1:0-58440 GCA_035517695.1 Streptosporangiaceae bacterium
GTGGAGCTGAGGGGATTTGAACCCCTGACCCCCTCGATGCGAACGAGGTGCGCTACCGGACTGCGCTACAGCCCCAGGAACGCCAGTCAGCGTAGCAAACGACCGACGGTTTTCGCGCGGGCCATTCGTCGGCCACCCCTCAGACTGGCCAGAACACTGCAGAGCATCGGACGCGGGGGACAAGGTCGCCAGGTGCCACGAGACCTTCCGGGGCGCCTGGCGAACCAGGTTCGACAGGCCGCGGCGAAGCTGAGGGTTGCGGTCAGGCTTGGCGATTCAGCAGATATCCGCGGCGGCTGGTTCGTGTGGCGGCTGCCGACATTGCGCAAGCGTGGCTAGAGGATCGTTAGAGCCATGAGCCAGGATGCCTTGCGGTTCGCGGTGCGGGTGAAGCCGGGCGCTCGCCGCCCAACGGTGGGCGGCCGGTGGGACGGCGCCGCCGGACCGGCGCTGGTTGTGGCTGTCGCGGCGCCGGCAGTGGAAGGCAAGGCGAACGAGGCCGTGCGGCGTGCCCTCGCCGGGGCGTTCGGCGTGCGGCTAGGCGACGTCAGGTTCGTGTCAGGAGAGCGCAGCCGGGACAAGCTCGTCGAAGTCGATCCGGCCCCCGCCAACGCCGCATCGCGTCTAGAAGACCTCCTCCGGCCGCTACCCCAGACGTGACCGCGGTGGCCACGCAGGCAGCCCACCATGAGCTGTCAGCTCCGGCGATTGGGCCGCAACAGACTGGCTCCAGCGTCGGCCGTAGAAAGATCACGCGTCGGCGATAGAAAGATCATGATCGTGCGGCGAGCCGAGACAATTGATTCGGCCTGCGGTACCGCACGCCTTACGTACGCCATCTGACGCGCGTGCTCCATCCGCCGTGACGCACGCCATGAGGCACGGCCGACGCGGCCGGGCCGGGACGTACGCCATGAGGCAAGGCCGCCGCAGCCGGGGCCGCGACCAGCGGCTCAGTCGCCGACAGCACGCAGCTTCGCGTCGGCGTACTGGTCGTAGAGTTCCTCGTCGACCCGGGCCGTGATGTCGACGACATCAGCAGTCCCAGTGCCTTCAAGGTCAGCTACCGCATCGCCGGCCGCCGCCGTGTCAGCTGCCGCCATGGCAGCCAGTGGGCCCGAAACAGGCCCAACGGCTGTCTGCGTCATGGTCGCACTACGCTGCCGAACGCGACTGCTGGCACGCACGGCCGTGCCGCGCTTCTCCTCAAGCTCGGCGTCGCCAGACCCGGCGCGGGCGACGTCAGCACCCACGTCGGCGACCTCAGCGTGAGCACGCTCGGCATCGGCGCGGGCGGCCTCGCGAAGCAGGAGCAAATAGCCGGCGAACATGCCGGCAGGAGGAGCGGCGACCCACCACGTGGCGAGCCCAGTCGCGGCGATCGTCGCGGCTGCACCGGCGAGCAGCACCAGGATCCCGAACAGCCGTCGGCGCGCCGCCATCGCCCGAGCGCGGCCAGCACCGCGGGTGCCCTGCCGCCGACCGGCATTCTCGCCCGCTCCACGCCGCGGAGGGAGAACTTTCCTGGCGCGATCCGCGCCGCGAAGGTCAGCAACCCCGAAAGCCTCGAGCGCGGAAACCGCGGCAGCACCGCCAGCAGCGACGCCGGCGTCCGCGCCCGCAGAATGTGCAGCCGTCGTGGCTGCCCGCAGCGAACGCCGCGCAGCCTCGCGATGAGGTTCACGCCGTAGCCATCGCGGCACAAGAACACCGGCCCAGATGGCGACGATGGCGAGGTAGAGGATCGTGCTGCTCAACGGTCCTCCTCGCAAGCATCGCCCAGGCCCAGGCCGGGCGCGCTCCGTGAAACGGAGCATGCCCACGTCACGCAAGGTAAACGGCTGCGCCGACGTTGACGAGCATTCGGCCCGGTGTGTCGTGAGATCGGTTGCCGGCAAGTTCTCGGGCGGCGGCCCGGCGGGCGCGGCTAACGGGATAAACGGGCGAGCGCGGCAAACCGTGCGCACCGCAAACCGTGCGAGCGCGGCGAATCGGGCGAGCGCGGCGAATCGGGCAGCGCGCCGAACGGATGGAAGCGGCGCCCCGAATCTAGGCGCGTGGCACGGACCGGGCGGTTCGCCAGCTGGGCAGCAGCCCACCTGGCGCGTCCTCGGTGGTCAGCGCATAGCACAGATGGTCCCGCCAGGCACCGTCGATGTGCAGGTGCCGCCGCCGGAGGCCCTCCTCGCGGAATCCGAGCTTCTCCACCACACGCCGGCTCGCCTGGTTCTCCGGCCGTATGTTGGCCTCGATCCGGTGCAGGCCGACCGCGAAGAAGCAGTGGTCCACGGCCATCGCGAGCGCGGTCGGTGTCACCCCCCGGCCCGCGTACATCTCATCGATCCAGTAACCAACCTGGGCGGACCTCGCCGATCCCCACTGGATGCTCCCGACGGTGAGCTGCCCGGCGAACCGGCCGCCGTACGAGATGATCCACGGCATCGCGACGGCCTGCCGCGCCTCGCGGCGCATCGACCTGGCCATCGCCACATACGGCCCGAGCCCCGACCTGTACAGCGGCGTCTCGGGATTCGTCGGCTCCCAGGGCCGCAGCCAGCCGGCGTTGCGCAGCCTGGTCTCCCGCCAGGCTCCTGCGTCGCGTACCCGGACCGGGCGCAGCTCGACCCGCGAGTCGAGCAGCGTCGCCTCGACTAGCGTGACCGGCCACCCGCGCATCCGTTCCACGACGCAATCATTCCCCGCAAGCTGGCCCAGGCGCCACAACAGTCGCAGGACCGGGTGCCACACGTGCCACACCACCGGGAGGTCCGTGCCGGGTCTGCCGTCGGCGTCGCGCCAGCCCCAGGATCAGAAAATTGATCCCGAACGGCTGCCGCGGCCTGCGCCAACCTTGTCCAGGCGCGTCGCTGGTGTCCAGCGGGCCGACCCTCATGCGGACCGCGGATGGTCGCCGCCACGTACCTGGTCGACCGCGTGCGCGAGCACGGGCGCGAGCACGGCCATCCCGTCCCTGACCCCGCCCGCGGAACCTGGCAGGTTCACCAGCAGCGTCTGCCCCGCAAGGCCGGCCACCCCACGGGAAAGGATCGCGGCGGGCACGACGTCCGCTCCGGCCGCGCGGATCGCCTCGGCGATCCCAGGGATCTCGCTGTCGAGCACGCGCCTGGTCATCTCGGGGGTCAGGTCGTTCAGAGTCAGCCCGGTGCCGCCCGTCGTCACGACGACGTCGTAACCTTCCGCAACGGCCTCACGCAATGCCGCCTCGACGGGATCGCCATCGGGCACGACCACCGGGCCGTCCACGGCCGCGCAGCCGGCCGAACGCAGCAGTGCCAGGAGCACAGGCCCGCTGCGATCCTCGTAGACGCCGGCGGCGACACGAGTCGACACCGTGACCGCGAGGGCCCGGATGCCGCCGCGCGGCGCGCCTTCGTGACCGTTCACACACCCCCCTCACGACCGTTGCCGCCAGCCGCCGCGGTGTTGCTCATCTAGTTCCGCTCACGAACGTCACGCGGGCGGTGCCACGGTCCGGTCTTGCCGCCGGTCTTCTCCTCCACCTGGATGCCGGAGATTACCGCTGCCGGATCGATCGCCTTCACCATGTCGACCAGCGCGAGCGCCGCGACGCTGACCGAGGTGAGCGCCTCCATCTCGACGCCGGTCCGGTCCGCGGTGCGCGCGGTGGCCACGATCGACACGCCCCAATCCTCGACCTGGAGATCGACAGTGACCCCATGCAAGGCGATCGGGTGGCACAGCGGAATGAGGTCCGGGGTCCGCTTCGAGCCGGCGATTCCGGCGATCCTGGCGACCGCGAGCGCGTCACCCTTCGGCACCGCGCCGCCGCGCAACGCCCGCACGGCCGCATCGGCGAGGAGTACCCGTCCAGAGGCGCGGGCGGTCCGCACGCTCACGTCCTTCGCCGACACGTCCACCATGCGCGCCGCGCCGGTCTCGTCCACGTGCGTCAGGCGGCTGGTGTTCATGGACGGGGTTCCGTCGCTGTCGTGACCAAGGGTCGCCGACATGCCCGTGGGCTGATTGTCGTGCTCACGGGCCGCTGTCAGGCTGATCGGCCGCTGCAGTATTCATGGCAGGCGCATGACCTCCGCTTCGTCGCCGATCGCCAGCTCCGTGACGTCTTCAGGGACAATGACGAGCGCGTTGGCGGCCGCGAGGGACGCGAGCTGGTGGGAACCTTGCCCAGACACCGGCGTCACCAGGGCGCGCTCGAGTTGCGCCCGCGCGAACGACCGCCTCCCGGCCGGAGAGCGAAGCGGCCCTGTCAACATGGCGCGAACCGTGCGCGGCCGTTCGGGATCCATGCCCTGCAGCGCGCGGAGAGCCGGGCGGACAAACAGCTGGAACGATACGTAGGCGCTGACCGGGTTGCCTGGCAGGGTAAAGATCGGGGTGTGGTCGTCGCCCACCATGCCGAAGCCCTGCGGCATACCCGGCTGCATCGCCACCCGCGTGAAATCGACGGTGCCCAGCCGGCTGAGCGTGTCCTTGACCACGTCGTGCTCACCGCCCATGCTCACGCCGCCACTTGTGACCAGAACGTCGGCGCGCATCAACTGGTCCTCGATCGCTGCCATCAGTTCGCGGGGGTCGTCGCGCACGGCGCCGTGGCGGAAGGCGATGCTCCCGGCCTGGCGGGCCGCCGCGGTAAGCATGAAGCTGTTGGATTCCCAGATCCGGCCCGGCGTCATAGGGGTGCCGGGCTCCGCCAGCTCGTTGCCTGTGGAGACCACGGCGACCCGGGGCCGGGGCCGGACAACTGCGGAGGAGCGGCCGACTGCGGCGAGCAGCCCCAGCTGCACCGGCCCGATCGAAGTTCCCGCAGGGAGAACCTGGTCCCCGCCCCGCAGGTCCTCGCCGATTGTCCGGATCGCGTGCCCGGCCTCGGCCGGCTGGCGGACCTCCACCTTGACTGTCCCGCCGTCGGTCCACTCCACCGGCACCACGGTGTCGGCGCCGGCGGGCAGCTTCGCGCCGGTCGTTATCCGCATGGCCGCACCCGCTGTCACTGCGTAGGCACCGGTGTCACCGGCCGCAACCTCGCCCACGACGGGAAGTGTGACGGGATGACCGGGAGCGGCGCCTTCGACGTCGGCCGACCGTACGGCGTAGCCGTCCATCGCCGAGTTGTCGAACGACGGCAGCGGATGAGTTGCGCTGACTGCCCCGGTCAGGACACCGCCCTCCGCTTCGAGCAGGCCGAGCTCGATCGGCGCGATCGGGCGGATGGCGGCGAGAATCGCGGCCAGGTGCTGGTCGACCGATCTCATGGCAGATCTGCCAGATACTTGCGCAGCCAGGGCACGAACTCGTCGGCAAGATCCCCGCGATCGCACGCGAACTGAACGAGCGTGCGCAGGTAGTCAAGCTTGTTGCCCGTATCGTAGCGGCGACCGCGGAAGAGCACGCCGCGTACGCCGCCGCCCGGCGTGGCGGCCTCATCATCGGTCGCCGTCCCGGACGTACGGCGAGCCAGTTCCTTGAGCGCGTCGGTGAGCTGGATCTCACCACCCCTGCCCGGCGCCGTGTGCCGAAGCACCTCGAAGATGGCTGGATCGCAGACGTACCTGCCAATGATGATCCATTGGCTTGGCGCCTCGCCGGGAACTGGCTTTTCCACCAGGTCGGTGACGGTAACGACGTCCTCTTCCTCGGTGGGGCTGATCGCGACGCAGCCGTACTGGCTGACCTGCTCGGGGTCCACCTCCATCAGCGCGACGACGCTGCCGCCGTAACGGCTGCGGACCTCGATCATGCGCGTGAGCAGCGGGTCGCGCGGGTCGATCACGTCGTCCCCGAGCAGGACGGCGAACGGTGCGGACCCGACATGCTGGGCGGCGCACAGCACCGCGTGGCCGAGTCCCCGCGGGTCGCCCTGCCGCACGTAGTGCACGGTGGCGAGCTGGCTGGATTCGCGGACAACCGCCAGGCGGTCGTTGTCATCCTTGGCGGCGAGCGCTTCCTCAAGCTCGTAGGCGCGGTCGAAGTGATCCTCGATCGATCGCTTGCTGCGGCCGGTGATCAGCAGCACATCTGTCAGGCCGGCCGCTGCCGCCTCCTCGACGACGTACTGGATGGCAGGCTTGTCGACGATGGGCAGCATTTCTTTGGGCGTCGCCTTGGTCGCGGGCAAGAACCTGGTACCCAGGCCAGCGGCGGGGACGACTGCCTTGGTCACGGCGGCGAATTGAGCCATGCTCGAAACCCTAAGGGGTCACCGGGCCCGGCCGCGCTAGACAGGCACTGGATGTGGATAAAGACCGGCATGGAGACAGGGACCTGACGCGAGCTGTGGATAACGACGCCGCGCGAGGGAAGGCCGCCGCGCGAGGGAAGGACGCCGCGCGAGGGAAGGACGCCGCGCGAGGGAACGACGCCGCGCGAGGGAACGACGCCGCGCGAGGGAACGACGCCGCGCGAGGGAACGGCGCGGCGCAAGGGAAGGATGGCGCGCAAGGGAACGACGCCGCGCGAGGGAACGACGCCGCGCAAGGGAACGACGCCGCGCAAGGGAACGACGCCGCGCAAGGGAACGACGCCGCGCGAGGGAACGACGTCGCGCGGGCGAAGGCTGTTCTACGCGCCCGGCTGCGCGCCGCGCGGGCCGCGATGACGCCCGCAGCACGGTCGGCCGCCGGGCACGGGCTTCGAGATGCTGTGCTTTCGCTGCCGGAGACGGAGATGGCCGGCACGATCGCCGCGTACTTCTCCATCGGCACCGAGCCGGACACCAGGGGCCTGATCTACGCGTTGTGGAAGCGGGGCTCCTATGTGCTGCTTCCGCTGTTGCGCGGCGACGGCGACCTCGACTGGGCCTCTTATGAGGGCCCGGATTCTGTTCGGCCTCGCCAGGACGGCCTGCATGGCCTCGCTGAGCCCGCGGAGCCGCCGCGCGGGCGTGACGCGATCGCTCGCGCCGCGCTGGTGATCGTTCCTGCCCTCGCCGTGGATAAGCGGGGGATGCGGCTCGGCAACGGCCGCGGCTGCTATGACCGCGCGCTTGCCAGAGTGGGCGCGGCGGTACCCACGGTGGCGCTCGTGTACGAAGGTGAACTGGTGGACGAGCTGCCGGCCGCCCCGCACGACCGTCAGGTGCGACTGGTGGCGCGGTCGTCAGGCGCCACGGCGCAGCTCACCAGGTTTCCGTCGTAACCTGCGCATGCCTTGCACCGCGGGCCTTCCACCTGAGGGTATATTTGGCAGTCGGGAGACGTGAGTGCTAGCGCCGCCCAGAGGGAGGGCCCGTGCCGACATATGAGTACGCGTGCACCGAGTGCGGCGATCAGACCGAGGTCGTGCAGAAGTTCAGCGACGACCCGCTGACGGTATGCATGGAGTGCGGCGGACGGCTGCGCAAGGTCTTCTCACCTGTTGGCATCGTGTTCAAGGGCGCGGGTTTCTACCGCACGGACAGCCGCGCGGCGGCGAAGGAACCGGCGGTGGCAACCCAGAAGCCGAACGGCTCCGAGGCTGGCGCGAAGTCATCTGGTGACTCGAAGTCCGAGGCGTCGACCACGGCGGGTGCCAACGGCAGCGGCTCGTCGTCGGGTGGTGGCTCCGGGTCGGTCGCCTCGTCGGGCAGCGCCTCGTCCGGCAGCGCCTCGTCGGGCAGTGCCTCGTCGGATGGTGCTTCGTCGGGCGGCAGAGCATCCGGCGGCGGTTCCGGGGCCGGCGGTTCCAGGTCCGGAGGCAAGTCGTCTTCCACCAAGGTGGCCTAGCCGCGCGTCGGTGACCTGGCGCGTCGGGGCATCCCCACGCCAATAATTGATTTAGATCTTGGCGGCCGCGAAGGACGTTGTGGACACGGCGTAACTCGGGTGGCGGTGGCGCACGCCGGGCCATCGTGTGCCGATTCTGACGCCTGATGGGACATGATGTGTCACGGCCGCAGGTGATCTTGACGTTCGCTGCCGGATGAAGCTGGGCTCGTTGGCCATGTACGCAGCCATCGGCCGGGATAGCCGTGCGGGTACGCCGTGCTGGCAGGGCGGTCGCCGACAACGCCGTGCGGGCAGGAAGGATGCCTGAGCTTGAGCTGCGATAACGCTCTCACCAGGCGAGAGAAGGCAACGCAGAGCCTATTCGCGGCTTGGCTGAAGCTTATCCCTAGCTTATTCGGCAAGGCCGCAGGATCTGCCGAGCTTTCTCCAATCATGCGACGCCAGCATCGTTCGAGTTGCCGTAACGGGTCGTACCCGTAGCGTCGCACTGGGCCCATGCCATTGCGCGCGAAGCGGCGTCTTCGAGTGAGGAGTGAGCATGTTCGGCGGATTCCCGCACCGCTCGGGCACCCGGGCCAGCCGTCACGGCCGTTTCATATCGCGTGCCCGCCGTCACGGCGGTTTCGGATCGCGTGCCAGCCGTCACGGCCGTTTCGTATCCCTCGCGTCCGTCGGGTGCGGTATCGCGATGCTCACGGCGGGCTGCGGGCTCATCGGCTCCACTGCCGCCTCATCGAGTTCGTCGAACTCATCTAGCTCGTCGAATTCCGCGCGCAGCGCGTACCTTAACTGCCTGCGTCAGCACGGCGCGAACATTCCCACCGCCCGGCCAACGCCCGGGTCCGGCGGTTTCGGCGGTGGGGGCTTCGGCGGCGGCAACAGCGCGTTCGCGCAGGCACGGCAGGCGTGCGCGTCATTGCGTCCAAGCGGCGGTGGCGGCGGATTCGGCGGTGGCGCGTTCGCTTCGGCCATCCAGGCGTTCCGCAGTTGCATGTCGTCCCACGGGGTGACGATCCCCACCACCCGGCCGACCGCTCCGTCCACGTCCGCGCCGTCGGTTGCCGATCGCTTCCTGAACGGGCTTGACCCGAGTAATCCGAAGGTAGCTGCGGCGCTGAGTGCCTGCCAGTCCAAGCTCCCCTCGTTCTCGTCGGGCGGCTAGTCTGACTGGGTGACTCCCCGGGCTGAGATTGGCGTCATCGGCGGCTCTGGACTGTATGAGCTTCTGCGCGCCACCGAGGATGTGCGGCCTCAGACGCCGTTCGGGACTCCGAGCGATTCCGTGGCCATCGGCGAGGTGGCTGGCCGGACCGTGGCGTTCCTGCCCAGGCACGGCCGCGGCCACCAGTTCCCGCCGCATCGCATCCCGTACCGCGCCAACGTGTGGGCCCTTCGCTCGCTCGGAGTGCGCCAGATCCTCGCGCCGAGCGCAGTCGGCTCGCTGACGCGGGAGTACGGACCAGGCACGCTGGCGATTCCGGACCAGCTAGTGGACCGGACAAGCGGGCGCCCGCAAACCTTCTTCGACGGCGGCGCCGTGCACGTGCCATTCGCCGACCCTTACTGCCCGCGTGGCCGTGCACACGCCATCGGGGCGGCGCGGTCGGAAGGCTGGCCGCCGGTCGAGTCGGGAACCATCGTCATCATCGAGGGACCGCGGTTCTCGTCGCGTGCCGAGTCGCACTGGTACGCCGCCCAGGGCTGGACGCTCATTGGCATGACCGGCCACCCGGAGGCCGTGCTCGCCCGCGAACTCGCCGTCTGTTACACCTCACTCGCGCTCATCACCGACCTGGACGCCGGCGTGCAGGCGGGGGAGGGCGTCACGCAGCAGGAGGTTTTCGAGGTCTTCGCGGCGAACGTGGAACGCCTGCGCGAGTTGCTTTTCAAGATCATAAAAGACCTGCCTGCCGACAGGGACTGCCCGTGCCCGCGCGCACTCGACGGCGTCCGTCTCCCGTTCGAACTTCCCTGATCCCGCGCGGCCGGGAGCCCGTCGGTCGAGGTCTCCTTGCTCGATCCTCGCGAGCCTGCGTTCGCGTGGCCGCTGCCACGACGTCCTTGACCTGCGCACTCCTCCGGATGGGATCCGCTTGCCTGCGCTAACTCCCGGGCCCGTGCTGCCGGGCTGGCCCACACGCCAGCCTGTCCCGCGATGCCTGCCTTGCGGTGGTGCCATTGCCATCGGCCGCCGGGCCTGTCACAGTGCCCGCCGCGGTCGGCGCCGGCGTGCCAGCCGCCGCCTCGCCGGGTAGGCTGTCCACCGCCCGCCCCGATAGCTCAGTGGATAGAGCGAGTGCCTCCTAAGCACTAGGCCGCAGGTTCGAATCCTGCTCGGGGCGCAAGAACCGAGCAAGCGTACGAGACCCAGTCTGATCGCTCTTGGCTTCGGGAATTTCTGGGTCTGTCGCAGGGCCAGGCGCCGTTCACGTACGGCTTGGCCGATCAGGAAGGCGCGCCGGGCCTCGGCGTACCCTTCGCGGTGCTCGTCGCTGCCGCAGATTTACCGACCCCCGCCACCACCGGTCGTGCCAGCCCGGCAGCATCGTTCATGGCATGCACCCCTAGCTGAAAAACGGGCCAGGCACACCGCTCACGCGTCCGCCATGATGCGCACGATGACATGGCGATGCGTGTGCGCGGCCGCGTCCAGGACGACGGCAAGCTCATCCTCGCGCAGTTCCTCAGCGGCCTGCACGATGATCACCAATGGCTGCTCGGTAGCCGCAGCCCGCCTGATGGCGTTCGTGACTTGATACGGCTCACGGGCCAGCGCCTCCGGCGACAGCACTGACATGATCACCTCGCCGGCTTCCGGCGGCCCGAGGCGCCCTGAAGGGTCGCGGGCAACGTGGTCAAGCACGACTTGGCCGCTCGCGACGCTTGGCGGCGGATCCGCGCGAAACTGGTGGTCGACCGCGCCGTCGCGCGGTAACTGAACGATAATCCCCGGCTGGCTCATCATGGCCGGGTAAGCCTATCGGAGCCGCGGCTGCCCGTGTCACAACGGCAGCAGTTATGGATCATTTTGCTTAACGGCTGCCGCGCGCGTGTCACCGGGCCGGCCAGGTAAACGCGCTGTTTATCGGCGTAGCCGCTGGGGTAGGTGCGCGCCGTGCCGGCCCACGCGCTCTTCCACGCCGCACCGCGGAGCGTTGAGATCCGAGAAGTGCCTTCGCCGCGAGCCGGCGTCGGCGAGGTCCTCGTCAACACTCGGTATTCGGGCATCAGCGGCGGCACCGAGCGGCTCGTCTACCGCGGCGAGGTCGCGGCGGATCTGGCGCTTGACGACACGATTGACGCGTTGAAAGGCGCGTTCCGCTACCCCTTCCGCTACGGCTACGCGTGCGTCGGGGAGGTCGGCGGCTGGGACCGCCCGGTCTTCGCCTTCCAGCCGCACCAGGACGTGTTCGCCGCACGGGCCGGGGACCTGATACCGCTCCCGGCGGTCGACCTCGCCGCCGCGACCCTGTTCCCCCTTGTCGAGACCGCCCTGCAGGTAACTCTCGACGCCGGCACCGGGTACCGGGACCGGGTCATCGTGCTCGGCGCCGGTGCCCTTGGCCTGCTGACCGCGCTCTTGCTGCAGCGCAGCGGGCAACGGCCACTGTGCGCTGAACCACGGGGGTGGCGCCGCGCCCTCGCCACCAGCCTCGGGGTAACCTCCGCGGCGCCCGATGAGCTGGCGAAGGAGGAAGTTCCGCTGGTCATCGACGCCAGTGGCAACCCGGGCGCGCCAGGGCCCGCGCTGAATCTGCTCGCCCACGAGGGCGTCCTGCTCGTCGCGTCCTGGTTCGGCACCAAACCAGTGGAACTACCGCTCGGCGGCGCCTTCCATCGCCGGCGCCTGACGATCCGCAGCACCCAGGTCTCCACGGTCCCGGCCGGGCTGTCCGCGCGATGGACGCCGTCGCGCCGCCGCAAGGAGGCCGCCGAGCTGCTGACCGAGCTCCCGTTGACCGACCTCGTCACGCATGTGTTTCCTTTTACGCAGGCCGCGGACGCGTTCCGCGCCGTCGACGAGGGCTCGGACGGCCTGATGCACGCCGTCCTTGATTACGGAGGGACCGTTCAGTGACGTATGAAGTCGGGCTCAGCCGGGGCGTGCGCGCCTTCCACATCATGCCGGGGCTGGCTGGCCCGGAAGGTGAGCTGCACCAGCACGACTACCGGATCGAGCTCGTGGTGGAGCGCGGTTCGCTTGACGACCGCGCCATGGTTTGCGACCTGGACGTCCTGGAGAAAGCCCTGACCGAGCTGACCGCCAGGATCGACGGCAGGAACCTGGAGGAGATACGGCCCGCGGCGGCCGAGGCGGTCACCGTCGAGGTATTCGCCCGCTGGGTCCACGACACCCTCGCCTCCGCCGTCGCTGCGGGCGGGGGCGACACATTGGCGGTGCGGGTGTGGGAAACCGAGGCCGCGTTCGGCGGATACCGGGCGCCGTGCTGACGGTCTGTCTCATTACTCTCGGTGACCCTGCCACGCTGACCGGCGGATACCGCTACCACCGGCGGATGGCCGAACTTGCCGGGCGCAACGGCGCCAGGCTCACCTTCGCTTCGCTACCGCCGCGGCTGCCAGCGCTGTACGGCCGCCGGGTGCTGCGGGCCGCGCGCGAGGCCGATGTCGTGCTGGTCGACAGCATCGTGGCGGCGTTCCTCGCGCCCTGGATCCTGCTGCGGCGCCCACCGCGGATGGCGGCCGTGGTTCACCAGCCACCAGGCGGAATCGGCCACTCACTGCCTCGCAGCTGGATCCAGGCATGGCTGGACGGGTTGCTCTACCGCCGATGCGAGCAAGTGATCGTCGCCAGTGAGCTGCTCTGCCGCTGGTTCGGCCACGCCGTCGTGGTGCCACCTGGCCGGGACCAGGCGGACGGCACGGACAGCCGCGACCTGCGGCGCGGGGCGCGAGCCGCCGCCCTCTGCGTGGCGAACTGGCTGCCCAACAAGGGCATTCTCGAATTGATTGACGCGGTTGCCAAGCTGCAGGCGGGCACGCTGCTACTGCACCTCGCGGGCGACGAGCGCGCGGGCACGCCGTATGGCGAGCGGGTGATCCACCGGCTCGACGATCTGGGTGACCGCGTCGTGCGGCACGGGCCGTGTGACGACGCGGAGATCGGCGGTCTCTACCGATCCGCCGACCTCTTCGTCCTGCCGTCGCGCTGGGAGACGTACGGGACGGTCTATGCCGAGGCGATGACCGCCGGTCTTCCTGTCGTCGGCTGGCGCAGCGGCAACCTCCCGCACCTCATCGACGACGGCGAGCAGGGCCTGATGGTTACGCCCGGTGACATCGGCGCGCTCGCGGACGCGCTGCGCCGGCTCGCCGATGACGAGCCGCAGCGCCACCGCATGGCGGCCGCGGCGGCTCGCCGCGCGCGGAGCCTGCCGACCTGGGAGCAGTCCGCACAGTTGTTCTTCGCGACGCTGGAGGGCGGGCCATGACACTCGGCTGGAGCAACCCAGCGGGACCGTCCACCATCACCGTCCTGCTGCGGCATGGCGATACCCGCCTGTCGCCGCAGCACCGCTTCAGCGGCCTGTCCGACGTGCCGCTGAGCGAGAATGGCACGCGGCAGGCCAGGGCCGCCGCCCGGCGGCTGGCCACCGGCGACCGCATCGACGCGGTGGTCACGTCACCCCTGCGCCGCGCCGCGGGCACCGCGGCCATCGCCGCCGCCGAACTCGGCCTGACCGCGACCGAGGACGATGATCTGCGCGAGACCGACTTTGGCGAATGGGAGTGCCTGACCCTGGAAGAGATCCAGGAACGATGGCCCGCGCAAGTGGCCGCGTGGCAGTACGACCCCGAGCAGGCCCCACCCGGCGGCGAGAGTTTCGCGTCCACGGCAGA
This sequence comes from Streptosporangiaceae bacterium, assembly GCA_035517695.1. Lineage (GTDB taxonomy): Bacteria > Actinomycetota > Actinomycetes > Streptosporangiales > Streptosporangiaceae > DATFVJ01. The sequence continues at coordinate 13,569 of DATIYI010000390.1, forward strand.
CCGGGCCGACCGTGCGCGCCAGCGGATCCTGCGCGACCACCGCGGTCAGACGGTCCTGGTCGTCAGCCATGTCACACCGATCAAGGCGCTGCTGTGCCGTGCGCTCGACGTCCCGCTCGTCACCCTTTACCGGATGTACCTCGGATCAGCCTGCCTGAACGAAATACAATGGCACGACCATTTCGCCGCCGTACGCCGGTTCAACGACACCGGCCACGTCCGTGGTCTGGCATGACAGGCACGTGCGATCGCAAGCCGGGTTCGGCAGGGCCGGGTTCGGCAGGGCCGGGTTCGGCAGGGCCGGGTTCGGCAGGGCCGGGTTCGGCAGGGCCGGGTTCGGCAGGGCCGGGTTCGGCAGGGCCGGGTTCGGCAGGGCCGGGTTCGGCAGGGATCATCCGCCATGTTCCTCGCGCTCGGCACCCTGGCCGCGGTGTTCGGCACCGCCGCGGTCGTTAAGGGGAGCCACACCTGGGGCCGCTCGCCGGACCTGTCGCGCTGTTTTCTGCCAACTTCTACGTCTTCTTCTTCTTCGTCGGGATGTCGTGGGGGCCGGTCGTCTGGGTGCTGCCCGGCGAGGTGTTCAGCAATCGCATCAGGGCGATCGCGTTGTCGGTCGTGGCGGCGGCGCAGTGGATCGCGAACTGGGTCGTATCCGTCTCCTTCCCCTATCTCAAGGACGTCGGGCTGGGGCTCGCCTATGGTCTGTACACGACAGCCGCCGTGCTGTCGCTCCTGTTTGTGCTGAAATGGGTCAAGGAGACCAAGGGCCGCGAACTCGAGAGCATTTAGCCGGCCGACGCTGGGCATTGCCGTTTTCAGAAAGGCGTGATTGTCATGGGCTATCTCGGCGGCATCTTCGACGTGGACGGCGTACTGGTGGACTCGCCGCACGAACGTGCCTGGCGCGAGTCACTGCAAGACCTGATGGAGCACGAGTGGCGGGACATCAGGGCGCAGACGAGTTACACGCCGGAACGTTTCACGCCGGAGATCTACCAGGAGGTCATGGCCGGGATGCCCCGGATGAGCGGCGCCCGCGCCGTCCTCGAGTACTTCGGCGTGCCCGATGTCCAGCGCCGCGCGGAGGAGTACGGGGCGCGCAAGCAAGTGCGGGTGGTCGAACTGATTGAGGCGGGCAAGTTCACGGCCTTTCCCGACGCGCTGCGGTTCCTGCTCGCGGTCAAGGGCGCTGGGACCCGCATCGCCTCGGCTTCGTCGTCCAAGAACGCCAAGCTCTTCCTCCGGCAGATCCGGCTGGACACCTTCGCCGAGGAAAACGGTCTGTCCTATGGCTTTGTGCACCCGGGCCTGACCTTGCTTGATGTCTTCGACGGCGACGTCACCGGCCGTGACTTCCCGCGCGGCAAACCCGACCCGGCGATTTTCCTCGCCGCCGCGGAAGAGCTTGGCTTCGCTCCTGAAGCGTGTTTCGTGGTCGAGGACGCGAGTTCCGGCATCCAGGCGGCCAAGGCGGGGCGGATGTCGGCACTCGGTGTGGCACGGCTGAACGACGAGGCGCTGCTGTGGGACGCCGGTGCCGATCTCGTCGTGACCACCCTCGACGACGTCGCGGTCAGCGCCCTGCGTGAAGGCCGTCTCGAACGCCGCACCGCTGCGGCTTAAGAACACAACGCGCCCGCTCGCCGCGACCAAGGCCCGGCCGTTAAGGGTCGGCCGTTGAGGGTCTGCCGGTCAGGGCGGGCCGTTGAGGGCCGGCCGGTCAGGGCGGGCAGGTCGGGCTGGTCAGAGCCGGCCGGCCGGGGCGGGTCAGGGTCTACCCGGCCGGGGCGGGTCAGGGTCAGCCGGCCGCGGCGGGTCAGGGTCAGCCGGCCGAGGCGGGCCGGTCAGGGTTTGCGCTGCAACAGGAACTCGGTCGTCTCGTTCGGCCTGAGCGTGAATGTCCTGCCACGAAAGCCCATGGTGATCGGCGTGGTCGGTCCCGGTCGACCGGTCACCCGGATGCGCTCGGTGGTGATATCGATCTGCAGGCGGTGGCCACGGTAGTGGACGCTGAAGCGCAAGTCCGACACCTCGGGCGGCAGCACGGGGTTGAACCACAGCACGTCGTGGCGGGCCTCCAAACCGCCTAGGCAGCGCTGAACGATGTCCACCGTTCCCGCCATCGCACCGAGGTGTATGCCTTCCGCGGTCGTGCCGCCCTGGACATCGGCGATATCGCTGTCCAGTGCCTCAAGGAGGAGCCGCCAAGCGTCTGAACTGTCGTACCTGGACAGGACCCACGCGTGCACCACCCTGCTCAGCGTGGACCCTTGTGAGGTGCGTTGAAGGTAGTACGTAATCGTCCTGCGCAGCTGATCCTGGCTGACCTCGTACCCCAGGCCCGCGAGCAACCCGCGCAGTTCGTCGGCGGACAGCAGGTACAGCAGCATGAGCACGTCGGCCTGCTTGGACACTTTATACCGGTTCGCGCTGTCGCCCTCGGCCTCGAGCAGCCTGTCGAGCCGCTGGATGTTGCCGTACTTCTCGCGGTAGCCCTCCCAGTCGAATTCCTTGAGGCGGTCGTAGCCGTCGAACTGGCTGATAATCCCGTCGTCGTGGAACGGCACGTACATCTTCGCCCCGATGTCGCGCCAGCTGTCCACCTCTTCGCCGCCGAGCCCAAGCTCCTCGAACAGTTCCTCGCGGTAGTTGTCCGGCAGCAACTCGAGCGTCTCGAGCGCCCGGTGCAACACCCAGGCGGCCATCACGTTGGTGTAGGCGTTGTTGTCGAGGCCCGGGGTGTCCCGATCGGGGTAGGCGTCGTGATATTCGTCGGGGCCCATCACGGCGTAGATCTCGTAGCGGTCGATATCTATGTTGTAGGACGCGATACTGGCCCAGAAGCGGGCGATCTCGATCAGCATCTCCGCACCGTAAAAACGCAGGAACTCAATGTTGCCGGTGACCTGGTAGTGCTGCCAGACGTTGTAGGCGACCGCGATGTTGACGTGGCGCTGCAGGTGAGAGTGATCAGGTAGCCATCGTCCTGAGTGTGGGTTCAGATGCAGTGTCTGGGTCTCCTCGCGGCCGTTGCTTCCGCTTTGCCACGGATACATCGCCCCTTCGTATCCCGCGGCTCTGGCGGCCCAGCGGGCCGCGCCGAGGCGCCGGTGCCTGTACAAAAGGAGCGCGCGGCTCAGCACGGGGCGCTGAAAGTTGAGGAATGGGAAGATGAACAGCTCGTCCCAGAAGATGTGACCGCGGTAGGCTTCCCCGGTCCAGCCTCGCGCCGGTACGCCGGCGTCGAGGTCGATCGTGTTGGGGGACACCGTCTGGAGCAAATGAAAGATGTGTAGGTGCAGGGCCAGTTCCGCCTGCTCGTGCGTACTGTCGAGCCGGATGTCGAAGCGATTCCAGATGCGGTTCCAGGCGCGGGCATGCCGGGCGAGGAGGATGCGGAAGCTCTCCGCGCGCATCACCGCAAGGCGCGCGTCCACCAGGCTCTCGGAGATGGCGCGGTCCCTTGACGTGTAAAGCGCGACGATCTTCTCCATGGTCACCGGGCGGCCCTCGGCGAGTTCGGCCGTGAACGCGTGGCCGACGTAGCCGTCCTCGTCGATCAGCGAGCGCGGCCCGGCCACGCGGATGCCGTCACGCAGCAGCCGCGTCCTCGCCGCCTGGGCGATGCGGATGCCGGACTGGTTGGTTTCCACTTCGAGCTCGACGGCTTCTTCGCCGGCGGCTCCGGCACGGAGAATCTCGAGGTGGCGGTTGTTCAGCTCGCTGTAGCGGTGGACGCCCGCGTTGACGACGCGGCCGTCGAGCCCGGAACGGATCTCAAGCTCACCAGCCCAGTTCTCGGCCTCGAACGTCGTCTCGAGGGCGGCCAGGTGCATGTCGCGCATGCAAACGAGGCGCCGCTGTGTCAGCCTCGTTCGCCGCCCGTCGCCGTCCTGCCAGCGCACATGCCGGGTGAGTATGCCGCGGCGGATGTCGAGTTCGTGGCGGTAGGTGAGGAGGTCAGCGTTCGCCGCGTCGAACCACTCCCCGCCCGCGACGCGGAAGCTGAGCGGTAGCCAGTTCGGCACGTTGACAAGATCCTCATTCTCTACCGTGCGGCCCGCGATCTCCGTCCGCAGGCGGTTGTACAGGCCGGCCACGTAGGTGCCCGGGTAATCAACCTCGTCGGCGATGGCCTCAGGGACCGCACCGCGGGTGGCGAAGTACCCGTTCCCGAGGGTGCACAGCGCTTCCCGAAGGCGCTGCCGCCCCGGGTCGAAGCCTTCATAGGTGAGCGACCAGGTACCCATGCGTTCATCCTTCCCCGATTGGCGCTGTATGAAGGCGTCCCCAGCCTGCGGGTTTGGACATTGCCTCGCTGGTTGCCATTAGGCACATAGTGTCAAGCTCCGTCGCCCCACGGCGTTCATGAGCGGGGTAAATCCGGCGCAGGAGGCTGCGAGCAATGGCAACCGGGACCGGGTCAGGGTCAGCATCGGCCTGGACGTCGGGGGCACCAAGATAGCCGCAGGCGCCGTCAGCGGCGGGATCGTGCTCGAGCGGCTGGAGCGGCCGACTCCGGTCGGCGGTTCGAGCGCTGTTGAGACGATGTTTGAAATGGTTGCGGCCCTGCGCGCACGCTACCCCGCGGTCGCGGCGGTCGGGGTCGGAGCTGCCGGGATGGTGGATTGGCCGGCCGGTCATATCAGGTGGGCACCCCGCGAGCACGAGATAGCCGAGCTTGTGTCGGCCAGGCTCAGCAACCGCGCCATCGCCGATGGGCTCGTGCTCTCCGAGCGGACCGTGGCGGGCCACGTCATAGCATGCTGGCCAAGCTGCGGTTGACCAACCGCACCGAGCTCGCGGCCTGGCCTGGGCGCTTCGGGGCGCCAGCGCCCTCACGTCAGCGCAGAATTCCCGACGGAATTGCTGGGCCTATCACGAAAACTACTGCTGCTCAATCGCCTCGCGCAGCCGCTGCCGGAGGTCCCGATCGCTTTCCGCCGCCCCATGAGCAAATCAACGAGTTCTCCGTGGTCCAATAACGCCAGCTGAGCGCGCAGGTCAAAGCGACGCCGCACGATGCGGCCATTGTCACGGTCATATTGGTAGACGAGTGCCGGCAACACAGCTTGCAGAAGTTGCCTTCCTCGCCCCACGGGCAGTCGCAGCTCCCGTTCAGGCCGGAAGGGCCGACGTTCAGCTCGACTTCGTAGCGCTCGTTTCCCTGAACGGTCGCGTATACGACGTCCCCTTCTGCCTCGAGATCGTCGACGGCGCGAACGTAACCGATGCCCCGGTCGCAAGACCTTTCCCCGGCCAGGGCGAGCACATCGCCTTTGGTGAATTCGGCCACATGGGCATCAAACACCTTTCGGCCCACGGGCTCCACCTTGATCGTGGTACCTAAACCCGCTCATGTGACGGGCCAGGTACCACGATCATGAATCGCGGTGCCCGTCAAGTGGGCCGAGTCTTCCTCCGGGTGAGATCGCCGCCATTCTGGGCGGGCCGCGTAGCATGACGTGACGGATCGCAGGGGAGGCTGGGACGTGCCTGACGTGGGCGAGGCCACCGTACGCCGGGAAAGCGCCGCGCTACGGGAACGCGCTGCGCCGCGGCAAGGCACCGCGCCGCCGGAACGCCCAGCGCCGTTGCAAGGCACCGCGCCGCCGGAAGACACCGCGCCGCGGGAAGACACCGCGCGACCGGAAGGCGCTGCGCCAGCGGTAGGCGCGACGCCGCAGGTAGGCACGGCGCAGCGGGCGCAGCTTAGCCGTCGGCGCATCGTCGGCACGGCGGTAGAACTACTCGAACGGGAGGGTGAGGCCGCCCTGTCCATGCGTCGGATCGCGGCCGAACTCGGCTTCGGCGTCATGTCCCTGTACAACCACGTGCCCAATAAGGCTGCCCTGCTCGACGCCATTTCCGAATATGTGATGGCCGATCTCCAGTTCGCCGCGCGCCCGCGGGCGGACTGGCGCGACCAGACGCGGGCGCTGGTGAGGGCCTTCCGCGAGATCTCAAGGAAGTACCCGCGCAGCGTGAACGTCGTGATCACGCGTCAGCTCAGCTCACCTGCCGGACTTCAGCCGCTCGAACTTGCGCTGGCCACCGCGCACGCGGCCGGGTTCGACGGCGTGACCGCCGTGCGTGTCATGCGCTCGTTCGTCGCTTACGCTCTCGGGACCGTGATCAACGAGGCCCGGCTGAGCCAGCGCCTGGCTGGCGCGGCCGAGGATCTGGACGGGTATGTGGCACGGCTGGACCCGGCCGAGTTCCCCAATACGCTGGCCCTGGCCGGCACGCTGATGGAGTACGACCCGGACGCCGACTTCGAGTTCGGCCTGGACCTTCTGATCAATGCCGTGACCGCCTTGCCGCGCACACGCCCGCTTCCCGCGGCTGAGCCGAGCGGGCGAGCCGCCGAGCGGGTGAGCCGCCGAGCGGGTGAGCCGCCGAGCGGGCGAGCCACCGAGCGGCTGAGCCACCGCTGGCCCGAGGCACCACAGGCCCGAGGCACCACAGGCCCGAGGCACCACAGGCCCGAGCCGCCCACCCGGCTGAGCCACGAAGGGCCGGACACCGAGCCGAGGCAAAAGGCATTGACATACGTACGATGTACGTGCGACCGTTCGTACAACGTACAGGTGCCACGCTCAGGATCGCGGCGCTGCTGCGGCGGGAGGAGCGACTTTGTCGACCCGCGACCTCTATACCACCCCGATCGCCAGTACGGACTGGAGCGTTCCCACGGCCGGTTCGGCCCGCTTCAGCTGGGATTACGACGACGGCCGCGAACGGCTGCTCGCCTTGTACCAGAAGGGCAAGGACAAGCAGTGGGATTCCGCCAAGCGAATCGACTGGGACATCGAGGTCGATCCCTACAACGTCCTCGGCGTCCCCGACGAGTCGCTGGCCATTTACGGCACCAAGTACTGGGACAGGATGAGCGAGAGCCAGCGCAAGGACGTGCGGCGGCACGGGGCGTCATGGCAGTTCTCGCAATTTCTGCACGGCGAGCAGGGCGCGCTCGTCTGCGCGTCCCGGATCGTCGAGTCGGTCCCCGACATCGATGCCAAGTTCTACGGCGCGACCCAGGTGATGGACGAGGCGCGGCACGTGGAGCTGTATGCCAAATTCCTGCAGGAGAAGATCGGCCTGGTCTACCCGATCAACGACCAGTTGCAGAAACTGCTCGCCGAGACCCTCAGCGACTCGCGGTGGGATATGCCCTACCTGGGCATGCAAGTGCTGATCGAAGGGCTCGCCCTCGCCGCGTTCGGGCTTATGCGTGATACGACGACCATGCCGCTGCCGAAGCAGATCCTCGCCTATGTCATGCAGGACGAGGCGAGGCACGTCGCGTTCGGACGGCTCGCGCTACGCGACTACTACAAGCAGATCACCGAGGCGGAGCGGCGCGAGCGCGAGGAGTTCGTCATCGAGGGCTGTTACCTGATGCGCGACCGGATCCGTGGTTTTGAGATGTGGGAGAACTTCGGCATACCCGTCAAGGAGCTCAAGCCGATCCTCGACGAGTCACCTTACATGCGGCTGTTCCGCAGCCTGCTCTTCAGCCGGATCGTGCCGTGTGTGCGCGATATCGGGCTGTGGAGCGAGCGGCTGCGGCAGGCCTACGACGATCTCGGTGTGCTCGACATGGCCAAGCAGGATCTCGAGAGCCTCATGGGCCAGGACGAGGACATAGCGGAAAAGCTCGATCGTGAGCGGTTCACCGCCGAGGAGGCCGGCCGCAAGGCCGAGGTGGACACGATCATCTCCCGCGCGTCCGCGTCCTGATCGCAACCCGGGTCAATCAATCGGGCAGGCCTGGCTGCAGCAAAATCAGCACGGTCGCCACGATGAGCAGCGCGGATCCAAAGGTGATCAGGGCATAGCGGACGTTGTACAGCTTGAACGTGCTGCCGATGCCGACCAGGAACAGCACGGCGGCGAGGAAGACAGTGATCCGGATGTAGTCGTCGCTTATGAGCCCGTCGTGGGTGCCGACCTGGAACTTCGCGTCGGACGCTGTATCGAGTGAGTTGGCGGTCGTCTGTTCCGCGATCTTGTACTGGGGCATGTAGGTAGGCCCGGGCGGTGCATGGGAATTGTGCAGCGGATCGGTCGCCAGCCACGCCTTGAAGGCGACCAGGAACTGTGGCCGGAAGCGGCGTTCTGCGACTGATTCCTTCTGCGGGCTGTTGAGAGTAAACGCGGTGAACCATGCGTCGAAGGATGCGGAGTCGAAGTTGCGGATCGAGAGCGCTTCGAGGTCAGCGCGGGTAGCGAGATCGCGCAGGGTGTTCGCCCGCGCGATGTCGACGCGCGAGACGGTGCCCCAGGCCGCCGCCGCATAGCCTGCCCATGCAGCGGTCATTGTGACGAGCGCGAGCAGCAGGGCCTCAAAAATCTGCACCCGCCGTGAGTGACGGTCATGGGCGTGGTCCTTGCCCGCCGCGGCGCCGCTGCCCAGATCCTTGTCCGGCTCCCCGTGCAGTTCCTTGATGCGCTCATGCAGCTCACGGCCGGTATCGATAGGGTCAAGTCCTTCGGCCATCAACGCCCCCAGAGGTACCCAAAGCAAGCTATCCGAGCATAATCGAGACGTATTTCGCCCGCCGCAGCCGGATCGGCCTGATGTGGCGCTGTGACCGGCCCGGCAAGCCCGCGTGCCGGGGCGTCGCGCGAGCGGGCTCGCCGCACCAGGATCGCCACTCCAGCAACGTCAGTCTCAAACCATCCATCCGGGGTCTGTGCCTGGCAGCGCCAAGGCCATGATCCGTTAACGTGTTAACTACTTGCCGATAGCGCAGGTGACGTCACCCGGGCAGGGATCATGAACCTGGCTGCGCGGCGCGGCACCCCCGGGCTGGCGCCGTGCGGGCCGCAGTCCCCGCGCCGGGGGTGGCCGGGGCCACCGCGCCCGGCCCAGCAACCATCGCGCCCGTCCTGGCCGCAGTCACCGCGCCCGCCCGGGCCGCGGTCGTGCTCGGCCCCGGGAGCCGGTCGTGTCCCAGCCGGGCACCGAAGACGTACCGGCAGCCGAACCGGGTCCCGAAAGCGTTCCAGCGGCTGAGCCACCGATCACCCAGCTAGCAGCGCCCGCGGTGACGGCAAGCAGGACTGCGGCGCGGGCGCCAGGTGCAGGCAGGAAGACCCCGCTGCGATCGCAGCGAGCAGGACCGCGAGGATGATCGACGCCTGCAGGCCCCGGTGGGCGAGCAGGTCCGCCGCGCCCCGGTCGATCGAGGCGACCCAGCTAAGTTCCCCGTCCGCCAGCAGAGCGATCACCCCTTCGCGGGTGAGGGGAAGCAGTAGGAATCGCTCGACGCATCCCCGCCCTGCAGGCGCACCTGGTGCACACGCCTGCCGCGGAACGCGTCGCCCTCGAGGAAGAACCGCTCGTCGAAATCGATGCCGCCCTCGGCGCGCACGTCGAGCTTGGCCATCCACGCGCCGACACCCTCGGGGTAGAACTGCTCGTCCCACGCGACGTAGAGCGAATTAGTGAAGTACACCCGCTCGCTGTCCCGGCTAACCTCGACCATCGCCGGGCCGCCACGGAGCGGCAGGTCCGGCCTCGCCGGATGCGGGGCGCGCGACGTGATGCCGCCGATCCGTACCGAGCCGGTCTCCCGCGGGTGGAACGGATCGGTGACATCAAACTGCTTGAGCTCGCCGGTTCCCCAGCACGACACGTACAGGAATCGGTCATCGACGGACAGGTCGATGTCGGTGACAAGCGGCGGCACGGCGCCGAAGCCCTGTAGCAGCGGCGGCAGGTTCTCCGGTGCCGCGGGCTCGGCGGGGATGGTGATCACCTTGACGGCATTCCACTGGCCGCCGTCCTCGTGCCATAGCCAGATCGACGCCGATAGATCTTCCACGCTGACCACGACGCCCACGAAGCCGTACTTCTTCGACGGCTCGTGTGCGGGCCGTAGCTCGAGAACCATCTGGTGCTCGTCGCCTATGTCGATCGTCTGTACGTTCGTGCCCGCGGTCCCAGAAATGCAGCTTGTGGCCATACTTGCGGCCGAGCAGCAACTCAGGCACGATGCCATCTTCGATCATTGACGGCGTGCCCCACTCCGAGGTGATGGCGACGTCGTGTATGACATGCCACCAGATGTCGTAGGCGAGACACTGGTCGCCGCGATTGGTCTCCCACTGCCCGATGACCTCGAACGTCTTCTGGTCGAGCAGTGCCACGCCGCCGGGGCCGTCGTTGCCTTCGCCACCGCCGAGGCAGGAGACGAAGACCGCGCCTGGGCCGCAATGCACCGTGTGCGGGCGGGAGTAGCCGGCGCGTTTCCCGAGTTCCTCCGGCCCGAAGATGTTCACGATCTTCGGGCTGGCCGGGTCGTCCTTGGTGTCGAGGACATAGATCCGCGACGATCGAATGCCGGGAACGATCAGGTAGCGGCGCTCGCCATGGTCGTGGCCGCCCCCCGGGCACAATGCACTCGAGCACGCGTTCCAGTCGAAGTGGTGCAACTCATCGCCGATATTGGCCATCTCGGTGAACCCGACGACGGAGGCGTAGCTCGCGGAGTCGGGGTCCACGTCCACGACGACCAGCGCATCCGGCTTATCCGCCGGGCGGGAGAGGGCCGCGACGTACGCGAGCTTCTCGCGCGGCGCCACGGCCGCGTCGTGCGGTGAAGCGTAGAAGGTGGGGTCATGGTGGGGGTGGGTCATGGGAGCATCCTTGAGGTTATCTGGCAGTGCACCGGATACGAGCCTCTAGGACGACGGCTCAGGCGGCAAGACAGATCGCGCTGCGCACTCGGAGCGAGTGAACGTACAGACGCGCCACGAGCATCGGGGCACCAGGACACACGCCGCGAGTATCGGACCCGGACTTGATCTGTGTCAACCACGACCCATGCGGGCCCGCGCCCCTACCTGGTGCCACCGCTTCACCCAATATTCGACTATGTTGACCGGAATAATACAAATACCGGTCTGGTGCATGCCAGCTGACCCCCCGATGGCAGCTCACCGAGCACAACGGCTGCCGCGGCGCGTCGCCTCGCGCAGCGCCGCGGACCCGCTCGGTGCGGCGTGCCGTCGGGCTACCTTGACACTGGGCCTTGACACTGGGCCTTGACACTGGGCCTTGACAGTCGGGCGCGGGGTGACCACACTCGGCGCACGAGCCTGGATCTAGGAGAACGCGATGGAATCGTACGAATCGTCCGTGCGCGTGCTCGACCGCGAACTGCAGGCGATCCTGGGGGTATTCGGCGCCCTCAGCAACAAGGAATGGGCCCTGCCGACGAACCTCGAACCCGTCGATCCGAATTTGCCGCGCTGGTCGCTGTTCGAGCTTGCCGGGCATTTCGACATTTCGATCGGGCTCACCAGGATGCTGATCGCCGATCCCGGTGCGGGCCAGGCGGGCAGGGACCGGGTCAGCTTCTTCATCTCACCGCGATCAGATGTGGCCCCTGTCGTGTATGACTACGCCTACACGATGTCCGCGGGCAAGACGCCCGCGGACATGCCAGGCGCGCTCGCGGAGACCTTCACCATGACGATCGAGGAGGCCAGGGCGAATCCGCCGTCGCTGGTCGGGCCGGGCTACTTCGCGCCGATGCAACTTGGTGAGTTCGTGCCCAGCCGCGTGGTGGAGGCGGTGGTCCACGGCCTGGACCTGACCGACGCGCTCGGCCGTGAGCCGATCGCCGCGCCCGAGGGCATCGCCGTCTGCGCGTCAATCCTTGACCAGCTTCTCGCCCGGAGGACGGTGCCAGGCCGGCCCGCGGACCTGACCGACGACCTGGCCTGGATTCGCGCGGCCGCCGGCAGATGGCCGGGCGGGCATTACCCCGATCCACGGCTGCCCCTCATCGGCTAGGGTCGGCTAGTGCCGGTTAGGGCCTGTTAGGGCCGGTTAGGGCCGGTAAGACCACTATCGGCGTCCGCAAGCCGGGGCTGGCGCGATTGCGAACGGCGCTCGGCACGGTATTTGATGCCGAGGAGCATGCGCCGGTCCATCGCGAAGCCGATCGGCTCGATGAGCGCGGGGCCGAACCGCAGCCGGCTCACGAGGTCATCGGAGGTGGCGCAGCGGTAGCGGCTGATCACGCGACACCGCTCAGGTGCCCAAGGTCGGGTGTGCAGGGGCTCGACCAGGAACAACCAGCTGGCCGCGATCCAGCGCTTTCCCCTGGGGGGTTGCTGGCCCATGAACGCGACGAGCGACCTGCCTGGTGCCACCGACACCACCCGCAGTGGCGGCACTGCGGGGTGCAAGCGCAGTTCCCCGCCCTCGCGTGCCGCCCACTCGGGGTGGATGGTCTCCGCGTTGCGCACGTCGCAGCCGATCAAGTTCTCCAGCCACTGGTAGCTGTAGAAGCCACCGCGGTCGGCGCCGATCTGCGCGACCCACGGCCATACGGCTGGCGCGGCCGCTTCGATTTCCACGCCGTGCGTCCAGCTCCACCGTGGCTCGGGGATGAGTTCGTCGCCCGGGTAGCTGCGGCCGGCGGTGGCCTCGTCGATACCCCAGCGGTTACGCCTCGCCCGGCGGAACGGGGCGAGCAGGCCGGCCGCGATAACAGACGCACCGGCTGCGCCCTCGATTACATCCAGCCAGTCGTCGCGGCGGAGCCGTCCTTCCGCGCGTGCCGCGATGTGCCGCAGCTGCGCGCTTTGCATCAGGTGATGAAGCTGCGCCAGCCAGACCGCATGCAGCCGCCCGGTGCGCGGGAATGATGCCCGGGCGCGGACGTGCAGCCTTGTCGTGCCGTCGTCACGCGGTTCGAGGATGAATGCCCAGGTAACTTGCCAGTACTGGATTGGGCGTGCGGCGTCGAAGGGTAGCTGGAGGTTTGTCTCCTGGTCGTAGAGGCCGCCGAGGATCAGCTCGGCCGGCTTCACCGCGCGCAGCACCTCGAAGCCTTCCTCGCCTTTCGGCGTTGCAGGCAGGACGTCGCCTGGGGCGATGTTCTGCAGGTCGCTGTGGATCTCACGCGCGCTGCGCGCCGCGCCGTTGTCGAGCAGGTCGATGCTGTAGAAGCCGCCGCGTCGGCAGCCCATTTGCACCAGCCACGGCCAGATGTCGGCGGGCGCCGCGTGCACCGTCACCGCGTGGGTCAGCTGGCCTGCGGCGTCGGGAAGCAGTTCGTCGCCGGGCAGCGGACGCACGTTCTCCGCCGCCTCGGGCGTGCCATGTGTGCGGGCCATCGCGGCGAGCAGGGAGCGACGGATGAAATGTGAGCCGGGGCCGATGACGCGGAAGTAGCGCCTGAACTTGCGCCACGAGGCCTCGTCCGTTGCGCCCACCCTTACTTCGAAGACGACCCTGGTGTCGTGCTCGGTCAGCGGGGCAACCCGGATCGCCCACGCCACCTTGACGAAGCCGGGGTCGTCGAACGCGGCGAACGCGCCCGCGTCGGCGACGTGCACGAACGGGATGTCGAGCCGCCAGATCTTGCCGATCGCGCCGACCGCGAGCTCGTTCGGCGGGGTATCTGCGAGCAGCTGGAATCCGGGCGTGTCGGGCGAGGAGACGAGATCGTCGATGTTCAGCGTCGCTGGCCCGGTCGCGGCATGGCGGCGGGTGAACCTGCCGGGTATCCCACGGATCGCGAAGAGGGCGTTGATGGCGGGCGAATCGGCCAGGTTTCCATGCCGGATCGCCCGCCATGCCTGGTCGGCGGGCACCGCGAGGTCGACCGTGTCCGTCTCGCGCAAGCGCGGCGCCGGGAGGATGCGGTCGAGCGCGGTGGCGTTCATGTCGCCCCGATGTTCACGCGGATGCTCACCGCGCGCGACGCATCGGCGTTCATGACGACCGCCGTCCAACTGCCCGCCACCGCCTGCCAGGTGAGTGTCTGCGTGCCTGACCCGCTGACGCGAGCGGTCCAGAGCCGGGCAGCGGCCGGAGGCGTCGTGGCGGCGGTCCCGCGGTGCCGCGTATATCTGACGCCGTGACCGGCCCCGGCGCGGGCGGTCGCGTACCCGACACCGGTCAGGCAGCGGCTCGCCGCGTCGGCTGTGCCGATACCGACGAAGACCGGGGCGCTGCGGTGCGCCGACGCGGCGCGGATGTGATCTCCCGGCCGCGAGGGTGGCGGCGATGCGGGAGGTGGCGGCCTAGAAGAAGGCGGTGCGGCAGCAGGCATCGCGATCACCTTTTGGTCAGCAGCGTCACATCAGTCAGTCCGTTCCAGCTTAAAACCTGCTGGCTATAGCGTCTGGCGGCATACCTGCCGAAACGTCCTGCGGGCAGGCGCTGGTCCCTTACCAGGCAGGTGGGGTCCGCACCGGGCCCCGGCGGAGGGACACCGCGCTAGCCGAAGCGGCCCGTCAGTGACCGGAACAACCCGGGCGCGGCGCCACGCAGCGACGCGGGATAGCGCAGCCAGCCGGGCACGAACACCTCGGCGCGGTTCCCCTCTATCGCGGCGAGGATCCCACGGGCCACCCGTTCAGGAGAAATGGGGGCCGGCCGGTTCCGCTCGTACGGCGTGCCCCGCCGCTCGAAGAACCGCGTATCGATCACCCCGGGGAAGACGACGGAGACGCCAGCCCCGCTGCCGGCAAGCTCGTAGCGGATGCTCTCGGCGAAGTAGTGCACGCCCGCCTTGGTCGCTGCGTACGCTGCCTCACGCCGCACCCCGGTGGCGCCTGCGATGGAAGAAACGAACACCACGTGGCCGCGCCCGCGGCGGGCCATCGCGGGGGCGAGTAGGCGGGTCAACCGCAGCGGCGCCGTCAGGTTGACCGCGACCAGCTGCTCCTCGACTGCGGCCGGAAGGTCGCCGAACGGGCCTGCCCAGCCAATACCCGCGTTGTTGACCAGCACGTCGATGCCGGTGGGCGCGGCTCGCAGTGCGGCGTCCACGAGGTCGTGGGCGCCGCGTGGTGCGGCCAGATCGGCTATCAGCGCGACCCCACCGGTCTGCGCCGCAACGGTGTCGAGGCGCTGCGGGTCGCGCCCGGCGACCAGGGGCCGCGCGCCGGCCGCGGTGATCGCACGTGCGGTAGCGGCCCCAATGCCGGAAGATCCCCCGGTTATCAATACCGTGGCGCCCCTGAGGTGCATGCCGCCAAACTCTCGCGCACCCGCACCGTTGCCGCAAGCGAACTTGAGCCGGCGGCTGCCACCCCTGCGAGCGAACGCGGCCGGCGGCCCGCGTCGAGAACAAGGAGGGCCTTGCCGATCGCCGCCTGGATCACCGCCCGCATCCACCAAGATCCACGGGACGTGCCCTAGGCGCTTGCGCGCGCGCCTGCGGTCGCCCGCGCGGTCACCGGCGGAACCTTGGCCCAGCAGCGCACGATGTCCCGCATCGATAGCAGGCCGCTGACATCCTGGCCATCGACGACGATCAAGTGCCGGAATCCGCCGCGGACCATCGCGGTCGCGGCCTGCTCGAGGGTCCAGCCGGGCGACGCGAAGACCAGGTCGCTGGAGCGGTGGTGGGCGACGAGTTCGGCGTCCGGGTTCTGGCCGGCGCCGAGGGAGTCGAGGATGTCGCGTTCGGTGAGGATGCCAATCCCGGAGAGCTCAGAATCGATCACGATGGCCGCGCCCACGCGCCGCTCCGACATCAGGCGCGCCGCATCACGAAGCGTGTGCGCTGGGCCCACGGTAAGCACAAGCGGGCTCATGCCATCTCTTACTTGCATCATGCTTCACTCTCCGGACGGTGCTGCGTGGCGGTGATTGCTGGCTTTGTGAAATTGTGATTCGTACCGTCAAGCATCGGTTAAAGTCCTTCGTACGGCAAGCCCAAAGAATCCTCAAGCCGCCGAGATTTCCGGACAAGGTTGTGCGCGACTCGCAGGGTGCGCAGGCTGCAACGGCACGTTAGACCTTGAGATCCCGTCGACATCGAGATCCCGGCGACCTTGAGATCCCGGCGACCTTGAGATCCCGGCGACCTTGAGATCCCGGAGCGTTGTCAGCGGATGGCACCGAACACGCTCCGGGATCATGATCAAGCAGGTGTCTGGTGCGGCGGTCGGCCGCGAGCCGCCAGCATGGCGAGCGCCTCCTCGTGCAGATGGCCGTTGGTGCACAAGACGTTGCCACCGTCGGGCCGTGCCTCGCCGCCAAGATCGGTGAGGCGGCCGCCGGCCTCTTCGACGATCACTTGCAGGGCGGCCAGGTCCCAGAGGTTCACCTCAGGCTCAGCCGCGATGTCCACCGCGCCCTCTGCCACCAGGACGTGCGACCAGAAATCGCCAAAGGCGCGGGTTCGCCAGACCGAGCGGGACAGCCCGAGGAAGCCTTCCAGCCTGCCCTGTTCCTCCCAGCCGCCCAGGCTCGAATACGAGAACGAGGCGTCCTCAAGCTTGGTCACCGAGGAGACCCGGGATCTCGTCGCCTTGGTGAGGCTGCGGCCTGACCAGGAGCCACCTCCCCTCGCCGCCCACCAGCGCCGGCTGAGCGTGGGCGCGGAGGCCACTCCTACCACGACCTCGTTACCCATCATGAGGGCGATCAGCGTCGCCCACACGGGTACGCCGCGCACATAGTTCTTGGTCCCGTCGATGGGATCCACGACCCAGCACCGCGGCCCGAACCCCGTCTGGCCTGACTCCTCGCCAATGACCGCATCGCGTGGGCGTGCCCTCCGCAGGACGTTTCGGAGCGAATCCTCGGCCGCACGGTCGGCGTCCGTCACCGGCGTAAGGTCCGGCTTGGTCTCCACGTGCAGGTCAAGCGCGCGGAACCGCCGAGTGGTTATGTCATCGGCTGCGTCAGCCAGAACGTGCGCGAGGCGCAGGTCCTCTTCGTAACCCGCCATGGCGCGAAACGGTACCGCCTGAGCCCTGGATACCGGAACAACGCACCACGGTCAGGCGAGTCCCGCCCGGAACGCTCGGCGCGAGGCTCCTGCGGATCAGGGCGTGCCATGTACGTGGCACTTCGGGCACACTTGTGATCCGTGTCCGCGGCCCACGACCCCGACCCACTGCGCGTGCTCAGCCTGAAAGCCGGTGAAGAAAGGCTCCGCGTCTTCGCGGCACTCGTGCTCGGGGCCGGTCGGTCAGCCGTCCTCGGCGTCTTCGCGGCTGCGCAGCAATCGGCGCAGTGAATCGACGCGGGCAGCCAGCCTGGCCCGGTCGCGCTCGCTGTGATGGCTTCGCACCCAGGCATCGAGCCCGCAGTCGTCCTGCAGGTGGGTGCATTGCGGGGGGCACCCGGCGGTGCCGGGTTCAAGGTCGGGAAACGCGCGGATGACCCGGTCGGCTGCGACGTGACCGAGGCCGAACCCGCGCACGCCAGGCGTGTCGATGATCCAGCCACCGGTGGGCAGCGGGAGCGCTATGGCCGACGAGGAGGTGTGCCTGCCACGGCCGGTGACCGGATTGACCCGCCCGACCGCCCGCTCAGCGGCCGGAACGAGGGCGTTGACCAGGGTGGACTTGCCCACCCCTGAGTGCCCGATGAACACGCTGATCTGGTCGGCAAGCAGCCGCCGCAAGGTGCCAAGTTCTTTCTTCCCGAACGGCTTGCGCATAACGACGCAGGTCAAGCCCAGTGGCTCATACGCGCGGAGCAGGTCACGCGGGTCAGCGAGATCAGCCTTGGTCAGGCAGAGCACGGGTGCCAGACCGGCGTCGTAGGCCGCCACCAGGCAGCGGTCGATGAACCTCGGCCTTGGCTGCGGGTCAGCGAGCGCGGAGACGATGACCAGCTGCTCGGCATTCGCTACGACGACACGTTCCACCGGGTCGGTATCGTCAGGCGACCTGCGCAGCACCGATGTGCGTGACTCCACCCGGACGATCCTGGCGAGGGCGTCAGGGGCGCCGGACACGTCGCCGGCGAGAGCCACCCGGTCCCCGACGACCACGCTCTTACGGCCGAGTTCGCGCGCTCTCATCGCGATGACGACGACGTCGTCGACCAGGCAGGCATAACGGCCCCGGTCGACGGCCGTGACGAAACCGCCTGCCGCACCCGAGTGGGCCGGCCTTCGCCTGGTACGGGGCCGGCTACCGCGGCCCGGACGCACCCGCACGTCGTCCTCGTCAAGCTCGCGGTAGTTACGCCGCCGGTTCAGGGGAGCGCTCCAACATGGCTGTCCACAGATCCATGAAGTCAGGCAGGGTCTTGGCTACGGTCGCGGCGTTCGCTATCCGCAGGCCGGGGACGGCGAGGCCGAGCACGGCGGCAGCCATCACCATGCGGTGATCATCGTAGCTTTCGAAGGCGCGCGCGGCATCTGCGTGCAGCGGGCCCGGCATGATCACAAGCCCGTCCGGCAGCTCGGTCAGCCGGCCGCCCAGCGCGTTGATCTCTCGTGCGAGGGCCGCGAGCCGGTCGGTTTCCTGCGCACGGATGTGCGCGATGCCGGACAGCCGCGACGGCGACGAGGCGAGCGCGGCGAGGGCGGTAAGCACCGTCGCTAGTTCTGGCGCGTCGCGCAGGTCGGCGGTGATGCCGTGGATGTTTCCGCCGCCGCGGACCTCGAGGCCCGCCGCGCTGAGTTCGCAGCTGCCGCCCATCCTGGTGAGCAGGTCGCGTATCGCGTCGCCTGGCTGGGTGGTACGGGTGGGCCAGCCGGGGATCGTGACGGTGCCGCCGGTGACGAGCGCGGCGGCCAGGAACGGCGCGGCGTTGGACAGGTCAGGCTCCACGTCGACGGTACGCGGGAGCACGGCGCCCGGATGGACGCGCCACGAGTCGTGACCAGTGACCTCGACCCGCACCCCTGCGCCCCGCAACATCCCGATGGTCATGTCGACGTGCGGTGCGGAAGGAACGGGCGGGCCCTGATGGTGTACTTCCACGCCCTCGTCGAACCGTGCGCCAGCCAGCAAGAGTGCGGAGACCAGCTGTGAAGATCCGGAACTGTCCAAGGTGACCGCGCCGCCGGGCAGCGCGCCCCGGCCATGGACGGTGAAGGGGAGTGCGCCGCGGCCGCCGTCGTCGATCGAGGCGCCGAGTTCGCGAAGTGCTGTGAGCAGGGGCCCGACGGGTCGTTCACGGGCCCGAGGATCACCGTCGAACGCGACATCGCCGAGGGCCAGTGTCGCCACGCACGGCACGAAACGCAACACGGTCCCCGCGTTCCCCACGTCGACCCTGTGGCCGTCAACGTGGCCCTGGCCCGCAGCCCGCGTCACTCGCCAGGCAGACCCATCGGCGCCGTCCGCGCCGTCGGCCTGCTCATCGACGTCGGCGCCGAGCGCCCGCAGCGCGGCCGCCATCAGCAGCGTGTCTCTTGCCCGCAATGGCCTTCGGATCAGGCCAGGACCGTCGGCGAGCGCCGCGAGCACCAGCGCCCGGTTGGTGATCGACTTGGAGCCCGGCAGGGTGACGACCGCACGTACCGGCCCGGTGGCCGTGGGGGCCGGCCAATCTTGCCCAGCCGCGACCACGGCGCGATCCTCGGGCGCGCCTGCGGGGCGGCATTGCGCATCCGGCATGCAGCGAGCGTACCCGTTGTCAGCCTGCCGGCCCGATCATCTGACCCGACTGCGCACCTGCCAGGCTCCCGCCTGCTGACCTGCCAGGCTCCCGCCTGCGCACCTGCCAGGCTCCCGCCTGCTGACCTGCCAGGCTCCCGCCTGCTGACCTGCCAGGCTCCCGCCTGCGCACCTGCCAGGCAACCGCCCGGCCGCGGTGATAACGTGCACACAAATTAAGGGGTGAAAAATCCGGATTCGGGGGAGACTGCTTTGAAACGGTGACCGGTGAGGTTTGGCAACACGGCAACCCGGCTATGGATTGGCACATTCCACGGCCATGGACGAGCGTGCTTGCCGTGTCAGGTTGGGACATGTGTGGTCGCTATGCATCTGCGCGTAAGCGCCAGGAACTCCTTGAGGAGTTCCTGGTGCAGGCTGACCATGCCCAAGAGTCGCTCGAATCCGATTACAACGTCGCGCCTACCAAGCCGGTCTACGGTGTGCTCGCCCGCCGCGAGCGGGGTCCTATAGATGGTCAGGCGACCGGCGAGATGAGCCATGCCGCCGAGGGCATTGAGTCCAATGGTTTTCGCGGCGATGGCGATACGCCGCCGGTGACCCGTCAGTTGCGCGTCCTGCGCTGGGGCCTCGTGCCGTCGTGGGCCAAGGATCGCTCGGTAGGCAGCAGGTTGATCAACGCCCGGGTTGAGACCGTCGCGGTAAAGCCCGCCTTCAAGCGGGCCTTCGCGAGGCGTCGCTGCCTGCTTCCCGCCGATGGCTACTTCGAGTGGCAGGCGGGAGCCCCAGTCGGCGGGCGGATAAGCAGACAGCCATTCTTTATGTCCCCGCGCGACGGGAGCGTCCTAGCCATGGCCGGGCTCTACGAACTGTGGCGAGCGCCCGATTTGCCCGCAGGCGACTGCGCCGCCTGGCTCTGGACGGCGACGATCATAACCACCCGCGCCACCGGCCAGTTTGGCCATATCCATGACCGGATGCCGATGGTCGTCGAGCGCGACCGGTGGGCGCACTGGCTCGAGCCCGCGCGCTCCGACCCTGCTGACCTGTTCGATGTTCTGCTGCCTGCGGCGTCGGCCGACCTGCAGACGCGGCCGGTATCGCGGGCCGTGAACAACGTGCGCAACAACGGACCTGGGCTCATCGAGCCCGCCCCACCCGGCGAGGATCTGAGCGAGGCACCGGCCTCACTCTTCTAGATCACCGCGACCCTAGCTACGCGGCGACGCCAGATCCTCGGTGGCCGGCCGCATGCGGACAGGAGGTACGTATCCGTGGATACCGCCACCGCTCTTAAGCGTCTAGAAGAGATTCGCGATGACCTCGACAGGTCGATCGGGGTGCTGCAAGGCGAACATCCGGGAGATGAGGCGGCATCTGGTTACCCAGATCCGGCCGACGCGGGAACAAACCTGTCCGAGGCTGACCGCACCCAAGCGATCCTCGAAGCGGCGCAGCGTCAGCGCTCGCTGGTGCTGGACGCGCTCGACCGGTTGGCCGACGGCAAGTACGGCACCTGCACCGAATGTGGAAAACCGGTTCCGGAGGGCCGGCTAGAAGCACGTCCGGAGGCGGCGCGCTGTGTGGCATGCCAGGCCAAGGCCGACCGGCTGCGGCGCTGAGCCGGGAAGGTCGCCCCGAGCCGCTGAGCCCGAGCCGCTGAGCCCGAGCCCCTGAGCCCGAGCCCCTGAGCACTCGAGCATCGCGCCCCTGAGCACTCGAGCATCGCGCCCCTGAGCACGTGAGCCGTGCTCATCCCGCAGGCTGCGCGACGCGACGCATGGGCTGCGGCCGCCTTTTGCGAGCGTTCACGATCAGATGGATGCCCACAGACTCATCAGGATCGGCCGTGAGCTCGGCGCGTACCAGATGGTTCAGCGCGGCGTCGTCCCGGCCAAGGACGTGTTCGACGGTCGTCGGCGAAAGCACGGTGCGCGGCCGTATCCATGAGATATCGAGTGCAGCCCCGGCGAACAGCTCACGCAGTTGGTCAACGCCGAAACAGCGGGTGATGGTGCCGTCGGGCCACGGCACGAGCACCACCTCGGCGCTTGGCAGGTCGATCAGCTCGGCCCAGTGGCGCTGCTCCGCGAGGACCGCCATGCCGAGCACGAGCGAATCGAAGCATGCGAGCAGCCGCCCTCCGGGCCGCAGCACGCGGGCCGCCTCCGCGATCACCTGCTCGGTGAACAGATGCCGCGAGAGCGTGCGGTCATCGGCGATGATGCCGTCAACGCAGTGGTCGTCGAGGAACGGCAGCGCCGCCGGGTCGGCGCGCACGGTGGTCAGCGAGCCGCGTTGTCCGCGACGGTGGGTTGCCCGGCTGCCTTGTGAGCCTTCGGCCAGCACGGTGCTTATAGCCGCTGCGGTCCGGGCCGGGTGACCGGCCGCGCCGCCGAGTGGCGCCGTTAAGTACGGGCGCGCCGCGGCCGGTCGTTGCTCGTGGCCGCCGGCGGGCGGGGCGTCGGCGGGCGCAACGTGCACCACGGTGTGTCCCGCCGCGGCGGCCTGGGCGGCACATGGCAGGTGCGGTCCTGACATGTCCACCAATAGCTCGCCGCCACGCCGGTTCGACGGCGCCAGCCATCCGCCCAGCTGGGCTGCCGCAACCTTGCGGTAGAACCGCCAGTAGGCCATCAGCGAGCCGATTCCACTCGACGGCAGGTGCCCGGCCACTTCTGGCGCCACCACAGCTCCTGTGCAGAACATTGGAGGATCGTAACTAGCTGGCCGGTTCGTCCGCCCCGCGTCGCCGCGGCTGGCCTCTTGGAGTGGGCGGCGCAGCCCTGCGGGTTTATTACCCGCCAGTTGCGTTTATTACCCGCCGGTGACGTCGTCACCCGGTGCGGTCCGGTGCGGATCGTGATACCCGGCCGAGACTGCCCCCGGGAATGAATTGCGCAGGCAGCCGTGTTGCCAAAGGCGTCTTAGCACGATCAACTGACGTACGTAGCCTGGAAGGTGCGATTGCATGCTTGCGGCCCCTGGCCGACTGTCCGGCGAAACCCTGGTGGTGTCCTTCGTTGCCGACAGAGCAGGGAGGGTATCCTCCCGGTCAGACGGTACCCGGCACGGGCGGGCGGTCAAGTCGCTCGCCGGCGGGAAGGCTGTCGCAGTCACCAAGGGGGTGGATGCGGTCGCGGAGACGCTGGAGCAGCGTGACGCGCGATTCGAGCGCGACGTGCTGCCACACCTTGATCAGATGTATTCCGCGGCGCTGCGCATGACGCGTAACCCCGCGGATGCAGAGGATCTGGTGCAGGAGACTTTCGCCAAGGCGTATGCGTCGTTCCATCAGTTCGAGCCTGGCACCAACCTGAAGGCCTGGCTGTATCGCATCCTCACCAACACGTTCATCAATACCTACCGTAAGCGGCAGCGTGAGCCGCAGCGAGCGGCAAGCGACGATATCGAGGACTGGCAGCTTGCCCGGGCCGAGTCGCACACTTCATCCGGGCTGAAGTCGGCCGAATCCGAGGCGCTCGAACGGCTGCCTGACTCCGATATCAAGCGCGCGCTCCAAGAACTGCCGGAGGACTTCCGTATCGCGGTTTACCTCGCGGACGTGGAGGGGTTCGCCTACAAAGAGATCGCGGACATCATGGGTACGCCGATCGGGACCGTTATGTCCCGGCTTCACCGTGGTCGGCGGCAATTGCGTGAACTCCTCCAGGATTATGCCGTTGAGCGCGGTATGGTCAAGACGGATCCCGGGATGTCCTCTGCGGCGTCAGCATCGGGGAACCAGCCCGGGAAGGACGCGAGATGAGCTGCGGCCATCCTCATGACATGCCTTGTAGCGAGGTTCTCGCCCTCGTCTACAGCTATCTCGACGGCGAGCTAGGCGACGCCGGCTGCGGCGAAGTTCGTAAGCACCTCGAGGAATGCGGGCCGTGCCTGCGGGAGTTCGGCCTCGAAGAAGCCGTCAAGAGACTGGTGGCAAAGCACTGCGGCCACGACCCCGTGCCGCGCGATCTGCGCGCCAAGGTGATGACCCGCATCCAGCAGGTCAGGTACGACATCGAGATCACCCAGTTCCGCGTCGACTGACCCCCCGGAGTGGCTCCCCGCGAGCGCGTGCCCGCTGGTACCTCAGGATCGATGCTTAGCAGGTCGACGCTTTGCAGATCGACGCTTGCCAGATCGACGCTTTGCAGATCGACGCTTACCAGTACTGGTGCGTGCGGTTATCGGTGGGCCGCGCGCGTGCCGGGTTGGGTAAATCGGCCAATCGTGCCAGCATGTCGGGATGCGTGTACTAGTCACCGGCGGCGCCGGATTCATCGGCTCCCATCTGGTCGACAGGCTGGCGGGCGATGGCCACGAGGTTGCCGTGGCGGATGATCTGTCTTGCGGCGATGAACGCAATCTCAGCGGCTCTGGCGCCGCCTTCCACCGGCTTGATGTGACGACGGCGGAGTTGGCTGGCCTGGCCGAGGCGTGGCGGCCTGAGGTGGTGTGCCACCTCGCCGCGCAGATCAGCGTCCGGGCAAGCGTCGCCGATCCGGTACACGACGCCTGGGTCAACGTTCTGGGCACGGTCAACGTGCTCGAGGCCGCGCGCCGCAGCGGCGCGCGCAAGGTGGTGTTCACTTCGTCGGTGGCTGTGTACGGCGTGCCCGCGGCGCTGCCGGTGCGGGACGGCGCCCGATTCGACCCGAGGTCTCCCTACGCCGCCGCCAAGATGTGCGGCGAGACGTACCTGAGCACCTATCGCTCGCTGCACGGCCTGGACTTCACGACGCTCACGCTCGCCAACGTGTACGGACCGCGCCAGCGAGCCGACGGCGAGGCGGGCGTGGTGGCGATATTCGGTGATGCGCTGCTGCGAGGTGCGCCCACCCGGGTGTACGGCGACGGTAGCCAGACCCGTGACTACATCTACGTGGGCGACGTCGTGGACGCGTTCGCCCGCGCCTGCGGCGAGCGGGGCGGCGGCCGCAGGTTCAACATCGGCACCGGCATCCCTACCAGCGATATCGGGCTGCACTCGCTGGTGGCCGAGGCCGCGGGCGGTCCGGACAGACCCGCGTACGCGGCGCCCCGGCCGGGCGACCTGCCCGCCATGGCGGTGGACCCGATTCCGGCGCAGAATGGTCTTGGCTGGGCTGCGAGCACTAGTCTGCGTGACGGAATCAAGGTTACGGTGGATTGGTTGCGGGGCGGGAAGCACCGGCTCTGATTGCAGAGTGCGCACGTCGCTTCACGATTTGCTCACGATACTCCTGAGAGTTACGTGGATTCAAGAGATCGCGTTACCCTGAGTGTCGAGACGGCGACTGTCAAGTGCTGTCGGCTGAGCCAGTCAAAGGAGGCGACACTGATGCGCGGGCTCGGTGCGTTCCCGATGACGGCGTTTGCCCTGGTGGCGCTGGCGGCATCCGTCTTCGTTCCCGCGGGGATTAGCTGGGGCTGACGAGACCGTGCCGCGAATCGGCGCCTGACGTCGACTGTAGGGGGTGGCTTTGCCGGAGTTGTCATGGGTGGCGCGCGTCTACATCGGCGCGGTGGTGGCCGCCGGCGGACTCGTGGTCCTGCTCCTCGGGCCTTTCGCAGACATCGCCTGGCTGACCCTCGCCGTCCTCGCGGTCCTCCACCTCATCTGTGAGGCATCGCCCGTTCCGATCAGTCCTCAAAGGCACACCTGGACGGCGGGCTCCTCGGTGATTCTGGCTGCCGTCGTGTTGCTTGGCCCCGTGGGCGCCGCCATCGTCGGCGCCGCCGCGGCCTTCAACACGCGTCGCGACCTGCATGTCGTGCAGCGGATGTTCAACGGCGGGATGTGGGCGTTGGCCGGCTACTGCGCGGGCACCGTCTACCTGGCGGCTGGCGGACACGCTGGCGTGCCGGCATCTGGTTCGTTCCCGGCGATCCTCCTTCCCTTCGCGGTCGCCGCGATCACCCTTGACTTCGTCAACTACGTCCTCGTGATCGGCGTGTTGTGGCTCACCCAGGCGGCGGGGCCATCGTCAACGACATTCCGCAGCGGGGTCCTCGCGTCCTTGGTCCCGGATCTCGGTTACGCGATTTTCGGTTTGCTGATGGCCGCGCTTTGGCGTGTGGTAGGGCCGTTTTCCACCGTGCTGGTCTTCGTTCCGCTGCTCGTCGCGCGCTGGGCGGTCGCGCAGTACGTGGCTCAGCAGGAAGCACACCAGGCGACCATGGCGGCCCTGTGCCAGGCGGTGGAGACCAAGGACTTCTACACCAGGGGTCACAGCGAGCGCGTGTCCAAGGCGTCCGTCATGATCGCGCGGGAGATCGGCTTCCGCCCGGAGCGGATCGAGGCCATCAGGCACGCGGGCATGCTGCACGACATCGGCAAGCTCGGTGTGCCGACCGTGGTGCTGCAGAAATCCGGCGCGCTCACCGAGGAGGAATACGGCGCGATCCAGTTGCATCCCATGCGGGGTCTCGAGATCGTCAGGGAGATCGGTTTCCTTGACGAGGCGCTGGCCGGGATCATGCACCATCATGAGCGCATGGACGGGCGGGGGTACCCGCTCGGGCTCGCGGGGGACGAGATCCCCGAGTTTGCCCGCGTGATCGGAGTCGCCGACGCGTTCGATTCGATGACCTCAACCCGCTCCTACCGCGGCGCCCGGCCGGTCGAGGAGGCCGTCGCCGAATTGTGCAAGTGGGCCGGCGCCCAGTTCGACCCCGTCATGGTGGATGCATTCGTCGCCGCGCTGAGGCGTGAGCGGTGGCGGCCGCCCGAGCCAGTCACCGCGCCAGCAGGACAGTCCGCGGCCGCCACGGCCCAGGATCACGACGACCCGACCGCGCCGCTGCGCGTCATCCCGCATCGCTGATGCCGGAACGAGCCCGGCGAGCCGCCCATGCCGTCCAAGGCCAGTATCCGCATCGCCAGCAGCCGGCCTCCCGCGAGGGAGGCGATGAGGTGCTGAGCACGCATCGCGCCGAGGCGCGCCGGCCGTCGTGGCCGACGATGGATTCCGGCCAGCTGCTGCTGATCAGCGCGGCGGGCATGCTGG
Source organism: Streptosporangiaceae bacterium (assembly GCA_035517695.1). Lineage (GTDB taxonomy): Bacteria > Actinomycetota > Actinomycetes > Streptosporangiales > Streptosporangiaceae > DATFVJ01. The sequence goes on from DATIYI010000390.1 coordinate 39,908, forward strand.
TGGTGGCCGCGGTCGCGCAGACAGCCGCCGCCGGGATCACGGGGATGCGGGATGCGGTGGCGTTCGGCGCGCTCGTCGCGCTCGGCGAGCTTTTCCGCATCGCCCTGCCGGGCAACAGGGAGTCCGCGCCGATCGCGACCGCGGGCGCGCTGGCCTACACGTTATTGCTCCGGGTAGGTGACCGCCCTGCTCCGCACTCGGCGATGCAGGTTATCGCGGTCACCGCGGTCGGCATGGTGGTCGGCGCGCTGCCGCATCTGGCTGCCGGCCGGCCCACGTCGATCGATGCCATGGCCCGCCGGCTGCTCGCGGTGGCGGCCGTGGCGTTGCTTTTCCGCCCGCTCGCCGCGAATGCGCAGATCCTCAGGCACTGGTGGGTCGCACTCGCGGTGATGACGGTACTTGTCGCGGTCGCCTGGCTGGCGGACGCGGTCATAGCGGCACTGATCCGTGCCGAGGCGCTGCGTGCCAGGTTCGGCGTCGCGCTCTCGGACGAGCTGCGGGTGCAGGCGCCGCTGGGCGCGGCGGTCGGCGCATCGGCGATGCTGATCGCGTTCGCGGCCGGGGTCATGGGCCTCGCCGCGCTCGCGTTGTTTATCGCCCCGCTGCTCGTCACCCAGGTAGCGTTCCGCCGCTACGCCGGGATCCGGGTCACCTACCTGCAGACGGTGCGGGCGCTGTCACGGATGACCGAGGTCGGCGGATACGTGGAAAGTGGGCACTCACACCGCGTGAGCAGGCTTGCCGTCGCCGTCGGCCGCGAACTCGGGATGAGCGAGCCCGATGTGCTTGAACTGGAGTACGCGGCGCTGATGCACGACATCGGCCAGCTGTCCCTGCCCGACCCGATCCCCGGGGGCGCGACCGTGCTCGTGTCGCCCGCTGATCAGGCGCAGATCGCCGAGCTGGGCGCGGAAGTGATCAGGAAGGCTGGCGTGCTCGACCGGGTGGCCGAGATCGTGCGAAGGCAGAGCGAGCCGTGGCGGGGCGCCGATCCTGGCCCGCCGGTTAGCAGTCGCATCATCCGCGCCGCCAATGGGTTCGACGACCTGGTGGGCAGCTCCACCGATCGGGAGCGGGCCGTAGCGGCGCTCGAGCGCCTCCGCTTGGACACCGCCGCAGAGTACGACCCCGGGGTCGTCGAGGCGCTGAGCAGGGTGGCTGGCCGCCGCTCGTCCGCCCGCATGTAGAATCCGCCAGCATGTAAATCCGCCCTCCGTTACGACCCGCCACCGGCAAGACCGCCACCGGCAAGACCCGATTGCCCGGACGGGCGCTCGCCCGCTCAAGCCAGGTGGGGAGATCGGTGCGGCGGTGGCCCCAGCCAGCTGCCACGCCCCGGCTACGCTGATGTCCACGCTGCGGCCAAGGCGCACTGATCTCAACGCAACGCTTTGGCGCTCGCCCCCCGCCGGTAAGGCGGCCCGCCCCCGCGGGTGCGGCCGCGGGGGCAGGGACGTGAAAGGATGCGCGGGTATCGAGCCCGTCCTTTCCGCGCGCCCCCTGAGGAGGCCGGCGTGTTCGAGTCTGTCCTTATCGCCAACCGGGGCGAGATCGCGCGCCGAATCGTCAGGACTGCGCGCCGGATGGGGATCAGGGCGATCGCCGTCTATTCCGAGGCCGACCAGGCCCTGCCCTACGTGCGAGAAGCGGACGAGGCGCTGCTCATCGGCCCGCCACCGCCCGCGAGCAGTTACCTGGACGCCGACGCGGTCATCGAGGCGGCCAGGCGCGGCGGAGCCGCTGCGGTGCATCCCGGCTACGGTTTCCTTGCCGAAAATGCCGGTTTCGCGCGGCGGGTCATCGAAGAAGGCCTCATCTGGGTTGGCCCTCCGCCATCAGCGATCGAGCAGATGGGCGACAAGATCAACGCCAGGAACCTGATGGAGGAGGCCGGCGTGCCGGTGTCGGCCGGCAGCCGCGAGCCTGTCGCAGATGGGGACGCGGCAGCCGCGGAAGCGGCGCGGATCGGCTACCCGATCATGGTCAAGGCGGCGGGGGGTGGCGGCGGCATCGGGATGAGCGCCGCCCACGACGAGGCGCAGTTGCGTGCCGCGTTCAGCACCGCTCGCAGCCGCGCCGAGCGCTTCTTCGGCAGCCCGGCGATCCTGATCGAGCGTTACACGCCGCGGGCGCGGCACGTCGAGGTCCAGATCCTCGGGCTTACCAACGGGGCGGTGCTCGCGCTCGGCGAACGCGACTGCTCGGTGCAGCGCCGCCACCAGAAGATCGCGGAGGAGACCCCGTCGCCCGGTGTCACGGCAGGGCTGCGCGATCGCATGCTCGAGGCCGCGGTCCGGGCCGGTGAGGCTGTCGGCTACCGGGGCGCGGGCACCGTTGAATGCCTAGTGGATGCCGATGCCGGCGAGTTCTCGTTCCTCGAGATGAACACCCGCCTGCAGGTCGAGCATCCGGTTACCGAGCTGGTCACCGGAATCGACCTGGTCGAGCAGCAATTCCTGATCGCCGCGGGTGAGTCGGCCGAGCCAGGCCTGGCCGGCGGCGGCCCCGCTGGCCACGCGCTCGAACTGCGGATCTACGCCGAGGACCCGCGGCGGTTCCTGCCGAGTCCCGGTGAGATCACCGAGTGGGAGGAGCCCGCGGGTTCCGGCATCCGGGTGGATGCCGGTTATGCCGCGGGCAACACGGTCACACCGTTCTACGATCCGCTGCTCGCCAAGTTGTGCGTGCACGGCGCGAGCCGCGGCGAGGCGCTCGCCCGAGCCGCGACGGCCGTCGCCACGTTCCGCGTCGCCGGCCCGAAGACGAACCTCCCCTTCCATGCCGAGCTGCTGGACAACAGCGAGTTCGCCAGCGGTGCCTACGACACGACCGTGGTCGACCGGATGCGCGCATGACCGCGCCTGGCCGCGGCTTGCCGCGGTGCGAAACACCCGGATACCCAGCACAATGGTGGCGGGCTGTTGGATGCCAGGCGCCGCCAAGGTCCTGGCCAAGGAAAGGAGTCGCGGTGGCGGAGGTCCGCGCGGAGATGGTCGCGAACGTGTGGAAGGTGGTCGTCACCGAGGGCGACCAGGTGGATGAGGGCGACACCCTTGTCATCCTCGAGTCGATGAAGATGGAAATCCCCGTCCTCGCGGAGGACAGGGGCGCCCTTGTCCGGTTGCACGTGGCCGAGGGTGACGTCATACAGGAGGGCGACCTGATCGCCATAATCGAGTAGGTCCAGCAAGAGGCGGCGGCCGCCGAGGTCAACCCTTTAGCAGAACGGCTGCCGCTGGGTGGCGCCGTCTGCCGAGGGCGACTCGTCGTCCTGTGCCCGGCGCAGCGGACCACCCGCCCGGGACCGCTAGGGTAACGACCATGGCTCTCGCACCCGGCCTGATGGCCTCACTGCGGATCGTCGTCGCGGATGTTGACACTGCCGCCGCGATGGGCAGCGGTGACGTGCCCGTGCTCGCGACCCCGCGAATGCTCGCGCTAGCCGAGGCTGCTTCGATGGCGGCCATCACGCCGAGCCTCGAACCGGGCATGACGTCGGTCGGCACGTGGGTTGCCATGGAGCACAAGCGGGCGAGCCCGATCGGCGCGGAGGTCGAGGTTGAGGCCGAACTGACCGAGGTGGAAGGCCGGCGGCTGGTATTCAAGTTCATCGCCAGGCAGATGCGCCCGGATGGAGCACCGGATGGCGAGGACGCGGTTGTCGGTGCGGGCACGGTGGAGCGGGTGCTCGTCGACAGGGACCGGTTCGTCAGTCACGCCAGGCTGGCGGACACCGGGCGGGCATGACACCGGGGACCCGTTTCGTGCGGATGCGACGCGCCATGCGGCAGCCGTTAGGGCTAAGCACTATCTGTTCAGGCGAATGATCAGATCCCTGTCGTCGAGCGTGGGTAGGCGATCCCTGGGTCGGTGGCCACATTGACCAGGTAGGGGACACCCGAGTCGAACGCGCGCCGCAGCGCCGGGCCGATCTCACCGGGCTCGGTGACTAGCGCACCGGCGCCACCGAGCGCCCGGACCACCTCGTCGTAGCGGCACTGTGGCTGGAGGTCCGCGGCCACATCGTAACCGTAGATCATCTGCATCGGGTGCTTCTCCAGGCCCCAGATACCGTTGTTTCCGCAGATCATCACGACCGGCAGCCGGTGGCGGACGAGCGTGTCGGCGTCCATCAGGGAGAATCCCGCCGCACCGTCACCGAGCAGCAGCGCCACTTGCGCATCGGGGCGGGCAAGCCGGGCGGCGATGGCGTAGCCGAGGCCCGTGCCCAGGCACCCGTAGGGACCGGGATCGAGCCAGCCGCCCGGGCGTTTCGGCTCGACGTACTTGCCCGCGTAGGAGACGAAGTCGCCGCCGTCGCCGATCACGACCGCGTCGTCGTCAAGTATCCGGGTCAGCTCGCCGTAGATCCGCATCGGGTGCACCGGGCTCGCGTCGCTCGCGAGCAGTGTCCGGTCCGCGGCCATCGCGCCGATGACCGCTTCGGCCAGGCGCGCCAGCCAGGGGTCGCCCGGTTTGCGGGGCGCCGCCGCGTCCATCAGATCGCGCAGCACGGCGGCGAGATCACCGACAGCCGATCCGGCCAGCGGGCAGTGCGCGGCCACCTGGTCAGCCGCGTCCGCGATGTGCACCACGCGTGCGCGTTCCGCGCCGTTCTTGCCGCCGAACTCGCCGTAACCGAGCCGGAAGTCGAGCGGCGTGCCCACCACGATCACCAGGTCGGCCGCGCCCAAGGCGAGCGACCGCGCGCGGGTGACCAGAAGCTCGTGGCCGGCCGGAAGCACCCCGCGGCCCTGCCCGTTGGTGATCACGGGCAGGGCAAGCGTCTGCGCCGCCTGCCGCGCCGCTTCCTCGGCACCGCCGAGCCAGACATCGGAGCCCAGCACAAGCACCGGCCGTTCCGCCTCGCTGAGCAGCCCGGCGACCTGGGCGATGGCGCCGGGATCAGGGCTCGCAGGCTGCGGCTTCCGCAGCGCAGGAAGCTGCGCTGTTGTCTCGCTGAACAGGGCGTCCATCGGGATGTCGAGGAAAACAGGCCCGCGATGCGGCGCTCCGGCGAGCACGAACGCCTCGTCCACCGCGGCCCCGATGCCCGCGGCAGCGTGCTCCGTCCAGGCTCGTTTGGTGATCGGAGCGAGCAGCGGCGGATGGTCGAGTTCCTGCAGGCTGCCGGCTCCCCAGCGGTAGTCAGGCGCGCGGCCGCCCAGCACGACGACCGGCGAGGAGTTGAAATGCGCGGTCGCGATGGCACTGACCCCGTTCGTCACGCCCGGACCAGCGGTAAGTACCGCCAGCCCAGGTGCACGGGTGAGCTTGGCCGTCCCTTCTGCCGCAAACACGGCCGTTTGCTCATGCCTGACATCAAGCAGTCGCATCGGGGGTTTCGCGTTGACAGCGCCGTCGTACACGGGGAAGACATGACCGCCCGAGAGGGTGAAAATCGTGGTGACGCCGTGACGGCCCGCGGCGGCGACCGCGTGCGCGCCGCCATGCCCGGAGAGCAGCTGCTCGCCCGTGTCGTGTCCCTGGCCCATGTCGTGTCCCTGGCCCATGTCGTGTCCCTGGCCTATGCCGTGTGCCTGGCCCGTGTCGTTTCCCTGGCCCGTGTCGTGTGCCTGGCCCGTGTCGTGTGCCTGGCCCGTGTCGTGTGCCTGGCCCGTGTCGTGTGCCTGGCCCGTGTCGTGTGCCTGGCCCGTGTCGTGTGCCTGGCCCATGCCGTGTGCCTGGCCCATGCCGTCTGGCGTGCCCATGCCGTCTGGCGTGCCCATGCGGCCGACGCTACCAGCGAGTCACATGCTTGCGGCGGTCTGGTTCACGGGGGCCCGTACCGGCCAAACCCCTGCGATCCCTCGCGCCCGCTCGGTGCCTCGCTAACCTTTCGCTAACCTGAGCGTGGCGGCGTCCGCCGCAGCCGGGTGACGAACTTGTACCTGTCACCCCGGTACCAGGACTGCGCCCATTCCAGCGCGGTTCCGTTCTTGTCGAACGCGTGCCTGGACAGCAGCAGCAAGGGCAGGCCGACGTCCACGCAAAGCAGTCGCGCGTCGTTCGGCCCTGCGAGCACGGTCTCGATTGTCTCCTCGCCCTCGGCAGGCTGGACTCCGTACGCCTCGGCGAGCGTCTCGTACAGCGAAGAGTGCCGGCTCAGTTGCTTGCGCAGCCCGGGGAACCTGCTGGCAGGCAGATGCGACATATCGATGGACATCGGCTCGTCATCGGCGAGCCTGAGCCGGTGAATGCGCAGCGTCCGGCTGCCCGGCGGGATGTCAAGCAGACAAGCGAGCTTCTCGTCGGCGGTCACGTAGCCGATCTCGAGTATCCGGGTCTGAGGGTGCAGCCCGTGCGCGCGCATGCCTTCCGTGTAGCTTGCCAGTTCAAGGACCTGCGCCACCTTTGGCTTTGCCACGAACGTTCCCTTGCCCTGCATCCGCAGCAGCCGGCCCTCGACAACCAGTTCGGCCAGGGCCTGGCGGACGGTGGTCCTCGAGGTCCCATACCGCCGGGCGAGTTCACGTTCCGGCGGGACCGGGCTGCCGGCCCCCATGGTCCGGGTCAGCTCGAGCAGTTGATGTTTCACCGTGTAGTACTTGGGGATTCGGGGGTCCCGCTCGCCTGTTGCGCGTTCGGCGGCCTGCGCCCCTGCATCGGTCCGCGCCGCGCCGTCTGCTGCCTCGCCCTGCCGCCGACGCCGACCTCGCCCGTGACCGGCTCCTGACTGAATTGGTTGAGCGGTCACGGTCGGTATTCTCCCTCCGAGCGCCGGGCGGCCTGCGGAGCTTGGGTTGCCTCCCACAGCCCCATCCTCGGCCATGTGCGCATCTTGCCAGGCCGGGAGGCCGCGCCGCGCTGGCGGGGTACGCCGGTTGGCAGTATTGGCAGGTGCCGGCCGGCAAGTAGCCTCCTAGCGTGCCCACATTGAGTGACCTCGTCAGCGGCTACACCTCGCTGTCCGGCGCCGACTTGGAGTGGTTGCATTCCCTGGTGTCGGACTGGCAACTGCTCGCGGATCTGTCGTTCGCCGACCTCGTTCTCTGGGCGCCGCTGCGCACCGGCGGCGGCTGGGTGGCGGTGGCCCAGATGCGACCGACCACCGGACCGACCTCGTTCCATGACGACATCGTGGGCACTATCGCGGCGTCCAGCCAGCGGTCGCTGCTCGACACGGCCCGTCGTGAGGGCCGGATCTGCCGCGAGGGCGACCCGGACTGGACCGGCGACGTGCCGGTGCGGGAGGAAACCATCCCGGTGCGGCGGGACGGCCGGATCATCGCGGTCGTCGAGCGGAGCACGAACCTCAATTCGGCGCGCACCCCAAGCCGGCTTGAGCTCACCTATTTGCAGAGTGCCGACGAACTTGCGCAGATGGTGGCGGCGGGCAGGTTCCCGTTTTCCGGTGCGGAACCCACCCTGGTGCGGTCGCCGAGGGTTGGCGACGGCCTGCTGCGACTCGATCGCGGCGGCAAGGTCACCTACGCGAGCCCAAACGCCCTGTCCGCCTATCGGCGGCTCGGCCTTGCCGCGGATCTGGTCGGGGCACAGCTTGGCCCGGTGACCGCGGAGATGTGCGACCCGGCCGAGCCTGTCGACAATTCGCTCGTCGTGGTGGCGAGCGGCCGGTTGCCACGCGAGACGGAAGTAGAGGGGAACGGATCGGTTGTCCAGTTGCGCGCAATCCCGCTGGTGGTGGGTACCACAAGGACCGGGGCGCTGGTGCTGGTCAGAGACGTGACCGAACTGCGCAGAAGGGAACGCGAACTGCTGACCAAGGACGCCACGATCCGCGAGATTCATCACCGCGTCAAGAACAACCTGCAGACAGTTGCCGCTTTGCTGAGGCTCCAAGCGCGCCGCATCCGGGCGCCAGAGGGACGCGCGGCGCTCGAGGAAGCGGTGCGCCGGGTTGGGTCGATCGCGATCGTGCACGAGACCCTGTCCCACACGCCAGAAGATGTCATCAATTTCGATGAGATCGCCGGGCGCGTGGCCATGATGGCCGTCGAGGTCGCTGCGCCCGAGGCGCGCGTGGCGCCGCGGCTGGCCGGCCGGTTCGGCGCATTGCCAGCAGCGGTCGCCACACCGCTCGCGATGATCTTGACCGAGCTGCTGCAGAACGCCCTGCAACATGGGCTTGGCCAGCTCCAGGGCACGATCGAGGTGACGGCGCAGCGCGGGCCAGAGCGCCTCACCGTCGTGGTCGCCGACGACGGCGCCGGGCTGCCGGCCGGGTTCAGTCTCGACACCTCGACAAGCCTCGGCCTGCAGATCGTGCGTACCCTCGTGGTCGCGGAATTGGGCGGCAGGCTCCAAGTGCTGCCGAGGCCGGGAGGGGGCACGGAGGTGACCGTCGACCTGCCCATGGAGATGCCCGCTGGGTCGGCCGATGACGCCGCTATCTGGCCTGGCATCGCCCAAGCCGAGGCCCGCGGCTCAGGCCGAGCGAACTGATCGGGCTGATCGGGCTGATCGGGCTGATCGGGCTGATCGGGATTCGCGGCACGCAATGGCACATGCAACTAAGACGGTTTGTGGGTACCCGGATCGCGGTTGCGTCATCGGGTACTTCATGATGTACCGGATGGCACCTTCAGAAGATCTCCTGAGCTTGAGGCGTCAGGCGTGCGCCCGAGCGTGAACGTACGTGGTGCGGCGCTTGAGCGCACGCCGTTCGTCTTCGCTTGTACCGCCCCAGACGCCAGCATCCTGGCCGCTCTCAAGCGCCCATCGCAGGCAAGATTCAGTTACCGGGCAACGTCGACATACCTGCTTGGCTTCATCGATCTGCAGGAGGGCTGGGCCCGTATTGCCGATCGGAAAGAACAACTCAGGATCCACGTCACGGCAGGCGGCGTGGTGGCGCCAGTCCATGCGGTCTACTCCTCAATGCGACAGTTGAGCCGCCATCGGCTCCGTGATTCCTCATCCGCGCTTGTGAACCATTTCACGAAGCCAGGCACAGCCATCGCGCACCTCGCCTACCCGCAGAATCTCCACGCGCGAGCGAAGGCCCAACCCTGAGCGGTCACATGAGCACCCATGCGGCCTGTGCCGACGGCCACCGCTCAGCTTTAATGCTCAACGGCGCGGCCGTGACATCCCGTGCCTCGCATCGATAATGAGCCTCTCAAACGCTAGCGATCAAGCGCAAGAGGTTTGAGTAAAGGTTCAGCCGGATTCCGATGTCAGATCGATCACATCGCGACTGTGTCACCCGACGGAACGTTCGTTTGTCACAGTTCCATGTCGAATAGCGAAACAAGATGGGTCGAGCGGTGAAACGATGCCGCGCCTGCTCCTGCCTGCGGTGCCTGCTCGGCCGCCAGCCGTGGCTACGGGCTCCGGCTATGCCACGACCCGCAAAGCGTCAGGTACGGATCGAAATGCCATGCACTCGCTTTCGCCCACGTATTCACCGTCCACCTGGCAGGCGATCGGCCGTTTCGCGCGGAGCGTGATCTCCTCCTGATCATGCAGGCTAACGACGTGCCGCCCGGATGGCGGCCTGCCGCGGTTGCTTGTCATCTGGCGCAGCACTCTCAAGGTGCCGACAGTCCGCAACCGCCGCAGGGCGAAAACATCGAGGCCGGTGTCATAACCAGCGCGCGGATTCGGGTTCACCGGGCGGTTGCCCAGGTACGTCCATGGCGAGGTGTTGGAAACCACCGCGATGAAAAGCGGGCCGATCGGCGGCTGGCCATCACGTTCGAGGGCGAGCGCGGGCGTGCGGCGATCGGTTACCCCATAGAAGTGCTGCATGGCAGTCCAGAAGTACAGCGCAGGAGATGCCGGGCGCCCGTCCGCGCGATGTCCCTCCACCGCGCGGATGACCTCTGCGTCCAGGCCCATCCCGGCGCTGAAGGTGAAGTACCTGTCGCCGGCCAGGCCCAGGCCGATCCGGCGCTGGCGCCCGGCCCGTATCGCGTCGAGGATCGCTGCCGTTGCGTCGATCGGATCGGTGGGAATTCCCAGTGTCCGCACGAACACGTTCGCGCTGCCGCCGGGGATGGGTACCAGCGCAGGCAACCCCGCGGCGTCGGGCCGGGCGCCCCTGCTGGTCCGCGCGCCCGGGTCGTGCTGCGCGGTGGCGCTGGCCAAGCCCCCCCAGCCGTCAGAGCCGCCCGAGCCGTCCCTGGCACGCCATGCACCGCATGGCAGGCAAAGCCCGTTCACCGCCTCGTTGATCGTTCCGTCGCCGCCGAGCGTGAACAGCATCTCGTGGCCATCCGCCGCTGCCTCCCGGGCCAGTTCGGCCGCGTGCCCCCGGTAGCGTGTCTGCACGACCTCCAGCTTGACCACGGATGCGAGGGCTCGCACGATGACATCCCTGCGAGGCGCGGTTGTAGAGGTGGCGCGAGGATTCACGATCAGGAACGCACACACGCGCCCAGGGTAGCTATGCCGGAAGGATGCCAGAACATGCGTGAACGTCCAGTGACCTTGATCGGCGCTGGGGTCGTGCAGGGCGCCGAATCACTTGCCGTGCTCGTCGCCACCGTGATCACGGGAATTGACACCGCCTCGGGCCGCTCGTACCAGGTCAGCAGCGGGGTCGCGCTCACCCTGATCGGGCTTGGCGCCGCGATCGCGCTCGCCGCGGTCGCGGTCGGCCTCGCGCGGGTGCGCAAGTGGAGCCGTACGCCAGCGCTGCTCACCCAGTTGTTCTGCGGAATCGTTGCCGCCTACCTGATCGAGGGGGACCGCTACGGCTGGGGCGTGCCGCTGCTCGTGCTCGCTCTGCTCGGATTTGGCACCCTGCTCGCGCCTCCCACACTGCACGCGCTTCTCCGCGAGCCGAGTGACCGCCCATAGCCACCCGAGGGTCCGTAGCCGCCACGCCCCCGTAGCGACCACCCCGTGGCCGCCGCCACGCCCGGTAGCATCGGCGAGTACTCGCTGAATCCGTCCTTCGCCATCCCAGGAGGCGCTCATGGCGCGGTCGGGCGGCGTGCAGGCCGCCGCGGCCTGCGGCCGGCCCCTTCGCACTGCACCTGCAGGCCTTGTGTCAGCCCCGCCGCCGCGTTCAGTCGTCCGCGGTGAGGCCGTCGCGCAGCTGCGCCAGCGTGCGGGCGAGTAGCCGGGAAACATGCATCTGGGAGATGCCGAGCTCGGCCGCGATCTGGGACTGCGTCATATTGCCGAAGAACCTGAGCAGCAGGATCCTCTTCTCTCGCGGCGGCAGGCGTTCGAGCAGCGGCTTGAGCGACTCGCGGTATTCGACGCCCTCGAGCGCGTCATCCATGATGCCGAGCGAGTCGGCGACAGCGGGCGCGTCCTCGTCGCCGGAGTCAGGCGCATCGAGCGAGACAGTCGAGTACGCGTTCGCCGACTCGAGTCCTTCGAGCACATCCTCTTCGCTCATCTGCAGGTGGGAGGCGAGCTCGCTCACCGTTGGCGCGCGCCCCTCGCGCTGAGCCAGGTCGCCGATGGCTTTGGTCAGCGCGAGTTTGAGCTCCTGCAGGCGGCGCGGCACGCGCACCGCCCATCCCTTGTCGCGGAAGTGCCGCTTGATCTCGCCCACGATCGTGGGCGTCGCGTAGGTGGAGAACTCGACGCCACGCGCGAGATCGAAACGATCAATGGACTTGATGAGCCCGATCGTCGCTACCTGGGTGAGGTCATCCAGCCATTCGCCACGGTTGCGGAATCTGCGGGCGAGATACTCGACCAATGGTAGGTGGAGTTCGACCAGCTGGCCGCGCACCTGTTGACGCACGGGATCACCCGTAGGCAGCAGGGCAAGCTGCTCGAACAGCTCCCGGGCCCGCACCCGGTCGGGGACCGCGTGCTCGGTTTTCGCAGTCACAGCGCGCTCTCGTGCCTTTACCCGTCCCGCGATGTATCGCGGCTTTTCTGCAATACGATGGTGACCTTCTGATCAGGTCCGACCTGGGCATCGACCTTTCCCGCGAGCGCCGTGAGCACTGTCCACGCGAACGTGTCCCGAGACGGCGTCCGCCCGTTTTCCGCGAGCACGGAGACGGCGACGGTCATCGAGTAGGTGTCGAGCTCAAACGTGCACTCGAGATCGGCCTCGGGCAACGCCTGAGGGAGCAGCATGGCGCATGCCTCGTCGACCGCGATGCGCAGGTCCTCGATCTCATCGAGGGTGAAGTCAAGTCGTGCCGCCAGGCCGGCGGTCGTGGTTCGCAGCACGGATAGATAGGCGCCGTCGGCCGGCATGCGGACCTTCACGACATCTTTCGGCCCGTGATCACCGGTCGTGGCCGCTGCCACTGCCGTAGCAGCCGCCGGAGCAGGCCAATCGGCGGTCTTTTCGGTCACGGCCCTCCTCTGGAGGTCGTTGAGTGTCGTCACGTTCTGTTTGCAACCTACCGCCGCAGCATGGCCGCATGGACACGCCGCGCGAGGTTCGTCCCCGAGTCTCCATCCTAATGCTGTCCGGCACGCAGGGGCTCACCTGTGTAAATGGCATAGCTGGGTCGGCTAGGGACCGACCTGCGGTGGCCGGCGTTCGTGCGGCTGCCGGCTTTCCCGCGGCTGCCGGCTTTCCCGCGGCTGCCGGCTTTCCTGCGGCTGGCAGCTTTTACCGAGCGCAGCTGCTCGCTCCGGCAATGACGCAGGTAAGAAGCAGCGTGGCGAGAGCCGGCAGCGGTGGGTCGCGGCGAGCAACAGTAGCGAAGGCGGCGGCATCAAAAGCGGGGCCTGCCGTGGCGGCGGGAACGTTTCGTGCCGTGGCCGACGGGACTTTCTTGCCGCGGCCAGAGCAAGGTGCCGAAACCTACCGGAAGGCGCCGCGACTTACCGGGAAGGCGCGGCCACCAAGGGAAAGCGCTGCGGCCTACAGCAAGGTGCCGCGATCTAGGGGAAGGCGCGGCGACCACAGGAAGGCGCCGCGGTTACGGAACGTTCGTGCCACGGCGCGCACAGATGGACGACACCGCGCACCGTGGCACGAGGACCGCGTGCTTGCCGCGTCAGCCCTTAGTCTCCCAGAAGATCTTCGCGATCTCGTCGATCCTAGCGAGCAGCTCGTTGGCCGTGCCGATGTCGAAGCTGCCCTTCGTACCCGACGCCCCGGCCAGCTTGGTTGCCTCGTTGAACAGCTGGTGCAGCTGGGGGTACTTCTCGAAATGCGGTGGCTTGAAGTAGTCGGTCCACAGCACCCAGAGATGGTGCTTCACGAGCTCGGAGCGCTGCTCCTTGATCAGCAGCGCACGGGCGCGGAATTCCGGGTCGCTGTTCTGCTCGTATTTCTCGCAGATCGCCTTGACGGACTCGGCCTCGATCCGGGCCTGTGCCGGTTCGTAAACGCCGCACGGCAGATCGCAGTGTGCGTATGCGGTGGCCTTCGGCTCGAGGAGACGTGTGAGCAGCCTCATCGATTCCCTTCCTCGTGTTCGGGTCATCGGTTCCGGACCCTGACACTACCCCGTCAACGTCGGGCGAATCTGGGAAGGTATGGCTCGGCGCATGCGAAGGCAGATACGGCGGGCTGCCATGATCGCCCCCGGCCGCACCGCCCCCGGCCCTAGGCCTGGCGCGCAGCAGGCGCTCGCCGGCGCCGAAGACTGAGGCCACGCCACGCCTGCTAAATCCGCAGGCCCAGGTGCCGCACCAGGCAGGTGTGGCGGGCAGGAATTATTCTCCAGATGTGGTCCGTGCGGCTCGCGTCCGGTGACCGTCCGGTGACCCGCGCGACCCGGAGCCCGGATGTGGAGGGAGCATGCGCTGGCCGCTCTGGCGTGTTGCTGTGGCAGAACGGTCGATGGAGCCGGCGCTGCAGCCAGGTGATTGGCTGCTCGTGCTCAGGACCACACGGGTGCGCGCCGGGCACCTTGTGGTCGCGCGTCATCCGGGGCGCCAGAGCATGCTCGTCGTCAAGCGGGCCGCCAGGAGAGGCGAGGACGGCTGGTGGCTGGAATCCGACAATCCGAACGGCGGCGCGGTGGATAGCCGTGTCTTCGGTGCGGTGCCCGCCGGCCTGATCGAGGGCCGGGTGCTGCTCCGCTACTGGCCGCCACGCGGGCGACGGGCGACTTTGCGGGTGCCCTGACACTCGTGCCGCTGGCCAGCGAGGCGGCGCGCCCTGTTCCTGAGCCAGGAACAGGGGCTCGCCGCGCCGCGCTCGTACGTCAGTGCCAGGGCGGATGTGATGAAAGCCGGCCAGCCGGAGAGGAGAAAGCCGGGGAGCGGCGAGTGGTGGGCTCGTGCGGTCGCCGTGTGGTATGGATTCACCCATGAGAGATCCAATCCGGCGTCGGCCGAAAGGAGAGTGAGCTTCCATGAGCACAGCTTCTGGGCAAGAGCGGATCGTCGTCGGGATCGACGGGTCGCCCCAGTCGAAGGCGGCGTTGTCCTGGGCTATCGATGAGGCGCGCCTTCGTGGACGCGGGCTTCGCGTCATTCACGTCTTCCCTGCCTTGATCTCGATCGCCAGCACCCCCACCACCGAATACCTGCCCCAGGTCGAGAAAGAACAGGCTGCGATGTTCGAGCAGGCGCTCGCGGCGGCGCCACCAATGGACGATCTTGACGTTGAGCGCCTCTTGATCGGCGGGAACCCGTCCGAGGAACTGGTCAATGCCAGCCGCGGAGCGAACCTGCTGGTCCTCGGGTCGCACGGGGTCGGCAGTTTCCGCGGGATGTTGCTGGGCTCGGTTTCTATCCACTGCGTGCAGCAAGCGCACTGCCCGGTCGTCGTGGTTCGCCACCCCCACGACGACCACTGACGCACGCGGGGGCGGATGTCAAGCATGGCTACTCGCTGAGCCACAGAAGCCGCTTCGGGGCGGACCGGGCGAGTCCGGTCCGCCCCGAAGCGTTTGCTGTCAGAGTGCGACTGTCAGCTCAACAGATGCCTCCGCCTCCACATCCCGCACGGCTTCCTGGACCTTGTCGCGCGACATGCTGACCGCCACGGCCCAGTAGTAGATCGCCAGGCTGAACGCGGCGAGGACAGCGAGGTCCCACCAGTTCGGGAGCCGCTTGGTAGCAACGAGGTTGACGCCGAACACACTTGCAGCGTCATAGCGCCCCTGCCAGCTAATGATGAGGAGCCCGGCGAGCCAGGGAATGATCCACACCGCTGCCCTCCAGTCGATGATCGTGCGGCGTTCCGCCGGGAGCGACACCTGATAGAGGCCGAACACCACGAAGCCGATGGCGATGAGCATGTAGAGCCAGCACAACGTGCTGAACCCGGAGAAATACACGATGGCGTTCGCGCAGATGAACGAGAGGGGGCATAGCACGCGTGCGGCCGGCAGGCGGTAGGCTCGCGGCCGGTCGGGGTCCCGGCGCCGCAGCCCCTCCAGCGATAGTGGAGCGAAAGCGTACATGATCACTGTCGCTGAGGTAACCAGCCCGACCAGGCCGGCCCAGCTGGGGAACGGCAGGAAGGTGAGCATGCCGACCACGAAGCAGATGCAGATGGCGACGAACGGGACGCCCCGCCTGCTGACCCGGCTAATGGCCCGTGGGAAGTATTCGTTGCGGCCGAGGCCGTACACCAGCCGCGACGACGTCCCGATGTAGACCAGCCCGGTGCCGGCCGGGGACACGACCGCGTCGATGATGAGCAGCGTGGACAGCCAGCCGAGGCCGGCCGCAGTGGCCAGCGTCGCGTACGGACCGTATGCCGATACCCCCGAGATCGGGTTCGCCCAGCCGTGCACGAGATTTGCCGGATTGAGCGCACCGATGAACGCAACCTCGAGCAGGAGGTAGATCAGTGTTCCGATGATCATGGATCCGATCACCGCGCGTGGGATGTTACGCTGCGGGTTCTCTGCCTCGCCGCCGACCTGGATGGCCTGTTCGAATCCCTCGATCGCGAAGACGACGCCGAGCGGAAGCGCGGCGAAGATGCCGTGGAATCCGTAGGGGGCGAACCCGCCACCCGCGCTGAAGTTCTGGTAGTGGAAATCCGTGACCAATAGGGCGATGATCGTGATGGTCGGTATCAGGATCTTCCAGTACACCGCGATGGAGTTCGTCTCGGCCAGCCAGCGCACGCCCATCGTGTTGATCACGGTGAACACGAGCATGAAACCCGCGCCGATCGCGATGCCTTTGGCGTCGAGTGTTCCGTTGGGGTTGATCAGATCCAGGCTGGGGAACTTGGAGTTGAGATAGCCGAGCGTCGCCTCGACCTCGATCGGTGCGATCGTCACTGCCTGAAGCCACGCCATCCAGCCGCCGGTGAACCCGCCAAGCGCGCCGAAGACCATGTAGGGGAACCGGGCGGTCCCGCCTGATACCGGGTAGGTCGAGCCAAGTTCGGCGTGCACAAGCGCGAGGAGCGCCAGGACCAGCCCGGCGATGATCCACGACAAGATCGACGCCCCGCCCGCCACCTTGGCGGCGGTGAGCGCGCCGAGCAGCCAGCCCGACCCGATGATGGAGCCCAGCGAGATCATGGTGAGCCCACGCAGCCCCACCGCTCGATGCAGATGGTGCTCCTCGGATCTTGCCGGGGATACTCCAGGTGCGGCTGTAGCCATCGATTCCTCCCGATCAGATGATCCGGCATCAGCAAGAGGTCCGCAGATCTACGCCTACGCACGCGACGTTGTTCTACACTCCAGCGAGAGTGACGTCATCGTATTGATCATTGCTTGCAGCTGAAAGCAGTGACAGGCGTCGTTTCGGTAACGCATGGCACATACCCCCAGGTAGGCCGACGTGTCATACGCGTTGTCTACAGCCGATCCTGAGCCTCGCGCTAGTAGGGCAGCCGGATTGTCCTGGCGCGTGGCGTGTTACGACGTGAACAGGGCCGCTCAGCCGGGCGGAAGACGGCGGTAACGGACCTCGAACGGATCTCGGCGCAACTCCATGCTGGCCTGCCGGGTTCCGTCCGCGCCGAGGGCGACGACGGTCGGCCCGCGGCGGGTGGCCCATACCAGTACAGCGTGACCGTGGAACGGCACGTCAGGTACCCGGGTACCGACCTGGAGCCAGTAGACCTCCGCCGCGGCGCGGAACACGGCATGGCATACGTACCGGGCGCGCACCAGCAACCTGCCCGGCGTCTCGCGGCGCTTCTGGCAATAATCGCAGGGCCGCAGGTAGTTGCGCTGCATCGTGGCGGGAAGGCGCTCGGCCAGCGGATCCGCTCGAAACTCACCGACACTGCCGCCGAGGTAGGCCCAGTCGCCGTCGGCCCGCTGAAAATCTGGCTGTGCGCAGGCCGGCCCGACCGGACTGCGCACCGCGCGGCGACACCAGCAGGCGAAGGCGGCCCGCGGCAACGTCCACGTTGATGCGAGCCCGTCCGGTGGCTCCTGCCGCCGCCCCCGATGTGCTGCTGCGGACCTTCGAGCCGCCGGATGAGGTGCGCGGCAAGGACCTGGTCACGCTGCTAGGCCCTGCCTACGTGCGGATGACGGGCGACGAGGGCCCCGGTTAGCCGGATGTCCGGATGTCCGGATGGCTGGATGAACGGATCGCAGCCGTACGTCTTGATCGCGGGCGAGCCACCGGGCCGACCACGAGTAGCCCCCCGGCCGGTGGCTCCCGGCTGTCCGAGCAGCGCGCGAGCCGGTGCGTGGTTCCGGTCGGCTGGGGTGGTCCAGGTCGGACCGCCCATGGGTCTTTGGTGCGCCGCCGCCTGGGTGGCGTCGAGGGCCTGTGCGATGCCGGTGGCCCATGCGCAGATGTCGGCCTGGTCGCGGAAGTTGCCTTCGGAGACAAGGTCCTGCCAGGCGAGCAGTTTCGTTACCAGGCGCTCCGCCGGGCCGAGCTTGCTGAGGTCCAGGGCGCCGAAGAAGACGCGGTGGCCACGTGGGGCGATGGCCGGCCTGAACTTGGCGATCACTTTGGGCTCCGCGGCCGACAGCAGGTCCCGGCGTTGCGGGTCGGCCGTCTTGGTGCCGAGCGGGCCGCTGCTGAACAACCAGACCGGCCGGCTGGCGAGGTGGGCGCTGTGCCGTTTGGCGAACCGCGTGGCTTCCCTGCGCCAGAGCCCGTAGTAGACGGCGCTGCCGATCACGAACGCCTGGTGGGAGTCAAGTTTGCCGATGTCGCCGGTCTCGCCGACCGGCCGGGCATCGACGTGTGCCCCCTGCTGCCTGATAGTTTCCGCGATGGACTGCGCGATGCCCGCGGTCGATCCGTGTTTGCTCGCGTAGGCCACGAGCACACTCGTCTGCTTGTCGATGTGGCCAGGTCACGCCGTACCGACGCACTTGTTAAGGGGCTGGTAGTCCGCTGGTTCGGGGCCCTTGTGCCTGTGCGGAATGAGGAACGGTGCGAACTTCACGCCCGCCGGCACCTTCCGGCACGTCGAACTGTGAATGCTGCCGTGGGCCTTACCTGTCACCCGGGACGCGGATACGGGGTGACGCGGTAGGTCCAGCCGGATGGCGCCGTCCAGTTCAGGACACCCGGTTCTGGTTGGGTAAGTTCCCACCCGTGCGCCTGTTTCACCTTGTGATGGAATCGGCAGAGCGGGGCGAGATTGCACCAGCACGTTCGGCCGCCCGTGTGGTACGGCACGGTGTGGTCTTTGTCGCAACGTGTCGCCGGCTGCCTGCAGCCTGGGAACGCACACGTGTGATCGCGGATTTCGATCAGATGGCGCAGCGACGGCGTGGGCTGGTATCCGGGGC
>DATIYI010000391.1:0-17565 GCA_035517695.1 Streptosporangiaceae bacterium
GCAGTGACACGGCCGTGTGCCCGGCCTCGCTGTACGCCCTGACCTGCACAAATTCAAAGCCAGGCTCAGGGCCAGCTGACCACTTGCACTTGAGCTGCAAGCGCTCAAAGATCACTTACAAAGATCAGAATATACCTCTGAACTGCGGAAACGTGGAGCTAAGGGGACTCGAACCCCTGGCCTCTTGCATGCCATGCAAGCGCTCTACCAACTGAGCTATAGCCCCTGGGACGCGCGCCACCACGTGACCGCCCGGTTGCCCGGCCGGTCATCCGGTCAGCAGCGCCACGCCAGTGTATAGGACCCCGCTGCGACGACGAACGCCCGTCGCGGACAACGACCGAACCCGTGCAGAGATCAGCGATCGTCGCCTAGCACCGGCTCTGGAAGAGTTCCCGCGTTGTGCTCGAGCACCCGCCAGCTGGTCCGGCCCATACCGATCAGGGACCACGCACAGTTGGCCAGCGGCCCGAGCACACCCCACAACTCAGCGGGTATACCGAGCAGCCGCGACATACCGAGGCGGATCGCCGCGCCGTGGCTGACCACCACCGCGAGGCCGTCATCTGGCAGGCTCGCCGCGACCCGCTCCAGGGCGCCCGACACCCGATCGCCGACCGCCTCGGATGACTCGCCCTCGGGCGGCGTCCACACCGCATGCGCCTCCGGGTAGCCCTCCCTGATCTCCTTGTCGTTCAGGCCTTCCCACAGGCCGCCGAAACGCTCGCGCAGATCCTTGTCCGCCGTTACGGGCAGCCCCGTGATCCGGCTCAGCGGCGCCGCCGTGCCTGTCGCCCGGCGCAGGTCAGACGACACGATCAAGTCGGGTTGCAACGCGGCGAGCAGCCGCGCGGCGCGTTCGGCCTGCCGTACACCGGTCTCGTCGAGCGGGATGTCACTTTGACCCTGGAACCGCTTCTCCACATTCCAGACCGTCTGGCCGTGCCGCCACAGAATGAGCCTGCGCCCGCTCAGCGTGTCCCCCTGGAGTCTCTGGCATCCCCGGCCGCCACCGGCTCGGGCAGCGAGATCCGCGGGCAGTCCTTCCACAGGCGCTCGAGGGCGTAGAAGACCCGCTCCTCTTCCTGCTGCACGTGGATGACGATATCTACGTAGTCGAGCAGCACCCAGCGTCCTTCACGCTCACCCTCGCGCCGTACCGGCTTGGCGCCGGCACGGCGCAGCCGCTCTTCGATCTCATCGACGATCGACCGGACCTGGCGGTCGTTGCGCGCGGAACAGAGCAGGAACGCGTCGGTGATGACGAGTTGCTCGCTCACGTCGTAGCCGATGATGGCGTTGGCAAGCTTGTCTGCGGCGGCCTCGGCGGCGATGCGCATCAGGTCCACTGCGTGCGATGTTGCGGTCACGATGTGATGTATTCCTCCTCACCTGGAGGCGCCTCCCAGTTACCGGATGAGGCGCCGGTCTTCAAGCATGTACCCATCAGCAGTCCCGGTACAGCCGACGTTTCGCTATGTACTGCACGATGCCCTCGGGCACCAGGTACCAGATCGGCTCACCGGCACGAACCCGCTCGCGGCACGCGGTGGACGAGATCGCGAGAGCCGGTATCTCGATCAGGCTCGCCTGCCCCTCATGAAGACCGTGACCGGATAGCTGATGACCCGGACGTGTACAGCCTACGAAGTGTGCGAGGGTGAACAGTTCATCCGCGTCCCGCCAGCGCATCAGCCGGGCGAGCGCGTCGGCGCCGGTAATGAAGAAGAACTCGGGCTCAGGGCCGCGCGCCAACCGCAGATCACGCAGGGTGTCAATCGTGTATGTGGGCCCTGGCCGGTCGATGTCCACCCGGCTGACAGAAAAACGCGGGTTCGACGCGGTGGCGATCACGGTCATCAGGTAACGGTCCTCGGCAGGCGCCACGTCGCGCTCCCCCTTCTCCCAGGGCTGACCGGTCGGCACGAACACGACCTCGTCGAGGGAGAACGCATGGGCTACCTCGCTGGCCGCGACGAGGTGACCGTGATGGATCGGATCGAACGTGCCGCCCATGATCCCGATCCTGTTGCCGCCGTTGCCGTACCAGCGCGCCCGCACGGCGGCAGCGGACTGCGGGCTGTCCGCGACCTTCGGCTGCGCGATAGCACCCGCCGCGCCCTCGGCGCGCGCCGTACCTGCGCTCATGCGACATGACCCTAGCGTGCCGGTCTGACAGACCCCCGGCTATTGCTCGGCCAGGCCGGGCAGCGGCGGCTCGCCTGACGCCCACATGACGACCCGCACCGCCTTGCCCACCTCGGCACGCGGAATGGTCCCTGCCGCAAGCACCCGGACCCGCGGGCGCAGCCCGAGCTGCGTACGGATCTCATTCTCCAGCCCGGTGGCGAGCGGGTCGGCAGGATCGTGCCCGGCCGCGTGAGCCGTTAGGGATTCAATGGCGACGATCAGTTCCCTAACGGCGGTGCGGGCGTCCACCACCAGCAGATAGTGCGGCGACACCCGGCCGTCGGCGATCAGCACCCGCTCCACCTCCGCCGGGTAGAGGTTGACGCCCCTGACGACGAGCATGTCGTCGCTCCTGCCGGTGACCTTGGTCATCCTGACCAGGGTCCGGCCGCAGGCGCAGCGACCACGTCTCAGCGCCGCGATATCGCCAGTTCGGTACCGCAGCAGTGGCAGCGCCTGCTTCGTGACCGTGGTGAACACCAGTTCGCCCGCGGTCCCGTCCGGCACGGACTCGCCGCTCACCGGGTCAACCGTCTCCACCAGGAAGTGGTCCTCGTTCACGTGCAGGCCGTCCTGTGCCACCAGGCACTCGGACGCCACCCCAGGGCCGATGACCTCGGACAGCCCGTAGATATCGAGCGCGCGCAGGCCGAGGTGTCGCTGGATGCGCGCGCGCATCGGCTCACTCCACGGTTCCGCACCGAAAATGCCCGCGCGCAGGCCGATGTCTGCCGGGTCCACCCCGGCCTCGGCGAACGCCTCGCCGAGCCGGATCGCGTACGAGGGCGCGCAGGTGAGGATGTCCGGCTTCAGGTCCTGAATCAGCGTGACCTGGCGGCCTGTCATTCCGCCGGACACCGGCACAACCGTGGCGCCAAGGCGAACGGCGCCGTGGTGGATGCCGATACCACCGGTGAACAGCCCATAACCGTAGGCGTTGTGGACGATGCTGTGGCGGGTCGCGCCCGCTGCCGCCAGGGCCCGCGCGCACATCTGTGCCCACAGATCGAGGTCGTCCTTCGTGTAGGAGACGAGAGTAGGGCGGCCGCCCGTGCCGCTTGACCCGTGGACCTCAACGACCTCGTCGCGCGGGACGGCGAGCATCCCGAATGGATAGGTGTCCCAGAGATCTTGTTTCCGGGTGAAAGGAAGGCCGGGCAGGCTCTCAAGCGTCAGGTCGCCGCCACCGGCCACCCCGGCCTCCTTGAGCCGCCTGCCCTGGACTCCATCCGCCGCCAGGAGCCGGTCTACCAGGGCGCGCAGCCGCCCGGCCTGGAGGACCGCACGCTGCTCCTCGGGCATTGTCTCCGCTGACTCGTCGAACATAGGTGTGTCACCTTGGTCCATTGAGCTCCTCCGGGGGAATAGCATGCGAAACATGGCCTCAGAAACGGGTAATGTGCCCGACCGGGCTAGGGTGCGCCTGGCCGGCATCTCTTCTCGTGCGTACGAGCATCCCGCCGATCGCTCCGCTCTCACCGCCATGCGCAAGCTGACCGGATTCGACGTCTTGCTGCGGCGCCTCGCTGGGCTATTCTCTGACCGTAGCCTCCGACTCTCATTCCTTGCTAGCGGCGTTCGGGTGTCAGAACGGCAATTCCCGCAAATTTACGAGATGCTCCGTGACGGAGCGTACGTGCTCGATCTGCCCACGGTGCCCGAGCTGTTCGTTACCCAGAACCCTCTGGTCAATGCGATGGCGCTCGGCTCGGACAGCCCGTTCATCGTGATCACGACCGGCATGGTCGACCTGTACGACGCGGAAGAGCTCCGGTTCGCGATCGGCCACGAACTCGGCCACGTGCTCTCCGGGCACGCGGTCTACCGCACCATGCTGTTCCACCTGATCAACCTGGCCAGGCGGATCGCGTGGATACCGTTCGCCTACGTGGGCCTGCGGCCGATCGTCTGGGCGCTCGAAGAGTGGTACCGCAAGTCCGAGCTGTCCTGCGACCGTGCGGGGTTGCTCGCCAGTCAGGACGTGGACGCGGGCAGGCGGGCGATGATGAAGATGGCCGGCGGGGCCCGGATGTCCGAGCTGAGTGCCGACGCCTTCCACGAGCAGGCGCAAGAGTACGACGCCGTGCCAGACGTCAGGGACGGCCTGCTCAAGCTGCTGCAACTGCAGGGCAACACGCACCCGTTCGCCGTGGTACGTTTCGCCGAGCTTGACCGCTGGGCCAGCGGCGGAGCCTACGAGCGGATCCTGGACGGCGACTACCCGCGGCGCAGTAACGACGCCGACTCGTCCGTGACCGAGGACGTGAAGGAGGCCGCGCGCTCGTACCAGGAGTCGTGGAACCGTACCGCGGATCCGCTGGTGGGTTTGGTGCGCGGGATGACCGAGGGTGCGATGGACGCGAGCGAGCGGCTCTTCGGGCGATTCGCCCGCCGCGAGGGCGACCAGAACTGACTCCCGGGCTTCACTCGTCGGGGACGCAGAGTGTCCTGGGAATGGGTGCGGCTCTATGACCTCCGTGTCAATAACGCCGTCACGAGCAAGCGGCAGCTACGCGAGCGCTCTGTCAACGGTCCCTGGCGCGTTGTCGAGGATCAGAACGGCACCCGGACCGCCCGGCGAATAGGCGTCGAGGAGGATTCCCTCCCCATGCGGTCGCTTGAGCGCAGCCATTTCCCTCTCCTACTCGCGGCGCTATCTCGTGAGCAGAATCTACCCCGGCGCGAGGCCGGCGGCTAACCAGCACTCACCCACCCGAACGTACCTCCTGCGGCGCACCCGCGCTGCTGCCGCGGCCCGACCACCCCGGCTGCACTCCGCCGTGGAGACACCGGGCCGTGGAGACACCGGGCCGCGGAGACACCGGCGGCGCCTCAGGGACCATAGGGTGCGGCTCGTCTGGAGGGACCTGAACGGGTTTGGCTGGGCCCACTCGGTTTGGTTTCGGTTTGGCTGGCCACACTCGCCCGGCCGGGCTCACTAGCTTGGCTGGCCTCACTGGCGCGGCTGGCCTCACTGGCCCGGCTCGCCTCACTGGCCCGGCTGGCCTCACTGGCGCCGCTGGCCACACTCGCCCGACCGGGCTCACTAGCTTGGCTGGCCTCACTGGCGCGGCTGGCCTCACTGGTTTGGCGGGGCCTGCGGGACTGACCGGGCTGGCGCGGCGCCAGGATGACGAGATCGTCGCGGTGCACGATCTCGCGCTCATAGCCAGGGCCGAGTTCGCGTGCGAGCCACCTGGTGGAGCGGCCCATCAGGCCAGGGATCTCGGCCGCGTCGAAGTTGACCACGCCGCGCGCGACGACGCCGCCTCGTTCGTCACACAGATCCACCGGATCACCGGCGTCGAACTGCCCGTCGACGGCGGTTACCCCGGCAGGCAGTAGCGACGTCCGGCGGACGACGATGGCCTCCACGGCCCCGGGATCAAGCGTCAACCGCCCACGGCCCGTCGTGGCGTGCGCCAGCCAGAGCAGCCGCGTAGCGGGGCGCCGCGCACCGGAGACGAAATACGTGCCCACCAGATCCCCGGCCAGCGCCGCGTCCGCCGCCGCGGCGTTGGCGAGCACGGCAGGGATACCGGCGCTCGTCGCGATCAGCGCCGATTCAACCTTGGTCACCATCCCGCCTGTCCCGACGCCCCCGCTGCCCATCCGGCCCAGACGGATCCCGTCGAGGTCGTGCCTGCTGCGGACCTCACTGATACGCCTGGAGCCCGGGCGGTGCGGCTCGCCGTCATAGAGTGCGTCCACGTCGGAGAGCAGCACGAGCGCATCAGCCCTGATGACATGCGCCACGAGAGCGGCCAGGCGGTCGTTGTCGCCGAACCTGATCTCCTCGGTCGCGACCGTGTCGTTCTCGTTGACGACGGGCAGGACACCGAGTTCGAGCAAGCGGCCGAGTGTGCGCTGGGCGTTGCGGTAATGGGAGCGGCGCATCAGGTCGTCGGCCGTCAACAGCACCTGCCCGGCCCGCACCCCATTCTTCGCGAAGGCGGCCGTGTACCTGGCGGCAAGCAATACCTGTCCCACGCTCGCAGCGGCCTGCTGCGTGGCCAGATCACGGGGACGGCGGCCGAGGCCGAGCGGCGCGAGGCCAGAGGCGATGGCACCCGAGGAAACCAGGACGAGTTCGGCGCCCGCCGCCGCACGCCGGGAGAGAACGTCCGCGAGCGCGTCGATGCTCTCGTCGTCTATTCCGCCCTCGGAGGTAGTCAGCGAGGACGAACCGACCTTGACCACCACCCTCCGGGCGGCCGCGATCGCCTGCCGCGTGGCTGTCACGGCCGCAGCCTGCGATCGCTGCCGCGCGGTCCGAGCCGGGCCGGACCCGCGCCCTCTTCCGCGGCAGCGCCAGCGCCCCACCCGGGCTCCCAGTCGAAGACGACCGCATCGTCCTCGTCCCCGATCATCACCTCAGCGCCGCGCTGAGCCCCCGCCTCGACCAGCGCTTCCTCAACCCCCAGGCGGGCGAGCCTGTCGGCTAGGTAGCCGACAGCCTCGTCGTTGCCGAAATCGGTCTGCTGGATCCAACGGCGCGGCTTCGCGCCGCGAACGAAGAAACTGTTATCCCCCGTCCGCACCACCTCGAAGCCGGGCTCGCCGAGCGGCACGGGCCGGATGACCTGCCGGGCCGGCTCCGCCGCTGGCGCGCTCGCGCGCGCCGCTTCGATCACGCGGGCGATGGCAAACGCTAGATCGCGCAGACCTTCATGAGTAGCGGCGGACACGGCGAAGACCTGAATTCCGCGCTTTTCCAGCACAGGGCGCACCAGATCAGCAAGCTCTCGCGCCTGCGGAACGTCGATCTTGTTGAGGACGGCAAGCCGCGGCCGAACCGCCAGCGCCACCGCCGTAGCGTCCGCGTAGGCGGCAAGCTCCGCCTCCAGCGCGTCAAGATCAGAAACAGGGTCCCTGCCAGGTTCCCCGGTTGCGCAGTCAAGCACGTGGACCAGCACCGAGCAGCGTTCGATGTGCCGGAGAAACTCAAGGCCGAGTCCTCTGCCCGAGCTTGCTCCAGGGATCAGGCCCGGCACGTCGGCGAGAACGAACTGCGTGTCGCCGGCCGCTGCGACGCCAAGGTTCGGCACGAGGGTAGTGAACGGGTAGTCAGCGATCTTGGGGCGTGCCGCCGACATCGACGCGATCAGAGATGACTTCCCAGCGTTGGGGAAGCCGACGAGACCGGCGTCGGCGACCGTCTTGAGCTCGAGCACAATGTCGTGCTCCTGGCCCGGCTCGCCTTTGAGCGCGAACCCGGGCGCCTTACGGCGGGCCGAGGCAAGGGCGGCGTTGCCAAGGCCACCGCGGCCGCCCTGCGCCGCGATGTACCGGGTGCCGACCCCCACCAGGTCGGCCAGGACATGACCGTCCGCGGTCTTGACCACCGTGCCGTCGGGCACTGGCAGGGTGAGATCCACGCCAGCAGCGCCGGTGCGGTTCGATCCCTGACCCGGCCGGCCACTCGCCGCCTTTCTGTGCGGCCGCCTGTGGTAGTCAAGCAAGGTCGCCGCTCCCCCGGACACCTCGACGATCACAGAACCGCCGCGACCACCGTCACCACCATCCGGCCCACCAAGCGGACGGTACTTCTCGCGGTGGACAGAAGTGCAGCCGTGGCCGCCGTCCCCCGCTTTCACGTGTAGGTATACCTCGTCAACGAAATCAGGCATGTCCCGATCCTCACCGGCCACACTGGGCCGACACCGCGGGAGTGCCCGCTCAACGCCCCAGGATCTTGCCCAGGGGACCGGCATTCCGCCTAGCTGCGCCGCTTTATTGCGCCGAGCGAACGGCCTCGGGTGCGGCGCTTTCTGAGCGCGCATCCGGCACTACGCTCACGGCGCGGCGCCCGCGCCTGTTGCCGAACTCCACCACACCGCCCACCAGGGCGAACAGCGTGTCATCATTACCGCGGCCGACGCCGGGCCCAGGGTGGAAGTGAGTACCACGCTGGCGTATCAGGATCTCGCCGGGGTGCACGAGCTGGCCGCCGAAACGCTTCACGCCGAGCCGCTTGGCTGCCGAGTCGCGTCCGTTACGGCTGGACGACGCGCCCTTCTTGTGTGCCATCTCAGCCCTCGCCTTCCGGTGAATCCTTGGCGCTAGTTCCCCGGGCTCGCTTTCCGGCCGCGATGTGCGTGACCTTGAGCTGGGTGTACTGCTGCCGGTGGCCGAGCCGCCGCTTATAGCCGGACTTGCTCCTGTAGTGGATCATATTGATCTTCGGGCCCGAAGCGGCGCCAATGATCTCCGCAGTCACCTGATACTCGCGCACCTCGGCGGGATCGCTGACGACCTTGCCGTCATCGACGATCAGGACGGCCGGAAGCATCACCGTCGAGCCCACCTCGCCGGTGAGCTTGTCCACGGTGAGGACACCATCCACCGACGCCTTCTCCTGCCTGCCGCCGCAGCGCACGATCGCGTACACGCGAGAACTCTTCTCTCCGTAGGGGTACGGTCTCTCCGTAGACGTACAGGGCGCTCACAGGGGACACCTGTCATGCTCCGGAAATTGTCCCGGGCGCCCGTGCAAGAGTACCAGACCCCCACACGCAATCACGCACCCCGGGGCGGCCCGAACCGGCGCCAGCCGCCGCGCCAGCTTCATGCCCCTTCCGCCGGAGATGCATCCGGCGGAACCGCCGCTGGACCGGCTTCGCCAGCTGCCGTTGGCGCGGCCGGTGTGGTTCCGTCCGGTGCGGTTGGTGCGGTTCCGGCCGGTGTGGCCGGTGCGGCCGGCGCGGTCAGCACGTCCGGTGTGGCCGGTGCGGTCAGCACGTCCGGTGTAGCCGGTGCGGCCGACGCGGTCAGCACGTCCGGTGTGGCCGGTGCCCCGGGCGCCGTCAGTGCGCCCGCTGCCGTCAGTG
The DNA here is from genome assembly GCA_035517695.1 of Streptosporangiaceae bacterium. Taxonomy (GTDB): domain Bacteria; phylum Actinomycetota; class Actinomycetes; order Streptosporangiales; family Streptosporangiaceae; genus DATFVJ01. The sequence continues at coordinate 9,021 of DATIYI010000391.1, forward strand.
CGACCGGCGCGCCGGGTGTGGTCCAAGGGGACCCTGGCTCGCCGGGGGCGGCCGTGCCATGCGTCGACCCTTCAGCGCCACTGGCCGCTGTCACCGAGGCGCCACTGGCCGCTGTCACCGTGGCGCCACTGTCACCAATGTCACCAATGTCACCAATGTCCAAGCGTCCCGCCGCCGTCTGCGCCGCGGCCGTAGGCTCCGCAACCGTCTGCCATATGGCGGTTGCGTCAGTGCCGACGTCTGGGCTGCCCGTGGCGGCATTGGCGGCATCAGCGTGCCCGGTGTCCGCCTGCCCGGCGCCTGCATGCACGGCGTCGCTGTACCCGCCGCCCGGCTGCGCGGCACCTGTCTGCCCGGCGGCCCCAGACCCGGCGGCCCCAGACCCGGCGGCCCCAGGCCCGGTGCCCCCAGGCCCGGTGCCTGCAGACCAGGTATCCGGGTACTGCCAGCCGCTTGCAGGCTCGCCGACGCCCGCGTGGCCGGCGGCCGCGCTCGCGCTGTCACGGTGCGGTTCTGATTGGGCAGCAGCGGCGGCTTCGCTGGCGGGCGTGACTACCACGTTCGCCCCACCGACGGCATCAGGACCAGTGTCGGTGCCAGCCGCTTTGGTGAAGGCATCGGTGCGCCCGCCAGGCGACGCGGCCTGCCTGCGCCGCCGACGCCGACCCGTCGGTTTGTCTTCCGCATGAGCGCCGGGTCCACGCGGGCCTTCCGCTATCGCGCCGCCACCGCGGCCACTCTCACCACCGCGGCCACCGTCACCACGCCGGTTACCGTCACCACCGCGGGCGCCGTCGCCGTCATCGCTACCCAATGTGGCACCCGTGCCCGCGCCCGCGGCGCCATGCCGACGACCGTTGTCGCCGCCGCCCGACAGCTGTCCCCTTGCGTCGCCTTGTCCCCTTGAGTCGCCCCTCGACCTGCTGTCGCCCTGGCCCTTGCCATCGCCCTGGCCCTGGCCGTCGCCTTGGCCCTTCGTTTCTCCCGTGCCGCCACCCCGGCCGGGCTGTGGGCGCTTAACCGAGGGACCGTCGAGAACGTCGGCTGACACGTGCAGGCCCCGGCCATTGCAGCACTCGCACGGCTCGGAGAAAGCCTCAAGCAGCCCCGAGCCAACCCGCTTGCGGGTCATCTGCACCAGCCCGAGCGATGTGACCTCGGCGACCTGGTGCTTGGTCCGGTCACGCGCCAGGCACTCGAGGACCCGCCGCAGCACGAGCTCCCGATTACTCTCCAGCACCATGTCGATGAAGTCGATAACAATGATGCCGCCGATGTCGCGCAGCCGGAGCTGGCGGACGATCTCCTCGGCGGCCTCGAGGTTGTTTCTGGTGACCGTCTCTTCCAGGTTCCCGCCCTGCCCGGTGAACTTTCCTGTGTTGACGTCGATCACAGTCATGGCCTCGGTGCGGTCGATGACAAGTGAGCCACCGCTTGGCAGCCACACCTTCCGCTCCAGCGCCTTCGCGAGCTGTTCGTCAATCCGGTAGCTGGCGAAGACGTCCGTGTCGTCCTCCCACCGCCGGAGCCGGTCGGCCAGATGCGGGGCGACGTAGCGGACATACTCGTTGACCGTGTCCCAGCCGTCATCACCCGCCACGACAAGCTCGCCGAAGTCCTCGTTGAAAATGTCGCGGACGACCCGGATGGTAAGGTCGGGTTCGCTGTAGAGCAGCTCGGGCGGGTTCGCCGATGTCGCCTTACGCTCGATGTTCTCCCACTGCGCGGCCAGCCGGGCGACATCACGGGCAAGCTCTTCCTCGCCGGTGCCCTCGGCCGCGGTCCTGACGATGACGCCAGCGTTCTCCGGGGTGACCTTCTTGAGTATCTGCTTCAGCCGGGTGCGCTCGGTCACAGGGAGCTTGCGGCTGATCCCCGTCATCGACGCGCCCGGCACATAGACCAGGTACCGGCCTGGAAGACTGACCTGGTTGGTCAGCCGCGCGCCCTTATGCCCGACCGGATCCTTGGTCACCTGGACGAGCACCGACTGCCCCGACTTGAGCACCATCTCGATCCGCTTGGGCTGACCCTCCAGCCCGCTGGCGTCGAAGTTGATCTCCCCGGCGTAGAGGACGGCGTTGCGGCCCTTGCCGATGTCGACGAACGCGGCCTCCATCGAAGGCAGCACGTTCTGCACCTTGCCGAGGTAGATATTTCCCGCCATCGACTGGTGGGTCGCACGGTCCACATAGTGCTCGACGAGCACGCCGTCCTCGAGTACCGCTATCTGCGTGCGCTCACCCTTCTGCCGGACCAGCATCACGCGTTGCACTGCCTCGCGGCGGGCGAGGAACTCGGACTCGCTGAGCACGGGCGGGCGCCGGCGGCCGGAGTCCCTGCCCTCACGCCGGCGCTGCTTCTTCGCCTCGAGCCTGGTCGAGCCCTTGACGGATTGCACCTCGTCCCAGTCGGTCGCGGTCGCTGCGCGCGGTTCGCGCACGTGCACGACGGTGTTGGGCGGATCATCGGGGCCGGTCGGCTCGCCGTCACCGCCGCCGCCGCGGCGCCTTCTGCGGCGCCTGCGGCGGGTGGCCGCGCTCTCGCCGTCACCGCCGTCGTCGGTCCCGTCGTCGTACTCGCCGCCCGAGGTGTCCAGCTGCGCCAACCCGGACTGGGCTGACCCGGACTGGGCCTGCCTGGACTGGGCTGACCTGGACTGGGCCTGCCCGGACTGGGCCTGCCCGGACTGGGCCTGCCCCGACTGGGCCGACGGCTCCGGGCCGTCCTGCGTTCTGGCCGTTCTGGACCTGCGCGTCCGGCCAGTTCCACCCTTACCCTCGCTGGCCGCACCGGACCCGGCCGCAGCCGAGCTGGCACTCTCCTTGGCTGTCTCGTCCCCAGCGCCGTCCGGCGCGGGAGCCTCGCGGTCCTTGCCCGCGCCGCCCCGCCTTCTTGTGCGCGTGGATCGCGACGCCTCGGACTGCGCGCCGACCGTGGTGGAGCCTGCCGCACCCGTTGGATCGTCGCCGGCCTCCGCCGAGTCATCGGCCGTACCGCCGACCCCGCCGCCGTCCGCGCCTTCGCCACCCTTGCCGCGGCCACGGCCGCCGCGGCGTCTGCGCCTGCGGCCATTACCATCAGCCTCAGCATCGGACTCGGGCACGGCCGTGCCCTCTTCTTTTTCTTCGCCGCCGCTCACCACTGGTGGCACCGCCGGAGGCTGAAATATGACCTGTGGCGGCTGGAAGGTCGCGGCTGGCACCAGCGGTTGAGTGGCCGGCCCGGTCGCGGGACCAGCGGGCGCCTCCTCGCTCCCCGCCGCAACGGCAGGCACCGTACGCGGTTCTTGGCCCCCCTCCGCACCGCCGGCTATCGCTAGCGGCCCGGGGCTCCCCGCGGCACCGCCAGGTATGGCCAGCGGCTCTCGGCCGCCGGGCGGAACCCCAGGCACCTCGCCACGCTGCTGGCTCCCCGCCGCAGCGCCTGAGCCGACTGGCTCATTTTCGTCACGTTCACTGTTGTCAAGCTCGGTTTCGAGCATGCGGGCAATCTCCCGTCAGGCTCCCGGGCGCGAGCGGCTTCCGCTAAGGAAGCCACTGCGCCGCGCAGGAGCAAATCGTCTGCGCTCACCGTGGGCGCCGCCCTGGTGGCGGCACCGTCGGCGTTGGCCTCGTCAATCGTCACGGGCCCAACGAGCCGAGGCTGGCACCACCAGTCGCGGCACCGCCGTCGGCGGTGTCACAGTCAGCGGCTGCGCTGTCGGCAGCCCCAGGCTCGAAGAGCCCACCAGCCGCCGCGCCGAGCAGCCCCTGCGCCAGCCGGGTCACCAGGGGTGGTGACGGCGGCGCGAGGCCAGCTACTTGACGCAGCGCGGCCAGAACGTCGTCAGGTCGAACGGCAGGTGTCACGTGCCGAACAACCATTCGAAGTATGGCACATCCACCTGTACACGAGTCTACGGCACGCGGGTCAAGCTCCAGTTCGAGAACCGCCGCACGGGCATCGACGCGCCTGATGCCCTTTGCCGTAGACCTTTCCACCTCCACCCGCCCTTCGTCCATGAACATCCGGCACGCGGCAGCCGCCGCCTCGCTCTGCGTCTCGGGTAGCATCGCCCGCCACTCGGACACCTGAAGTTGATCGGCCATCGTGCCCCCCCGGGGCTCGGTGACGTCGATCACGTCGAGACCGGCGGGCAGCGCGGCACCGAGCCGGTCGCTTGCATCGCCGGGCACACACAAGGCGGTCAGGGCGATCTCGAAATATTCCGCCTCACTGGCGACGCCGGTCGGCGCCGCGCCCGCGTAGGAGAGCTTCGGGTGGGGATTGAATCCACCGGAGTAGGCCACGGGCAGCCCGCTGCGGCGAACGGCCCGTTCGATGGCACGCGCCACGTCCCGATGGCTTGCGAACCGCAGCCGGCCCCGCTTGGCGAACCGCACCCTCAGCCGCTGCACCGCCGGCTGCGGCGGCGGGCCAAGCGGGACGGGCTTGGACCGTGCCATCTAGACCGGGCTCCCATTTCCGTGGGCAGCGCAGTCGGGCAGATCCGAATGAGCGGACCCTTGCGCTCCGCCGACAACAGAAAGCGGAAGCAGCGTGACACCTGTCGGCCCGGTCTGTATCTCGGTACCCATGGTCGGGCAGACGCCACAGTCGTAGCAGGGCGTCCACCTGCAGTCATCGACCTCTGCCGCGCCGGCGGGGTCGACCGCTTCCATCCAGTCCTGCCACAGCCAGTCGCGGTCGAGTCCGGCGTCGAGGTGATCCCAGGGCAGCACCTCCGCGTATGCCCGCTCCCTCGTCGTGTACCAGGCAAGGTCGACAACCTCATCGGCGAGCGCGTCGGCCGCGCACCGCTGCCACCGCTCGTAGCTGAAGTACTCGCTCCATCCGTCGAAACGGCCGCCGTCCTCCCACACTGCCCTGATTATCTTGGCGATCCGCCTGTCGCCACGAGCGAGCAGGCCCTCGATGATCGAGGGGCTGCCGTCGTGATAGCGATAACCGATGCTGCGGCCGTAAGCGGCATCGCCGCGTAGCGCGGCGCCGAGCGCGGCGAGGCGGCGATCGACCGTCGCCGCGTCGCACTGTGCCGCCCACTGGAACGGCGTGTGAGGCTTGGGCACGAACGCCCCGATCGAGACGGTGCAGCGGATGTCCCGCCGCCCGCTGGCCTGCCGCCCCGCCTCGATCACTGCGCGCGCGAGGCCGGCGATGGCGAGCACGTCCTCGTCGGTCTCGGTGGGCAGGCCGCACATGAAATACAGCTTCACCTGGCGCCACCCGCTGGAGTAGGCCGCGCTCACCGCGGCGACCAGGTCATCCTCCGTGACCATCTTGTTGATCACCTTGCGGATCCGCTCAGAACCGCCCTCGGGAGCGAACGTCAGCCCGGATCGGCGGCCATTCCTGCTCAGCTCGTTGGCGAGAGTCACGTTGAACGCGTCGACCCGGGTCGACGGGAGCGACAAACCCGTGTTCGTGCCCTCGTACCTGTCCGCGAGGCCCTTGGTGATCTCGGCGATTTCGCTGTGGTCAGCACTGGACAGGGACAGCAAGCCGACTTCCTCGAAACCGGTCGCGCGGATCCCGGCATCCACCATGTCACCGATCGCGGTGATGCTCCGTTCGCGCACCGGGCGGGTGATCATTCCGGCCTGGCAGAACCTGCAGCCGCGAGTACAGCCGCGGAAGATCTCGACGCTGCTGCGTTCGTGCACTGATTCGGCGACCGGGACGAGCGGCTTGCGCGGATACGGCCACTCGTCCAGGTCCATGACGGTGTGCTTGGCGACGGTGTGCGGCACGCCTGCACGGTTGGGTGCGACCCGCCTGATCCGGCCGTCAGGCAGGTAGTCCACGTCGTAGAACTTCGGCACGTACACCTGAGCGCCGGCGGCAAGACTCATGAGCAGCCCATCGCGACCGCCCGGCAGGCCCGCGCGTTTCCACTCCCTGATCAGCTCGGTGACGGCCAGCGCGGCCTGCTCGCCGTCACCGAGCACCGCCCCGTCGAGGAATTCAGCGATCGGCTCCGGGTTAAATGCCGCATGACCGCCCGCGAGCACGAGCGGATGGCCGTCCCTCCGGTCGGCCGCGGTGAGCGGGATCCCCGCCAGGTCGAGCGCGGTCAGCAGGTTCGTGTAGCCAAGCTCGGTCGCGAGGCTGACGCCGAACACGTCGAATGCCCCGACGGGCCGGTGCGCGTCGACGGTGAACTGCGGGATCTGGTGCTCGCGCATCAGCGCTTCCAGATCCGGCCAGACGCTATAGGTGCGCTCGGCGAGCACGCCGTCACGCTCGTTGAGCACCTCGTAGAGGATCTGCACACCCTGGTTGGGCACGCCCACCTCGTACGCGTCTGGGTACATCAGCGCCCATCGCACCTGCGCGGAATCCCAGTCCTTGACGGTCGAGTTCAGCTCGCCGCCGACGTACTGGACAGGCTTTCCCACACGAGGGAGCAGCGGCTCCAGCCGCGCGTAAACCGACTCCACCTGCGGTGCTCCCCTCGGCTGGCCGCCCAGCCTCGCGGCGTTGCTCGGATGTGACCCAGCCTATAAGCGATAGGAGCGGCCGACCCGCACGCAGCCGTCACAGCGGCGGAAGAGTTGGCGTAACGGCTGCGCGGTAAGGCCCTGCTGCGCAAGGCGTTTCCTTGATCGTGGTGCCAACGAGGCGGCGCGCTTGATCGTTTCCCGTAGCTGGCGCCTTGGCACACCGGCCACGTGCGCCATCGAGCCCGGCTTTAGGATCATCTGATTGTGAACCTCCCAGCACTGGTCGCATCTGACCCGCGATGGCACATCCATGGTCAGCGGCGCCAGTATGGGCCAGCCACGACGGCGATCACGGTGTTAGGTCCTTCAGGCGGGCGGTGAGGAAGTCGCGCTCGACCGCGTTCTCCGTCAGGAGCAGCGCCTCCTCGTAGGCTTGCCGCGCCTCTCGCGTCCGGCCGAGCCTGCGCAGGAAGTCGGCGCGGGCGGAGGCCAGGTAGCCGTAGCCGGCGAGTTGGGGTTCTGCGGCGAGGGCATCGAGCGCCGCCAGCCCGGCGGCAGGGCCGCTCGCGAGCCCGACAGCAACAGCCCGGTTGAGTGCGACAACCGGCGATGGCCAGATCTGGACCAGCACATCGTAGAGCGCCACGACCTCGCGCCAGTCGGTGTCCTGCCACGTCGGTGCCTCCGCGTGGACCGCGGCGATGGCCGCCATCAGAGCGAAGCGGCCCGGCGGCCGCCGCCGCAGCGCCTCGCGGACGAGCGCGACACCTTCGCTGATCGCGGAGCGGTCCCACTGCGAGCGGTCCTGCTCTTCGAGCAGGAGTAGGCGCCCTTCCGCGGCGACCCGGGTGGCGCTCCTCGCGTCGGTGAGCAGGATTAGGGCGAGCAGGCCGGCCACATCCGCGTCGTCGGGCAGCAGCAGCCGCAGGATTCTGGCCAGGTCGAGCGAGCGCTCCACCAGGTCGCGGCGGACAAGGTCAGCGCCAGCGGGCGCGGTGTGCCCGGTGGTGAACAGCAGGTGTACGACGGTGAGGACCGCGTGGATACGCTCGGGTAGCTCAGCGGCGGGCGGCACGCGGTAGGGGATGCGGGCCGCCGCGATCTTCTTCTTCGCCCGAGTGATCCGCGCCGCCATCGTCGGCTCGCTCACCAGGAAGGCGCGTGCCACTTCCGCGGTGGTGAGGCCACATAGCAGCCGCAGCGTCAGCGCCACCTGCGCCTCGGGAGCGAGGGCCGGGTGGCAGCAGGTGAAGATCAGGCGCAGCCTGTCGTCCTCGACCTCGTGCGAGCTCAGCTCAGCAGGTCCCTGGTCGACCTGGTCGTCAAGCAGCAGTGGCAGCGAACGGCGCAGCGTCGCGTCGCGGCGGAGCAGATCCACCGCCCGACGGCGCGCGACCGTGGTGAGCCAGGCACCGGGATTCGACGGCACGCCGCGCGATCGCCACGTGGCGAGGGCCCGGGCGTAGGCGTCCTGCACACACTCTTCGGCGAGATCGAGGTCGCGCGTGACGCGCACCGTCGCGGCGAGCACGAATGCCCACTCGCGACGGTGCGCGTCCGCGACCGCGGCGACAACGGATGAATCCGCGGTCACGCGGATGGCGTCAATCGAACGTCCGTATCGGGCGCACCTCGACGCCACCGAACGGCGCAGGGACCTGCTTGGCCACGGCGATGGCCTCGTCCAGGCTCGCTGCTTCGATGAGGTAGTAACCGCCGAGCGCCTCCTTCGTTTCCGCGAAAGGCCCGTCGGTGACGGCGAACCCGCCCGAGGCGTCCTTGCGGATGGAGGTGGCGGCCCCGGTCGGCTCAAGCGCATTGCCGCCCCGCAGCGCCGCGGCGTTGTTCTCGCCGAACGCGTTGTGCTCCTTCATCGCCTGATCGAGTCCCTGCTGGCCCGCGCGGGCATAGCCGGCCTCGTCCTCATAAAGAAGGATCAGGTATTCCGCCATGACGTAGTCCTCTCTGTCCGTGCGCGCCTGTCCGTGCGCGCCTGTCCGTGCGCGCCTGTCCGTGCGCGCCTGTCCGTGCGCGCCTGTCCGTGCGCGCCTGTCCGTGCGCGCCTGTCCGTGCGCGCCTGTCCGTGCGCGCCTGTCCGT
>DATIYI010000392.1:0-15996 GCA_035517695.1 Streptosporangiaceae bacterium
TCCAGAACCCGCGCAGGTCCAGCCGGCCGTGCCGGGCCCATTGGGCGGCGAGCAGGTCGGTGATCAGGTAGCCGCTCAGGACAAAGAAGACATCAACCCCGAGAAAGCCGCCATGAAACGCCGCGAATTGCTCATGAAAGGTTATAACCGCAAGAACGGCCAGCGCCCGGACACCGTCAAGACCGGGTGCCCGCGTTCCACCGCGCACCGCCGTCCTGCCCCGTTTTTCGACTGCGGCCCATGTTCGCACTCTGCTCCCCCCGGCCAAGCAATGTACTGTTCTTCACCACTTCGGTGCGAGAGCAAACCCAATGGCGGGTAATGGGATGGAAGTTATTAGTTAGCACTTCCGGCAGTTAACGCGGATCTCCGTGCAGGAGCCTCCTGCACGGAAATCCGCGTTAATGAGCCCGGAGCAGTTTGTGCCGGAATGACAGGCCCCGGGGAGCGCGGAAGATCATTACCGATCTGGCGCTGACGCTGGCGATGGGAACTATCTGGCCGATATCGCGATGCTCCGCGCGCAGCCGGAACGGTTCAGGCCGGCAGCCTCCGACTTCGTGGTCTCCCGGCTGCCCATCAGCCTGGCCGCCGACACGCCCGCCGCGCTGAAGGCCACCCGGGCGACGCGGGTCGCCGCCCGGGAGCGGGGGTGGAACCGGCCGGGGACGCGGCGCCCGGAGCGGATGGCACGCTGGTATCGGTGAATATCGACGCGACGATCGTGACCGCGGAGAAGGACCAGGCCACGCCGACCTGGAAGAAACGTTCGGCTTTCACCCGCTGACGGTGTTCACCTGCCACGGCGCGGAGGGAGCAGGCGATCCCCGGCCATCCTGCTGTGCCCGGGGAACGCGGGATCGTACAGTGCCGCCGGCACTTGGGATCATTTGACCCGCACCCTCTTGCGCCGCACCGGGAGAATGTCGAGGACCTTCGCGCGTCGACGACGCATACCCAGCAGGGCGTTCAACGGCACGAGAAGTAACCAGCTAAGTTCCGCATGGGAAAATCTGGCTGTTGGCCAGCAAGGCGAGGACGAGGAAGCCAGCAGCGCCGCGACGGTCCCGGCAATTTCGCCACCGATATGTAGTCGACATGGAGCATCTCGCCGCCCCCGGCGACCTCGTGCCGTCGGCGGCAGGCCTTGGCCTGTCGCCACTTGGGTCGAGGAGGTTCGCATGCGCAACTGCGCCTGCCGTCCGCCTGAACCCGCAACGGGGACAGACCTGGGTGTCGAGCGCTCCCGCGGCGCGATGGTAATTCGCGGCTTGGCACGCCGACAAAGCCGCCCGGAATCCTCCAGTGGCCCAGGCGGCGCGGCCTTACCTCTTCTGGCCATCCCACCCAAGGCGGGCCGCGCCGCAGTGCGACGCCTGCCAGGCGCGGAACTCTTCCTCGCGCTCGCGTGCCTCGCGGAGCATGCGCAACTCCGCGGCGTCGTCCTCGGTCACAGCGTGGTTCTCCAGCTCATCGATCCGCCGGTCACGGTCACCGGTAACGACATGGTTGTTCACCGCGTGTGTCATGACTCCTCCGTGTCCGTTGCTGGGGTGCCCATGATCCCCGCAAGGTTTAACCGTTCCCCACTGTTTTGCCCCGTTACACTCAGATTACACTCGTAACACAACGTAAGGGGTGCGAGCGCTACCGCCAGCAATGTCTGGCGCGGTAACGGGCTTGTGCGGCGCGTGGAGACGACTGGGTGGCCAGTGAGCGGCGGCCGCCGGTCTGCTCATCGCTCCAAGGCGGCGCGGACCAGGTCGCGGAATTCGTCATCGGGGATGTCGGCTGCGCCTTCGGGCCGCAACTGGATGGTCCCCTTGCTGTTCTTGAGCTCGGGATGGCGGGACGTGAAGCCGGCGTCGCGGCCTTGCTGCCAGCCGTAGACCGACACGCCGTGCTTCCACGCGCCGAGGTAGAGGCGGCGGCGGCCGGCCTTGTAGGTGGGAATCTGATATGAGAGCACCACGGCCGCGTCGGGGCGCACTTGGAGTATCAGCAGGTGGAGCCGGTCGAACAGGGGGCGGTGCTCGGGGGTGATCGCGTCCATGTAACCCCGCACTGCCTGGTCTACTTGGGCGTTGTGACGGCCGGGCGCGCGGTCGCGGCGATCAGCGGTCTTGGCCATGGCACCGTCCTGTCGTCGATGGTCGCCTTCGCTCGTAGTGACTGCTGCAGCCGCTGGAAATCATCGCGCGCCCCCCACCTCATTGGACACCCCCTCAGCGCAGGTCGGAGGCCGCATCTGGGTACGTCAACTGGGTAAAGCCCGGAAGAGCACCTGGCTCGACGACCGGGAGAGGAGCGTCTCGCCGCTCGCCACAACGAGGATGGTGACCTGTGGCTTAGCATGCAGGCTAGCCGGGTGCGACCAGCCAGGCCCAGGGCGCCCGCCCGGCAGGGACTGCTACCACCGTCCCGGTTCCGAGCCGGTGCGCGAGCGGCCATCGGACCGGCCAGCCAGGGACCAGCGCACCCGCGGCCGCCAGAACGCCGCTGATGGCGAACCACGCGGCCGGGGCGGGCATCTCCGCGGATCCGATCACAGCGTCCGCAAGCGCGCCGCGGTCCGGCAGCGGCCACGACGAGCCAGCACACCAAGCCGCATGCATCCCAGCGAGCGCGAACAGCGCGACGCTGGCAGTCGCTGCCCCGGCACGGCGCATCAGCACACGGCGACCGTATCCCGCGCTGGTGCGCGTGGTCATCCCGAAATAGCGAGGATGCCCTGTACGCGGCAGAAGAGCGCCTTGCTGGACGCGGGAAGGGATGATCGTCGCTGCCTGAGCCTTCTCGTACGTACGTGAAGGTCTCACACGGAAAATGACTACAAGACACCGCGCGTACAGCGCGACCGCTCAGTTAACGGCACCGCTGGCAGGCTCTAGCCGCCCGCCCCAGCAGACCCTTACAGTCCGTCTCCTCGCGGTCGCTCTGGCACGGCGGACATCAGCGTCTCCACGATCGTGGTGATAGCTGGCAGCAGATCTTGGCACCTATGGGAAGGACGGAGCAGACTGGGGCCAGCTGGGAGTTCAGAGGGACTGGGTGTCCGCATACATCCTGCGCCTCCAGCGCCTTGACGACACCATCCGCGAGATCCGTGACCAGGTATTCACCACCCGCGGCCAAAGGCCCAGCCTCGTCCCGGATCGCCAAACCGCGCCCAGTAACGCCTCAGCGCGCCTCGCCGAAGAATCACCGCGTCAACGAGCACCAGCCAAGATCACTAACCGCAGTCAGCTGGGCGAGCCCGGCGGGCCGCCGATCGCGTCTCCCGACGCAGCTGAGCGCCCGGGAAACTCCGGAGCTGCGATGCCGCTTCCTGATCCGGCGGTGCTAGCGGGATGGGCGATGGCATCAGCGACCCGGTTCATGAACGCCCGGATCGTTGCGGCGGCAACCCGGTGCAAGATCGTCCGGTCCAGCGCCGCGCCGAAGATCCCCAGCGGCGGCCGGTACGCTCCGGCCACCGTGAGCAACGTGGCGTCCTCCCCCGCAGGTGCCAGCATGACGTCGGCGTCCAGCGCGGGAAACAGCCCGCCACCAGGCCCGATGACCTCCCACCTCAGCACAAGCACAGCGGAGTCCGCGCGGCTCACCAGGTCCAGGAAACGCACGTCGACCAGCCTCGACACGCCCGGCGCGCAACCCAGCGGGCCAACCCGGATCAATCCTGTGATCCCCTCGTCGTAGGCATCCTGGGACGCACTCACCAGCAGGCCGCCACGGGCCAGCTTCGCCAGCCTGGCCTTCGCGGCATCCAAGCCCACATCCAGCACTATCTCGTCCCTCACGAACACCGCACCAGCGAACCGAACCAGAGGTCACCCCCGGCAGAGGACTTGGGTCCTCACCGCACGCCGGAAGTCCTTGCCTCCGCCTGTCTGGACGGCTGCCCGAGCGATCGTCGGCCAGCGGCCTGGCTCCCGCCTGGCTTCACGATCACGGTGAGCTGTCGGCGGATCCTTCCTCGTCCCCCAGCCAGACAGAGGGGTCGGCGCGTAGCGCTGACCACAAAGTGGTGAAGCCGCTATTCCACAGCTCGGACACCCGCTGCGGCGTGACGCCCAGGACCGGAGCGATCTCCGCATCGCCCAAGCCCTCGAACAAGCGGAATCGGACCGCACGCCGCTGCTCATCGGGCAACGCGGCAAGGACCTCACGGATCCGGTGACGCAGATGCTCGGTGCGCACAGCGCGCAGAGCTTGTTCCGCCACATCGCAGTCGGCGGCCCGGTTGAGCGCACCAGGTTCTTCACTGCCGGTACCAGCGGGGAAGGCTCGCCTGGCCCCGGCGGCGGCCATGCGGTCTTCGCTGCCGCGGGCGGTCGCTGTCACGAAGCCTGCCTCCCCGATCGCCGGTCAGTACGCTGTGGTCGCTCCTGCACGTCCAGTATCCACGGTCGCCTGCGGCCTTGTGCGCCAGGCGCCGGTGCCAGGCGCGATGGTCTGCGAGTGCGGCTGCAATGATTCTCATACCTCATCCCTCCTCAACTGGCCCGCAGGCAACTCCGGGATCACTGCGACGAGCCGCTCCGGGACACGGCACCTGCCCACAGGGACGAAGGGCAGCGACCCGATAGCCGACGCCCCCTCACCGGAGCTAGAGCGTCCAGAACCTCCCTTTTCATTCTCCGTGGTGGTGCCCGCGCGGTGTCGAGCGTATTTGCGGGCGGCGGTGGTGAGTTGACGCTCGCACCGCACACCGGGTCGACAAACAGCTGTACCGGTGAGACGTCTGATGACAGGGTTTGGCGGCACAAAGGTTCGGTCATCTTCAGTTCGGGTCGCGGAGTTTTCCTTTGCCTGCCTACTACCCAGAACCGGACGACGCGTCACAAATAGCAAAGATTGCGGCGCGGACAGAGCCCCGGAACCCATCGCCGCTAGGCTGGCAGCGTCGGCAGGGGGGCGGCGCTGATCCTGACTGAAATAGACTCTTTCCTAAGCGAAGATAGGTGGGCGGATATGATAAATGAATCGGGAAACGATCAGCTCAATAATAGGCATCCATATCTTTATTACTGGCTAACGGGTGGTCTTGCTACCATTCTTGCAGCCGTCGTCACTGTATTGGCGACGTCCGGATCCTCTACACACAAGCCGCCCAAGTCTTCTGCGCAGAACTTGTCTGAATCTTCTGCGCAGAACGCGGCAGGGGAGGTCGCTCGCGTCCCGCCTAGCTACCAGGGTACATGGCAAGGAATCCTAAGCTATTCGGGCTCGTCTGAACAGATTAGTCTGGAATTGGGCCCAGGCTCGACAGGCGCTGAAGTAGGGCAAGCGACAAACACGACCTATGATTGCCAGGGGTCGGTCTACCTTGTGAGCAGCGGTGGACAATTGCTGCTGCACTACGTCCTCACATCAAACCCAATGGACAGGTGTGTTTCGTATGGTAATGCCACAGCGACACTGCAAGGCCCGAATTCACTTAACTTCGCATTTGTTGCTGACCCTAACACGGGTATTGTTCCGGCGGCTGGAACGCTTACTCGTACTGGGTGAGAGGCGAAGCTTCTCCCGGCCGTCGTCCGCGCTCGCCAAGATTCACAAGATCGCTTAGGCCTCTGATGTCAAGTTCGCGTCCCCGGGTGACAGTTGAATTGCGGTAGCTAAGCAACGTTTCCGGTGGCAGAGTTTTTGCGCCTGGGGCGTCCTTTGGGGTTGGCGAACGCGCCGAATTCGCGGGCGCGGTCATGGCGGATGGGATGGACACGGATGATATTGCCATCCTTCGCGAGCTGGACCGATCCGGCGACGATGGACACGTCGATGGCTGCCCGGGCCCATCTGCGGCCGCACGCGTACGGGCTACCGGCGAAGCTGACCACCCCGCCGCCGTCAGCGAGCCGGGTAACCGTCAGCCCGGCGGTGGCGTCGCGGTCCGGGCGCGCCATCGTTTGCCGCTCCCGCCGCACCGTGTCAGGCTGGGCCAGCCTCATCTCGGGCATGACCCGGATCTGGTACAACCAGAGCCCCATCTCCGCCAGCTCCCGCGACTCGCGGGCTCTTACCGCTCGCCGCCGGGACCTGCGGCCGACTGCCGCGGATGCCCCGCGCACCCGGCCACCGGCACGGGCTGCTCCTGCTCTGGCCAGATCCGCGCCCCGTCGCGCGCCGTCAGCGATTCGCTGGGCGGCGTGGTAAAGGGTGCCGCGTCGACCCGGTCTGCGTTCTCGTCCACCCAAATTGGTCTTGATCTTCATAGGCCCTCATCACAACCGACCGCTTGAGCACGCTGCGCCAGCGGCGCGGGCGGCACCGCATCCGGTAAGCCAGCACCGGGCACATAACGGGCACGCTAACGCTGAGCCAACGGCCCTGGCCAGAGCATCGAGGAAAGATGACTCAGCGTCACTAACGCTACTGTATTCTTCGCGCCTCTTCCGTCTCATACTTGTCCTTTAGCCTCTCCTGTTTCTTGAGTTGCGCCGCTTGCGGCGGCTTTCTCCGTCATCCGGTACGGACTTTGCCCGCGCTTGATGACGACGTGGCGCAGCGGAGCATCACGCCAATTGGCGCGAGCTGACGAGCGCATGGCTATGGCGCGACGAGCATTGAAACCATCGTGGACGAGGCGGGCGTGGCAATGCGCACGGTCAAGGCGGCGTCCGGCGCCAACGAGAGACGTCGGCACCAGCGCTACGTCTTGGGGCCTCCGGTCATCTTCAGGACCAGGTGGGGGCGCCCGTCGTTAACGTATGCCAGCGGCGGGACAAGCAGGGTCGGGATCCCGGCGATCACTGCGGGACCGTCGTGGCTGGCGCGATCGCCCGCTATGAGCGTCTCACCTGCCGCGACGGCCAGCTCGCCGAGTGCGACGGTGAAGATCGCCAGGGCTTCTGCACGCCGTGCTCGTACCGCCCGACACCCCGGCGAATGGCACGTTAATGGCACGACGACCTTGTCAGTACGGGCGGCGCCCAGCAGTCTGCGGTCGCTGGGTTCATAAGCCGCCAGCGTGATCCGAGTCCTGCCCGCCCCGAAGGCTCTTCCGGTCAGGGTGCCGTCGAGGTTGCCCGGGAGGCGATTTTGGTACTGCGATAAGGCCTAGTTGTACTGCTTAGCGGCCCGCCAGTACCTGGCGAACAGCGGATGTCAGCAGCATCCGCACGCTCAGGCTGCGGTGGCCGTCGGGTCAGCCGTTCAGGCTGCGGTGGCCGTCGGGTCAGCCGTTCAGGATGCGGGTTTTCTGCTGCTCGAACTCGGCCTGGGTCAGCACGCCCGCCGAGAGCAGCTCACCGAGCTGCTTGAGCTGGGCGAGCCGGTCGCTCATGTCGGCTGGCTGCGCCGGGGCGGCGGGTGCCTGCGGCGGCGTGGCGGGCTCGGCGTAGGCCTGCTGCGGCTGTGCCGGGGCCGCGTACTGCGCTGGCGGTGGTGGGGTGGGCGCGCCCGGGGCCTGGTTCGGCGCCGCCCACCGGGCTTGCTGCCGGCGCTGCACCCGGCCGTGCACGGAACTGGCAACGGCAACCGTGGCGGCGGTCTTCAAGATGCCCACCGTGATCTCCTCGTCTGTGTCAGGAAGGCTCGGTCGCGTCAAGGGCAGCGACAATGTCGCTGGCTGATATCCCGCCATCGGCGATCAGCCGGGCGCCGTCGCGCCGCCAGGCGTCCACCAGGCCGAGAACCCACCGGTTCTCGTAGATCACAACTGCGGCGACGCTGCCGGGCTGCATCGCCGCGGAAATCTCGCCGACATCTGAGTCATCGAGCAGGCCAGACGACGCCCCGGCCCAGGCAGTCAGGTTGACGCCGTCGGGAACGGCGAACTCCCAGACATCAATCTTCTTGCTCTTGCCGTTGGCGTCCTTGGCGATGAACTCCATGTCCAGGATGTCGACGATGCCCTGGTTGGCGAGGGAAAGCAGCTTGTCAAAACCCGGAGCGGTGAGTCGGCCGCCGGGAAACTCGATCGCGAGGAAATCGACCGGCCCCAGCTCGTCGTCGTCCCCTGTTCCCGGTTGAGCTGCCGCCGTCATACCTGACTCCATCCCGGAGATCTCAGCTGGGCCTGCGGGCCGCTGCGGGATAAATCTAACAGTCCAGCCAGTCACCAGGAACCCGTGCCAAGCCGGTCGCTGCCATATCCACGAATCAGCTGTTCGGTCCTGAATCGGCGGCCTGGGCCCACTGCCCCAGACGAGTGAGCAGACAGCGCCGCGGGCTGCGACCGCCCGGACTGGCGATCTCGGCGGCCGGGCTCGTCACCCGCAAATACCACGATGAGCTGCGGCAGTAGCGTCCCGGTCTGCTGGTCAGGGCGCCCGTGCCGCTCCCGGCACCCAGGTCAACGGCCCTGCCCGCCCCGGGAGGTGTCTCTTTTGCACCCGCTGGCAGCCTGGGCCTTGGCGCGAGGCACGGTCATAGCCTTGACCGCCCACCAGCCCGTTGCTGGCCATCTGTGAATCTCTCCACTTGGTCACCGGCCAGGCTGGAAGGCTTTGTATCTCGCCGTCCTCGTTCGGCCAAGCCCGTCCGGCTGGCCCCATGCCGCTGGCGGGTGATATCCGGAGTCTCCGGTCTCTCGCGTTCATCCACGGGGCGCGGCTAGCGCGTCAGCCGCGGGCAGGTGGCACCGCCGCCGCGCCAATGGGCCGGCCATGCTGTCCGGTTCCCGACCACGCGCGGAAATGATGCGCGGCGGCATGCCCCCTGGAGGTCAGGGAGCAGCGATCCCGTTCTGCCGCGACGCGCGCGCAAGGACCAAAACAGGTCGGGGTGGGAGCTCTCGCTTGCTGTCACACACGTGCCGTCGGCGAGCACGACGTGCCCAGCCAGGAGGTTGTCGACGGTCAGGCCGAAGCGCCGGGTCAGGTAACCGATGCCGCCGCCGAGGTTGAGGCCGGCCACGCCGGTGGGGGCGAGGAAGCCGGAGGGGGTGGCCACGCCGAATGCCACGGTCGCGTGGTCGACGTCTCCCCAGGCGCATCCGGCGTCGGCGCGGAGGGTGTGATTGCGGGGTTGACCGTGGTGCTGCGCAGCGACGAAAGGTCGATGACCAGGGACACCGAAGCTAGGACACACGGCGTTCGCGCAGCGTTCGCAGGTAGCCGCTCGCCTCGGGCGATCGGGAGCACGCCGCGAGCCCCAGCCCGGCAGCCCAGTGCGCCACCGCGTAGCCGTTCAGCATCATTCGTCCCGAACGGCTGCCGCATGGCGACGGGAGCTTACGTGCGGGCGCCTCGGCCGGAGAGATCTTGCTCACAGCGCCGCAGCAGCGCGAGGCTGCAGTGCGCCGACGCCCATCTGCGGCGGAGCGCAGCCGCACGGCGAGCGATTGCCCAGCGGCTTCCGGAAGCCGTCGCCGCCGTGCTGCCTCCTCATCGTCGTGCGCGGCGCGCACCCTCATCACCTCCGGCGGCCACCACACGCCCTCGTGGGTCCGCGGCGCCGTCGACCCCGGTTCGCTCGTCGCTGGCGCTCAGGCATTGCGACCGAGCAGGCCGAGCAAGCGGACGTCGTCGGGGGCGTCGGGGTCGGCGTCGATTCGTGAGCCGAACATGCCCGACGCCGCCAGCAAGTCGGCGTTCGCTTCGGTCCAGGGAAGCAGCAGCGCGACGGCGCCGGGGTCGAGCGCATCGTCCTGCCCGGTCGCCCGGGCCAGGTCCCAGCCGTGTATGGCGAGGTCGGCGGTCAGCTGCATGACGTACTCCTGCCCAGGGACGTCGCCGAAGGACAGGTGCACGGTCCGCTCGAGGGCTGCAGGTTGCGCCACCACCGCGTGTGCCTCCTGCGTCGAGGAGGCCAGCAATCCCGGCCACGTCGAGGCGTCGTTGCCCATAAGGTCTCCGTCGAACCGGTCGCCGACCTGCTCGATCGTCAGGCCCGCGAATATCGGCGGCACCCAGCGCTGCTCGTACAGCAGGTGATGGACCAGCGCCCGCACATCCCACTCCGAGCAGGGAGTGTCGTGATGCCACTGTTCCGGGCCCACGCCCGCGACCAGCGCCGCGAACCGGCGCCCGCAGCGGCCGTGCAGCTCGATGAGATCATCTACCATGCGCATCCTCCGGATCGGCCGACGTCGACGTAGGAATCAACCTGAAGCGAATGTTCGCACACAACGATCGAGGGCGCGGCGCCGGACCTGGCCGCCATCGCGCCATGACCATGCCCGGGCGACCGTACCCCGGCCGCGCCGGGCACCGCGGTGACCATCCAGACCATCGCGGCCGCCGTCAGCGCATCATGCAAGCGGGTCAGGCTGGGCCGCCGGAACCAGCCAGAGCTACCCGGCTGGCCAGCCCGGACCAGAGCGCGGCGCAGCCGAACCCGGCTGTGTGCACCCACGCCGCGGTCGCCGGCTCGGGCTGCCAAGCCGGGAACCTGCTCCGGCAGGCGGGTGCCCTCGCTGTCCGCGCAGCGGGAGGAGGCGGCGCGGGTGATCGCGGCGGTCGAACGGCTCGGCAACGAGAGCTCCGCGGTGAGCGGAACGCAGGGCTCGGCGCCAGATGCCTTGGTCATCAAGTACCTTGGTCATCCTCCGGCCGGCGGCGGCTGCTCCCCGCTCAGGGATTGGGCACGCTGGCGGGCTGGATGTTCTGGTTGATGTGGAAGGTGTTGTCCGGGTCGTACCGATCCTTGACCTGGGCGAGCCGGCCGTAGTTCCCGCGGTAGGACGCTTTGACCCGGTCCTGGCCTTCGTTCATCAGGAAGTTCACGTAAGCGCCGCCGGCCGAGGTCGGGTGCAGTTCCTGCCAGTAGTCCCTAGCCCACTGCGAGATGAGGCCGGCGTTGGCGGGGTCGGGGTCGACGCCGACGATGACGCCGGCCCAGCCGCCGCCTCGGTAGGCGAAGGCTGTGGCACCGGCCGGCACCCGGCTGGCGGCGCCGTCGATGGGGTACAGGTGCATGGTGGAATGGCCGGTCGGCAGCCGCTGGCCGTATTTGGTGTGCACGTCGATCGCGGCGTCGGAGATCTCGTTGAAGAAGTCCGCCCGCCAGTACCATTGTAGCCCGGCCGGGTAGAGGCCGTCGAAGGCGCTCTGCAGTGCGTTGAATGGCATCGGCTGCAGGCCGGCCAGCAGCGGCGAGCCGAACGTCGTGATGGGCTCGAGCACCTGATCGGCCTGGTCGTGGGTTCCGGTGTAGCACCAGACGATGCCGCACGCCTTGCGGCCCCACAGCGCCTCGGGGAACGGCGGAGCGGGGGGGATGGTAAGCAGCGCGATCCAGCCGCTCAGCTCCTCCGGCAGCGACGGCAGCAGCTCTCGGTACCAGCGCATGACCTCTGCGGTGTCGGCGAGGTCATACAGGACCGGGCCGCCGATGATCACGCCGCGGTCACCGATGTCGTGGCAGCGGAACGTGAACGAGGTGACGATGCCGAAGTTCCCGCCGCCGCCGCGCAAGGCCCAGAACAGGTCGGGGTGCGAGCTCTCGCTGGCCGTCACGAACGTGCCGTCGGCGAGGACGACGTCCGCGGATAGGAGGTTGTCGACGGTCAGGCCGAAGCGCCGGGTCAGGTAACCGATGCCGCCGCCGAGGGTCAGGCCGGCCACGCCGGTGGAGGCGAGGAAGCCGGAGGGGGTGGCCATGCCGAATGCCACAGTCGCGTGGTCGACGTCTCCCCAGGTGCATCCGGCGTCGGCGCGGACGGTGTGATTCTCGGGGCTGACCGTGGTGCTGCGCAGCAGCGACAGGTCGATGACCAGAGCCTCATCCCAGACTCCCAGCCCTGCCGCGTTGTGACCGCCGCCTCGGACGGCGATCTCGACGCCATGCTCGCGGCCGAAACCTACGCAGGCGATGACGTCAGCGACGTCCCGGCAGCGCGCGACGGCGGCCGGGTGCTTGTCGATCATGGCGTTGTAGACTGCGCGCGCTTCGTCGTACCCGGGATCGCCAGGTGTGATCAGGTCACCGCGCAGGGCGGCGGCCAGCTCTTCGTACGGCGTGGTGGCGGATTCCGCTGATGTTGTGGTCATGTTGATCCCCTTCGGTGCGTCCCTCGATGATCTGGGAATACCGACGTTAGGACCCGTGGCGTTCGCACAGCGTTCGCGGGACGCGCGTTCGCGTCAGGCAGTCGGGAGAACGCCAGGAGCCGAGGGGCGAACGCCGCGCTCGGCGAGGTCGAGCTCGCAGCGCCGGAGCAGCGCGACACTGCCGTGGGCCGCCGCCATCTGCGCGGCGGAGCACAGGCGCGAGCCAGCGGCCTCCCCGTCGTCGTGGGCGGCCCGCATCCGCATCACCTCGGGCAGCCACCAAAGGTCGTCACGGGCCTGTCCGGCGACCAGGGCGGCGTCGAGGGTTGCTCGTGCTGCCACAGGTCGGTTGTTCCGTGCCAGCAAGTCCGCGAGCAGCGACAGCCAGTACGGCATCCGGGCGAACGAGCCGGCCGACCTCAGGTTGGTGATGCCTCGTCTGGCCAGGCCGATGCCCGGCTCATCCATGCGGGACCAGCCGTCGAGGACCAGCCCCCAGTCGCTGTAGTACGCGAAGCCGTACCGTTCGCACAGCTCGCGCAGCTCGGTGACGGTGTCCTTCAGCTCGGAGATGTCCTGGCGTACCTGGTGGGTGATGGCGCCGTAGGCCAGGGCCACGGCCAGGCTGTACGGGTGGTCGATCGTGCGGGCGAGCTTGATGGCGTCGTTGCAGCTGGACAGGGCGTTAGGGTCGTGACCCAGGAGCCAGTGGGCGTGAGCTGCCCAGGCCGTGCCGTGTACGTCTGGCCGGGTGCCGACGCTCAGCGAGAGCGCACCACTCGCCAGATGGGTGGCGAGCTCGAGATGGCGCAGTCCCTCCGCGGGCATCCCCAGGCTGATACCCGGCCCGCCGACCATGAAATGAGCCGGACCGCTCAGCTCAGATTCCGGGTCGACTAGCGTCAGTGCGCGGCTGGCCATCTGGTACCCGTCGGCAGTACGTCCCTGGACGAACCGCGAGGCAGACAGCGCGACCAGGCTGGTGAGCTTCGAGCCCAGTCGCCCAAGTGATTCCGCCAGGTCGACCGAGCGTTCGAGCGTCTGCTGGAGCTCCGGGGACGAGTAGCCGAACCTGGCGGTGAGTGGCGCCGCCATGGCTTCGAGGATTGCGAGCTCTTGGCTGTCCCTGTCTTTCCCCTCGGCCAGGCTGCGGACGATCGACAGCGCCTCCTTGTGCCTCCGGATCGCCTCGGCATGGGCAAACATGCTTGCTGCGACATCGGCCGCGCGCCGGTAATAGGCGACCGCTCGCCCAGGCCGCCCGCCGTGGGCATACTGCTCCGCGAGCTGAGCCGAGACCATGTCCATATCGTCGGCGTGGAGCAGCTCGACGGCTTGGGCGATGCGCCGGTGCAGAAGCCAGCGCTTCGGGGGACTGACTTGCAGGTATGCAGTTTCGCGGAGTAGGTCGTGGGAGAAGACGTAGCCATCACGGAACTCGTGCATGATCCTGCGCCGCCACAGCTCGTCGACTGCCCGTACCACGGTGTCGGCGTCGAGGTCGCTGGCCTCGGTGAGCAAATCGAGGGTGAAGTTCGTCCCCACCGCGGCCGCGAGGCCGGCCACCTCCCGGGCAGCCGCGGGCGCCTGCTCCAGACGGTCGCGCAGCACCGCGGTGAGATCACCGAGCGGTGCGGGCGTGCTGCCGAGATCGACGCTGCCGCGGACTGCCTCGATGATGTACAAGGGGAAGCCCCCCGTCGTCGCCTGGAGCAGGCTCGTATCGGCCTCACCGAGGGGCCGCCCGGAGATCGCCTCGGCGAGACGTGCTGTGTCGGTGACCTCCAACGGGCTGAGGGAAAGCTCGGTGAGCAGTCCGGTCGCCCGCATCCTGACAGTCCAGGCCACGAGTTCTAGGTCTTCGTCGAGGTTGTCATTGCGCAGTGTCGCCGCTACCAGGACCGGAGCGCCGGGGACCAGTCCCAGGCAGAACGTGAGGAATGCCAGCGTCTCCTGGTCGCACCATTGCATATTGTCCAGGACCAGCAGCATCGGACGGCCGACCGCGAGCAGCGCCCGCGCCAGGCCCTCGAAGAAGCGGTGGCGTTGCCAGGCGTCGACCATTGCCCTGGATCCGGCCCCGCGCTGTCCGCGGCTGCCGGACGGCACCAGCCTGTCGACCTCGGCGCGCCAGGCCGGGTCAAGCGTCGCCACCGCAGACTGGACTGCCGGGTTGCGCACCCAGTCAGCCACCGGTGCCAGCGCCAGCCGCCCCGATGTTCCGAAGCACTGGGCGCTGGCCACCACTGCGCCTTGCAGCCGCGCCAGGTCGGCTATCTCGGCCACCAGGCGCGTCTTGCCGACACCAGCGCCGCCGCAGACCAGCGCGAGACCGGGGCGACCTGCGGCAGCTGTGCGCCACAGCTCCTGGAGCAAGCCGAACTCGGCGGACCGGCCGACGAGCTGTGCCGCTGCCAACCCGGAACGGCCCACCGCAGGCCCAGTCGCCGGAGGCCCCGGCCCTGATGGATCCACGTGGGCCATCAGGCGCTGGAACGCCTGCCGCGTCGCCGGCCCCGGAACGACGGCGAGTTCACGTTCCAGGACCGAAGCACAATGGTGGTAGGTGCTCACCGCGCTGGCCCGGTCGCCCAGGTCGGCCTGCAGCAGCATCAGGGTGCGATAGCCGACCTCCTCCAGCGGTTGCAGCTGGATCCGGCGGTGGGCGGCTTCGACCGCTCTTGTCAGGTCACCCCTTCGCGCGCGTGTCTCACAGAGAAGATCGCACATGTCCACGCACTGGCGCTGAAGCTCCGCCCTGGCGTCAAGCAGCCAGTCGTCGTACATGCCTGGCAGGAACTCGCCGCCGTATTGCGCAATGGCACAGGCAGCGTGCGCGAGGATCCCCTCGCTGTCACCGGCCGCCGCTGCCGCCAGGGCGGCCTTGCGCTCGATGTCGAAGATGCGCACGTCGACGCGGCAAGTCTCGCTGTCGCGCCAGCACAGATCCCTGGACGTCACCACGAGAGCAGGCTCATCACCCAGGACGTGACGCAGGTTGTGCAGCTCGCGGCGCAGGTTGGTCAGCGCCTGTGCGTCCGTCGAATCCGGCCAGAACAGTCCGGCGATGCGCTGCCGCGTCTGCGGGGATCCTGCATGGACGGCCAGAAAGGCGACCAGGGCAACCGTCCGCGCTGAACGCAGCCGGACGCTGCCGGTCCCGTCGTCGCTGATTGCCTGCTCCCCCAACAGAGTCAAGTGCAGCATTTCGACGCGGCCTCCCGAGACACCAGGTTAGACCCGAACGCCGCCTCGAGGGCAGGCTCCCCCATGCGGGCGGCCGACCGTCCAGGCCCACGCTCAGCAGCGTTTACTGGTGCTCGCGTGTCCACTGGAGCGCGCGGGGATGTCTGATGTGTCCGAGCTACTACAGCCCGCTACCGTCATCAGGCCCGTGGCCGGAGGCGTCAACAGACCTTGGCGGCTCGTATCCCCATAGCTGGACGAGTCGGTCGCTCCCGGCACCATGGTCGGCCCAGGCATTCCCGTTTCGGTCGGTGAATATCATCCGCGTGCGGTTCTGGCTCTTGATGCCAATGCTCAGGTGACTGAAGATTCTCAGCACGGGAGAGTGAGGTCGGCCAGGATGATCGACCGCTGCTTGACCGCAGCATCCGGCAGCAGCTCCAGGACCTGCTGGAGTGTTTCGCGCGCGGCGGTGTGCCGGTGAGCGACCATCAGCGTGTTGCCCTTGAACCCGGGAGCCGCACCAGAGGTCTCACCGCAAGATCAACTTCCACGGAAACGCTCCACGTGATCGCCTATACAGCCACGCTCGACGTCCCCGGGGAACTGGCCCTGGCGTGCGCGGCGCGCCGGCTCGCCCGGGATTTCGTCGCGGCTAGCCAGCCCGCCGTCGTGTCACCCGATCGGGCGTCATGACAGTGTCGCCCTCGATCGGGAACGCTGAATGTGCGCGAGCCCGCGATCTGATGACGCCGCGGCGCCCGGCTATGCGGCCCGGCGTCGGCCTGCGGCCGATTCGGCTGGGGGGGCAGCTCCGGGGGGGCTTGGGTGGCCCGGGCCATTCACCGGCCCGGGGCACCCAGGCTGGGGCGAT
>DATIYI010000393.1:0-27355 GCA_035517695.1 Streptosporangiaceae bacterium
GTCGTTGAGCATGAATCCGGTGGTCTGGAACGAGAAGCCGCCCTCGAACCGCGGCGCCGTCTCCTCGTGCGTGGCGTGCTCGAACTGCACGGTCTTCAGATGGCCGGGGTACACCTTCATGCCCTCGTAGATGTCCTGCGAGAGGTCCACGATCCGCATCGGTCTCCTTCGGTGGGATTCAGTACCCGACCACGCCGGCGGTGACGTTCAGGTCCTCGCCGGTGATCGCGGCGCCGTGACCGCGTCAGCCACCGGTCCCGCGGGCCGGCCGTGACGAGGTGAGGGAGGCGAATACCACGGTGGAACTGAGGTAATTCCTGGTGGCGTAGTCGAAAACGCCGCCGCAGGTTATCAGGCGCAGGGCCGCGAAGCCGGTCCCGCCGTAAATGATTTTCGCCGGGTAATGGGACTTGAGGTACTGCCGCACGCCGGTGACACGGAAAACAGCGACGATCCTGTCGGCGAGCGTCACCTCGATGGTGTCCCCGGGGCGGAGCGATCCCAGCCGGAAGAAGACAGCGGCCCCCCGGTAGCTGTCCACATGACCTTCGATGACCGACGTCCCGAGCTGGCCGGGCGTCGCCGAGTACCTGTACCACGCCGCCTCACCGGCCCGCGTCTGCAGCGGCGGCACCTCGATCGTGCCGTCGGCGCTGACCCCCAGATGCAGCAGTTTCGAGTGCACGCCAATGGCCGGGATGTCGACCGACACCGGCAGCGAGCGCCGCAGCGGCCCGTAGGCCTTGCCCTCGAACGGCCCGAGAATGCCCGCCGCCGCCGCGGACGGCCGCGGCGCGTGGACCTGGGCGACGACCGCGACGCCGATGGCGACGACCCCGGCCAGGATGAGCAGGACACCGGCCAGCCCGGCAACGCGGGTAGCGGGGCTCGCCAGCGTCCTGGGCGGCGGGGCGCACCCGGTCTGGGGCCAGGACATGACCACCCGGAACCCGCCTATACGCCGCCACTCCACATGGCCCAATGCCGTCCCTCCTCCCGTCTTCCCCGGGGTGCCCCATTCGCGTAGCCTGATATTCCAGTGATCGCCATGAAGCTGCGCACGACCATCGCGGGGACGGGGCTCAGCGCGGTGCTGACCGTCATCGGCTGCGGCTCCATGGCCATCGTCACTTCCGCGGCACTCTCGGCCTGCTCGTCGTCGGCGACCACGCCCTCGGCGGGATCGTCTTCATTCTCACCCGGGGCATCCAGCCCGCAAACCCCGGCCACCTCGGCCAGCAGCGCCGCGGCCGCCCCGGCATCGTCAGGGGCAGCGGCGGGGGCGGGGGGCCCGGCCTCTCCCGCGCCGGCCTCCGACGCACCGGCCACCGCCAGCGGGGGCACCGCTGCCCCGGCTGCCGCTCCGGCCACTGGCGGCGGGGGCACCGCGGGATTCCAGCACGTCCTGCTCCTCGTCCTCGGCGGGGCGGCGGTGCTGGCGGGCGCCGGGAGCCTCGCCTACCGCAGGAAGATCGCCAGAAACCGCTGACCGCCGGATACCGGCATTCACGCGGCCACCTGGGCCGGCGGATACCGGGCGGGCAGCGGGGGCGCTGCCGGCGCTGATCTGCGCACGTCTCCCGCTGCAGGTGTGCTGGCGCGCTGAGGGGTACCCCCGGTCCCCCGGGGACCTCACCCATGCCGTCCCCCCGCGGGGGGACGCGGGGCCTGGCCGGCGATTCGTATTGTCGCCAGCACGGCGGGTGCACGTTCAGCACTGGCAGCTGACGTCCGGCACCCAGCCGGCGGAGGTGCATCGTGACTGTAGACCGGCTCCCGGACGCCGCCGGCGGCCGGCCGCTCGCCGCGTTCATCGACGCCGCCCAGGGCTCGGTGCGGGAGGTGCGGGACGTCGACGAGCCGCAGACGTGCTACCGGGCGATCGCGCGCCTGAGCGGGCACCTGGCCGCCATGTGGCGCACGGTATATCCCCACGCGGACGGCCAGCCCGGCCCGGACGGGCCGCTGCGGGCCGTGTGCCTCAGCCGCGCCCGCGAGGTGGAGTGGACACTGCGGCTGTTCCAGTGCCAGCTGTCGGGCGATGTCACCGCCGTCGGCCGGTCGGCAACGGCCGTGCTGACGTCGCTCGGGCAGCGCCTCGACAGCTACTGGCTGGCCGAGCGGGCGCTGGTCACCTGGGTGGAGGACCAGCTGTCCACCGAGAGCCGCGAGAAGCTGGCCAGGAAGTACCGGCGCGCGCTGACCTGCGCGCCCACCCGCCCGCACCCGCGCTCTCCCCGCACCGGGCCGCTGTGCCATGGCTCCTTCTGGCTGCACAGCGCCTGGGACCGGATGCTCGACACGATGGATTCACGGCCCGGCGTTGGCCACGACTTCCCCATGCCGCTGCCCTGACCGGGGGGCCGCCTGGCGGGGCGCTGACCTGTGGGCGCATGCCTGCCGGGCATCCGCCCGCCGGTGGCTGAGGAGGGCCGCGGTGTCATCCCTCAGGCAGACGTCCGCGGTGGCCCGGGCGTGAGGCCCGCCGGCCGCAGGTCCCGTCTGCGGTAGCCCTGTCGCGGATCGGCGCGGGGGCCCACGATTGCTCCGGCGGGAGGCGCGGAGCGCGGGCGCGCGGGATGATGAGCCGAGGAGACGAGCATGCGGATACTGATGATCGCGCCCCCCGGCGCTGGCAAGGGAACCCAGGGCGCACTGATCGCCGCGCATTTCAGCATCCCCCACATCGCGACCGGTGAGCTGCTGCGCGATCACGTGGCGCGGGGAACCGCGCTGGGCCAGGCGGTTCAGGAGTACCTCGACCGTGGCGAGCTGGTGCCCGATCAGATCGTGCTCGCCATGGTGCGGGAGGCGATGATCGCCGCCAGGGCGGCCGGGGGCGGGTATGTCCTCGACGGAATCCCGCGGAACATGGAACAGGCCCGCGCGGCCTATGAGATCGGCCGCGAGCTCGGGATGACCGCGGATGTGGCG
This sequence comes from Streptosporangiaceae bacterium, assembly GCA_035517695.1. Classification (GTDB taxonomy): domain Bacteria; phylum Actinomycetota; class Actinomycetes; order Streptosporangiales; family Streptosporangiaceae; genus DATFVJ01. The sequence goes on from DATIYI010000393.1 coordinate 2,935, forward strand.
CTGCACCTGCAGGCGGACGACGCGGAGGTCACGCGCAGGTTGCTGGCGCGGGCCGCGATCGAGCATCGCTCCGACGACACGGCGGAGGTCATCGCCCAGCGCCTGGCGCTCTACCACGAAGTGACATCTCCCATCCTCGCGTGGTACCGCGAGCGCGGAATCCTGGTCTCGGTGGATGCGATGCGCTCCGCGCATGAGGTCGGGCGCGAGATCCTGGCCGCGCTGGAGGCGATGCGCCCGTTCCTGGAGCAGGTGCCCGCGCAGGAGCGGCTCCCGCTGGACCTGACCAGCCTGGGAGAGGCGTTCGGCGCGGCCGGGTCAGCCTCCAGCGCGTCCGAGTGAGCCGGGATCGCGCCGGTCATCGTCACGGGCGCGGGCCTGCGGCCGCGTCCGTGGTGCCCTCAAGCCGAGAGCGCTTCCCGGGCGCGCCATCGACACCCTCGCCACCATCTGGGTGAAGTCCGTCTATTGGCTTCGGAATCGCCCGCGTAACCCCGGTGACACCTGCCGGCCCGGCCGGGCCGCCGCTCAGCCGGCCGCCTTGACCCGCGCGAATTCCTCGGCCAGGCCCTTGGCGTCGCCGCCGCCGCCGACCTCAAGCTTGAACGCCGTACCCCGGACGGTGAGCGTCACCACCTTGCCGACCAGGAGGCGCTTGACCTCGATCGAGTCGACATCTGTCACCGCCGCCTCGCTGACGAGCTCCTTGACGTCGCCGCCCTTGCCCATGGCGATCGGCGGGCTGACCCGGAGCACCAGGAGCCGTTTGCCGGTCAGCGCCAGCGCCATCGGGTTGGCCAGCTGCAGGCCGGCGTCCGAGGCGGCGCGGTTCTGCTGGCTGATCTTCCTGCCCCCGGCCATGCCCGGCCCCAGCCCGCCCGCGCCGGCCGTCGTCGCGCCGCGGGGCCGCGCGATGAACGCGGCGAGCACGCGCTCACCGTCCACCAGGTAGGGCTGGGCCTGTTCCTTGATCTTGTCCTCATACGACATGCGGCTGCTCCCCTCAGCGGATGACTGGGCATTTCAGGCGATCGCATCCTCGTCACGGCGGGCCTGCGACCTGGCTATTTTGCCATAGCTTTGCCGAATCATCGCCTACTCTGGCACCCCGCATGACGGACATGGGGTACAGCCGCTGCCCCCCAGCCCGGCCGGCTCACCCGGACCTGGCGGCCCAGGCTCAGGCTCGCGGTGGCTGGAGTGGTGTCGCGGCGCTGGGGGCGGCAGGGTCCTTGCTGCCGCCGAACCGCGCTGCCCCATGCATGGTGGTCGCCATCTGGGTGACGAGCCACCCAGCGGTGCGCGTGGTGATGTCGGAATGGCAGTAGGGGCAATGGCCTGACTCGGCTGGGTCGGCGGGAGCGCCGCAGACCGGGCATACCGCCACCGAACCGGAGGCGTGGGTGCGGCTCCCGGCGGGGCGCTGGAAGAGCCATCGTTCCTGCCAGTGGCGGTACCGCTCGTCGATGAACGAGGCCTGCGCCGCGGCCATGCTGACGGTGAAGGACACGGTCGCGCTCTGGCTGTGCCCATCCGCGCCGGCTCCGGCGAGGGTGGCGGCCGATTCCGCGGCGGACATGAGCTTGCGGGCGAGGGCGACGGTGCTGGCGGTCAGCAGGTACTGGGCGTAGCTGTCCCATACCTCCTGGGCCATGACCGGGCGGAGCAGCTCGGGGTTCCTGTCCCGCCACGCCGCGATCGCCCGCTGGTACACGCTGCCCGCCCAGGCGAGGAACGCGCCGGCGTCGAATGCCGGATCGATCGCGCGGATCGAATCGATGTCGCTCACCCCGGCGCCGGTCAGGCTGGCTGAGCTGCCAGGGGCCGGGGCCCCGACGACGAACCACTCACCCGGGTCAGGCTCCGTCGCGGAGGCCCCGTGATGCCACCTCATGGCGGGGAGGCGGGAGGAATGCCGGTGATCTGCGCCTGCACGTCCTCCGGCAGCAGCCGGAGCATCCCCGGCGGGAGCCGCTGGAGGGCCTCGGGGTTGGTGCGCAGCTCATCGGCCAGTTGCTGGTGCATCATGGCGAACGCGGGGTTGTGGGAGACGATCCCGGTGACGAGCCAGCCCGCCGTCAGGTATGGCACCGCTGCGCGGCAGTGCTGGCACAGGCCGTGCTCGTCGACTTCGGTCGGGGCGCCGCACGACGGGCATTCCTGGGGCCGGATCATCGGGTCACCGCCCGGCCGTACGGACCGCTGGAACAGCCATTCTTCGCCCCACTCGGCCATGCCAGGGGGTACATCGGGCGGCAGCGGCTCGCCGTCGCCGCCCAAGCGGATGTCCATGGTCACCTGGGCGGAGTCGTACCACTGTCCGGCGTGCAGTCCGGTCACCCGGGCCGTGGCCTGCTGCTTACCCAGCAGCGCGTACACCCCCAGGCCCTTGTGCGCGGCGGTGGCTGCGGCCAGCGGCTCCCACAGGGCGTCGCTCATGACCGGGCGGACGCCTGCGGCGTCCGCCCCCACCCAGACCGGGGCGATGGCGGCGAACACCTGCCCGGCGAAGGTGGTGAGCAAGGCGACATCGAACGCCTGGTCGCGGGCTTGTATCCCGGCTGCCCCGGCGGCAACGGACGCCGCCCATGCCGACCCGTCCGCAACGGCATCGTCGCTGCCGGGCAGCGGCCCCCCGCGCCGTTCCGCGGTAGCGGCGAGCCGCGGGCCCAGCGCGTCGGCCAGCACATTGGCGAAGCCTGCGGCGAAACCCCGCTGCGGGCGGGAACGGCCGGCCGATGCCTGCGTGGCCGCCTCGTTGGCTGCCTGCCCTACTGCCTTCAGCTGCTGCCAGGCCTTGACGAATTTCATTTCCGTGACCCCGCTCGGGCTAGCCAAGGCGCCCGGAAGCAGGTCAGCTTCCGGGCGCTGGCGCGGTTCTTGCCGATCACTCATTCAAACAGCGGCTGACACCCGCCGCAATCCTGCGGGCTTGCGCAGCCGCCGCCCGGCTCCGGCTGCCCGCGTCGTCGCCGGCCCGGGGATCCAGCGGTGAGGGGCGTCTGCCGTGCGGGACCCGGTTCAGAGGCTGGCGAAGAAGTCGAGGTAGGCCTGGGCCAGGGCGGCCGGGTTCTCCAGCGCGATGTTGTGACCGGACTCGGTGATGACGGCGCCGCGGACGTCGGAGGCCACGTGTGCCAGCTGCCTGGATACCTGGTCCCCCAGGTAGGCCTGGGCGCCGACGGCCAGGACCGGGCAGCTGATCGGATCGGCGTAGTGCGGGCGGTTCTGCTCGGCGTCGACCTGGCGGGCGCGGTACATCTCCAGGATCGCCCTGGTCCCGCCCGGCTGCTCGACCGAACGCACCATCTCGTCGACGTCGCCTTCGGTGAGGGCGCTGGGATCCCACATCTGGCGCCTGGCGAAGTACGTCCAGAAGGGCCGTTCCCGCCCGGCCAGCAGCAGCTCGGGCAGGTTCGGCAGGCTGAAGAAGCTGAACTGCCAGCCGGTGCGGCCGTCATCGGGGGCGAGCGTGAGGTCGCGTTCGCCGGCCGGCAGTCCGGGCAGCAGCGTCTCCTGGAACACCAGCTGCTGCACCCGGGGGCGGTGGAAGGCGGCGACAGCGTAGGCGATGGCCGCGCCCCAGTCCTCGCCAGCGACGCGGAACCGTTCGAAGCCCAGGTGGGCCGCCAGCTCGGCGATGTCGCCAGCCATCGTGGCGGTGTCGTAGCCGGCCGGGGGGCGCTGGGAGCCGCCGGAGCCCCGGTTGTCAACCGCTACGACGGTGTAATGCGGGGTCAGCAGCGGCACGACGTGGCGCCAGTACGACATGGTCTTCGGCACGCCGTGCAGCAGGAACACCGGCTCGCCGGCGCCGCCGATCGCATAGTGGATCGCCACGCCGTTGACCGTGGGCTTGCCGTGCGTGAGCCGGGCTCCGGCGTGGTCAGCGAGGGTGATCGGATCTGTCATGGGGGCTGACCTCTACAGGCCGTGCTTGTAGAGCCAGTCCAGGCATGCGCTGGCGACGTCACGCCAGCCGTGGTCGATGGTCAGCGAGTGCCCGCGGCCGGGGAACTCGATCAGGTCGTTGATCGCGTGCGAGTGGCGGTACTGCCTGAGCGTGGACCTGGTGATGGCCTCGGGGACCGTATGGTCCTGGCCGCCCATGATGAGCAGCAGCGGGCCGCGGTCATCGATGGTGGTGTTGACCTTGGCGGGGGAGTGCAGGGAGAAGTTCGCCGCGGCCGCCTCGAACAGGGGCCGGCCAGGCGCCGGGATGGCCCATTGCCGGTACAGGGTGCTGGACTCGCCGGGGTCTATGGCGTTGCCGAAGCTGTAGCGGAACTGCTCGGCGGTCAGGGAGACCGCCAGGTGCTTGTTGGCGGGGTTGCGGAACACGGGCAGGGTTGACCGCAGCGACGACAGCGGCAGCGGCAGCACGCCCTTGATCTGGGCAGCGTCGATGGCGACGGCGGCCGCCGCGAGGTCCTGGCCGAGTAGTTTCTCGGCGATCATGCCTCCGAAGGAGTGGCCGATCAGGATGGGCTTCGCCGGCAGGCTGCTGATGATCGCGGCGTAGTGGCTGGTCACGTCGTCGATCCCGTGGTTGGCGATGCTGTCCGGGTTCGCGCGGGCGGCCTCTACCGTGTCGGGCACACCGGGCCAGCCGGGTGCCGTGGCCCGGTACCCGGCGGCCTCGAACATGCCGGCCCACTCGGTCCAGGAGAGCGGGTGCAGCCAGAGACCGTGGATGAAGATGACCGGGATCGGTGCGTCAGTCATGGGCTGGTCCCGTCTGATGATGAGGTTTGCGGATGCACCCATCCTGTGCGGCTCGCGACGGGCCCGGCTTGGGTCAGTTGACTGTCATTCTGAGCCGAGGCGGGAGGGAAGCTGCTCGCGAAAGGGATGCCGAGTTCGGCGAAGATGCGGTACGGGCGCGCCGGCGGAGTGCCGGTGCACCAGCGAGCGAGCTGGAGGATGATGGAAGGCGAGCGACGCCATAGGTGGTTGTGATTGCGATCGAGCAGGTTAGGCCGGGCATTTCGGTGGGACCTGAGGGACGACGGCCCGGTTCGCCTGGTTCGCCGCTGGTCGGCCGCGAGGCCGAGGCCGCGATGCTCGGTCAGCTCCTCGCCCGGATTCCCGGGCGAGGCGGCGCGCTCGTCCTGCGCGGCGATCCTGGCATCGGCAAGACCGCGCTGCTGGCGGTGGCCGCGGCCACGGCGAGCTCGAAGGGTGTCTCGGTGTTGCGCACGGCTGGGGCGCAATCGGAGACCGGTCTCGTGTTCGCAGGGCTGCATCAGCTGCTGCGCCCGGTGCTGACGTGGCTGGATCGCTTGCCGGGACCACAGCGTGACGCGCTGTCGGCCGCGTTCGGGACGCTCGATGTGCCCGCCCCGGACCCGTTCCTGATAGCGCTTGCGGCGCTGAACCTGCTCGCCTGCGCGGCTGAGCACGTGCCTTTGCTGCTGGTCGTCGATGAGGCGCAATGGCTTGACCCGCCGACAGCGAGCGCTCTTGCGTTCATCGCCCGTCGCGTCGATGCGGAGCCGATCGCAATGGTGTTCGCGTTGCGGAACGGCGTCGCGGGTGCCCTCGACGCCGCGGAACTGCCGGAGCTGCACCTCGGCGGCCTCGCCGATGAGGCCGCCCGCGAGCTGGTGGACGCGTCGGCGGGAGACCTCACGCCGGGCCTGCGGCGGCGGGTTCTGGAGATCGCGGCCGGCAACCCGCTCGCCTTGCTGGAGCTTCCGGATGCGCTGAGGCTCGGCGATGACCGGGTCGGCGGGATCTCGCCGGGCACGGTGTCGCTGACGTCCAGGCTCGAACGCGCCTTCGCCCAGCAGGTGTCCGGGCTGCCGGCGCCAGCGCGCGATCTCCTGCTCGTGGCCGCGGCTGACGAACGCGCCTCGGTTGCCGAGGTGCTGGCCGCGGCGTCCTTGCTCGGTGGCGCTGAGGTTCCGCTCGATGCCTCGGCTGCGGCTGAGGAAGCTGGCCTGGCGAGCATCGTCGGCGGATCGGTGATCTTTCGTCACCCGCTGGTCCGCTCGGCGATTTACCAGTCCGCGGGCGCCGGGCGCCGGCGGCACGTGCACGCCGCGCTGGCGGCCGTGCTCGCCGGCGAGCCCGACCGGCGCCTATGGCACGTGGCTGCGTCGACGGTTGGGCCTGATGAGTCCGTAGCCCGCGAAGTCGAGTTGCTGTCGGCCCGGCTTGCTCGTCGTGGTGCGATTGGCCCAGCTGTCGCCGCCGCCAGACGCGCGGCCGTGCTGAGCGCGGATTCTTCGCGGCGGTGCTCGCGGCTGCTTGGGGCGGGCGAGCTGGCGTTCGAAGCGGGCGATCCGGATCTGCTGCGGCAGTTGGTGCGCGAGGCCGAGCAGCTGAACCCGGACGGTGGGCAGCGCGCACGATTGACGTGGTTGCGTAGCACGTATGCGGACACGGTCCCCGGCGATCAGGGCCAGGCGCAGTCACTCATCGACGCCGCTGAGGTGGCCGCTGATGCCGGGAACATCGATCTCGCGCTCCGTCTTCTCTTCGCCGCCGCGGTTCGGTGCTGGCGCGGCCACCCCGGCGGGCGGGTCCGGGATCGCGTGGCGGCCGCGGCCGAGCGGCTGCGGGTGCCGGAGACGCACCCGCGCCGCGTTGCGATCCTGGCGATGGCGGGACCCGTGCGCTGGGGCCCGGCTGTGTCTGAGCGCCTGGCGGTGATCGAAGCATCGGCGGATGAGCTGATCGCTGACCAGGCGTACCTGGCGGGCATGGCGGCCCGCGCGATCGGCGACCACGATGCCGCGACCAGGTTCTTGGGGAGCGCGGCGGCCCAGCTGCGCGCGCAGGGCCGGCTGGGTGTGCTCGTCCAGGTGCTTGTGATGCGAGGGTGGGTTGCGATCGCCCAGGGCAGCTGGGCTTCGGCCGAGATGCTCGTGGACGAGTCCGGGCGGCTCGCCGAGGAGGTCGGGCAGTCCTGGTGGCGGACGGGCTCGTTGATCGCGCGCGCCACTCTCCGTGGCCTGCGGGGGGAGGCAGAGGCCGCGGAACGGCTCGTTGCCGAGGCCGAGAAGACGGCGGTATCCCAAGGCCTGAGCGATCTCATGTGCATGATCGCGTTCGCGCGCGGCGTGACCTGGCTGGGGGCCGGGCGGCCCGCGGGTGCGCTTGAGCATGTCACCCGGGTCTTTGACCGGAACGATCCGGCGTTTCACGAGGCGGCCCGCTTCATGTCGATTACCTACCTTGCCGATGCGGCGTCGCAAAGCGGGCAGCGCCATGTCGCGGTCCCGATCCTCGATGAGCTGGAAACGCTCGCGCAGCGCACGCCCTCGCCGGCGCTGCACGGCGGCCTGGTGTATGCCCGCGCCGTGCTGGCCCCGGGCGACGGGGCCGAGCGGCTGTACGACGTGGCGTTGCGGAGCGATCTGAGGCATCAGTCGTTCGACCATGCGCGGCTGCAGCTCGCCTACGGGGCCTGGCTTCGCCGCCGCCGGCGTGTCAGCGAGTCGCGCGCGCCGCTGCGGGCTGCGCGGCAGGTGTTCGACGCACTGGGATGCGTTCCCTGGGGGGAACGCGCGCGCCAGGAGCTGCGTGCGTCTGGCGAGCAGAGCCGGGGGCGAGTTCCAGCTGCGCGTGATCAGCTGTCGACCCAGGAGCTTCAGATAGCCCAGCTGGCGGCGACAGGGATGACGAACCGCGAAATTGGCCAGCAGCTCTACCTCTCGCCCCGGACCGTTGGGTCACACCTGTACCGGCTGTTCCCGAAGCTGGGGGTCACGTCGCGTAGCCAGCTCGCCGGTGCCCTCGACGCAGCTGCTGAAGGACCCGGGACGTAGCCGCGGTCATCCCCGGGCTACCAGGTGGGGATGAGGCCGCCGTCGATGGTGATGTCGGCGCCGGTGACGTTGGCGGTGCGGTCGCTGGCCAGGATGAGTACCAGGTCGGCGACTTCTTCCGGACGGCTGAACCGGCCGGTCACCATCTGCTGTGCTGCCTGGCTCTGGACGTCCTGGGGCCGGGCGCCGGTCGCGCGGCCGACCGTCGCCGCGACCCCGTGATCGCCGAGCCACAGGTCGGTGGCGACCGGGCCCGGGCTTACCGTGTTGACCCGGATGCCGTGCGGGCCGGCCTCCTTGGACAGGGACTTGGAGAAGCTGGCCAGCGCGGCCTTGGCAGCGCTGTAGTCCATCACGGCCGGGTCTGGCAGGATCGCATTGGCCGAGCTGATGTTCACGATCGCGCCCTTCCCGGCGGCGACCATGACGGGCAGCGCGGCGCGGGTGGTGCGCACCGCCGCCATCAGGTTGAGGGTGAGCGACGTCTGCCAGTCCTCGTCGGTGATCTCGCCGAACCCGCCCGGCCTCGCCGGGGCGGCACCGACGTTGTTGACCAGGATGTCGATCCGGTCGCCCGCCGCGGCAATCAGCGTGGCCGGCCCGGCGGGTTCGGCCAGGTCGACCTCCACGGCCCGCACCATGCCGGTTCCCGCCAGCTCGTCGAGCTCAGCGGAGGACTTTCGCGCCCCGGCGGTGACGCGCACGCCCTCGGCGACGAGCCCGCGCGTGACCGCCAGCCCGATTCCCCGGCTGGCGCCGGTGACGATCGCGGTTCGCCCGTTCAGGCCGAGATCCATCATGCCCTCCTTCCGCCATCAACCCGCCCCGCCTGTCAGGCGGCGTGGACGCTCTCCGGGAGGTACCCGATCTGCTTCAGGATCCCGAACTGGTCCTGCAGGGTCAGGATCGCGATGACCTTGCCGCCCTGGAAGTGCCAGATCGCCGTGTCGCGCACCTCGACGGGCTTGCCGGTCGCCGCCACGCCGCCGTACGGGCCGGTATGGGTGCCGCGCCACACGAGAGTCACGGCGAGCTTGTCCCCCGAGACGAACATGTCCTCGATGCTCGTGGTCAGATCGGCGAAGCCCGTCAGCCGGTCCCGGATCCTGGCGACCGGCCCGGCCACGCCGACATGGACACCGTTGGTCCGCAGTTCCTCGCTGAAGATGTCATCGGCCATCGCGAGATGCCCGGTCCATCCCTTCGTGAACCACCGCCGGGCTATCGCCATGTACCGCTCGCCGGCCGCCAGCTCGTCCGGGCTCGTCATGGTTCCTCCTCTCGCCCCCGTGCGGTGACCTGACGGTACTTCTCAAGGCTTGCCCGCGGCCCCTGGCCCTTCTTCCGTCATCTGACTGTATTTCCGGCGCCGCGGCCTGCCGCGAGTGGGGGCTACCCAGCCGCCGGCCGCCGCTAGCTGCGCACGGCGGGCGCCGCCAGCTGGATGAACGCCTGCTCGGTGGCGGAGCCGGGAGCGGCGCAGTAAGCGATGATGCGCTGGCCGGTCTCGGCGATGTGCAGGACCTGGCACTCGAACTCGAGCGGCCCCACCTGGGGGTGGTTGATGCGCTTGAGCATCGGCCCGCGGACCTCGACCTCGTGCGCGGCCCACATCCCGGCGAACTGCGGGGAGAGCGCGAGCATCTCAGTGACGAGGCTCTCGATCTCGGGGTCGCCCGGGTAGCGGGCATACCCGGCGCGCAGGTCGGCGACCGTGGACCTGGCGAAGCCCAGGACGTGCTCGTCATCCCAGATGGAATCGGCTGGTGGCCGGCGGAACATCCAGCGGATCATGTTCCGGTCCGGGTGCCCGGCGAGGTCGCCGATGAAGTGGGTGGCGAGCTGGTTCCAGGCCAGGACGTTGTAGGCGGCGCTGACCACGTAGGCGGGTGTGGTGGGCATGCTGTCCAGCAGGTGCCTGATGCCCGGCGTGATCTCGCGGCCCGGCCGCGCTCGCTGCGGCGGGGCCTCGTTGGCCATCCGGAACAGGTAGTCCCGCTCGTCCGCGGTCAGTATCAGCGCCCGGGCCAGCGCGGACAGCACCTGCCGCGAGGGGTGCGGCCCCCGGCCCTGCTCCAGCCGGATGTAGTAGTCGACGGACATCCCGGCGAGCTGGGCCACCTCCTGGCGGCGCAGCCCCGGCGTCCGCCGCCGCCCCGTCGCGGGCAGCCCGGCGTCCTGCGGTGAGACCCGGGCGCGCCTGGCCCGCAGGAACGCCGCCAGCTCAGCGCGGTTAGCCATGGTCACGGCTTCCAGCTTGCCACCTGCCGCAAACCCTAAGGTGGTACGGCCAGTACCAGGCTCCGCCCGTCTCTCCCGCCCGCAGGACAGCCACCGTAACGTCAGTGGCATGACAGCGAAGGTCGCCCTCATCACCGGGGCCAACAAGGGAATCGGGTTCGAGACCGCGCGGCAACTCGGGGCCCAGGGCATCACCGTGCTGGTCGGCGCGCGGGACGAGGAACGAGGCCGCGCGGCCGAGCATGCCCTGCGCGACGGCGGCGCGGACGCTCGTTTTGTCCAGCTCGACGTCACCGATGCCAAATCGGTCCAGCAAGCGGCCGAGTGGATCGACGCCGAGTACGGCCGGCTGGACATCCTGGTCAACAACGCGGGCACCGCGAGCGTCGCGCGCCGGGGTGCCGCGCCGAGCCAGACGTCGCTCGACGATATGCGGGCGGTTTACGAGATCAACGTTTTCGGCGTGGTGGCCGTGACCAACGCGATGCTGCCGCTGTTGCGCCGCGCCGCGGCGGCGCGGATCGTCAACGTGTCCAGCGAGGTCGGCTCGATCAGCTCGCAAAGTGACCCCGCGAGCCCGCTCAGGCAGATGATGCCGGCGTCCGCGCAGTATCCGTCGTCCAAGGCTGCGCTCAACATGCTCACCGCCATGTACGCCAAGGAATTCCAGGACACGCCGATCAAGGTCAATGCCGCCAACCCCGGCTACACCGCCACTGATTTCAACGACCACCGCGGATTCCGTTCCGCCGTGGAAGGAGCCGAGCCCAGCGTCTACCTCGCCACCTTGCCGGACGACGGCCCGAGCGGAGTCCTGTGGGGTCACCTGTGGGCCGCCGGCGAAGGCGGCTACGGCACGCTCGCCTGGTAGCGCCAGGCGAGCCCGCCACCCGGTTCCGGGCCGCGGTGCCTGGCGCCGGGCAAGACCGGAAGCCGTCGTCAGCCCGGCTACCGCCCGCCCGGTATCACGTTCCGCGAGCCGATCCGCTGCCGGGGCAAGCTCAAGCTGCTCGCGCGCGGGCGGCCTGGCGGACCAGGTGGTCGCGCTCGGCGACGTTCGTCGCCAGGCGGGCGGCCTCGGCGTACGCCGTGGCGGCGGCGGGCAGGTCGCCGTCGAGTTCGTGCAGGTGCCCGCGCACGGCGTGCCACCGGTGCCGATCGCCGATCACCTCGCGCAGCCGGTCCGTCTCGCGCAGCCCGGCGGCGGCGCCAAGGACGTGGCCGACCGCGACCGCGCGGCCGAGCACCGCGGCGGGGTCCTGGCGCACGGGGTCCCCGGTCAGCGTGACAAGGTCGTCGTACCAGGCGAGGATCTGCGGCCAGTCGGTCTCCCCGGCGCTCGCCGCGTCGTCGTGCAGCGCGGCTATCGCGGCCTCGACCTGGTAGCGCCCCGGGCGCCGTTCCTCCGTCTGCACGGCGAGCGCCGACTGCAGCACGCGCACGCCCTCGGCGATCTCGCGGGTGTCCCACAGGCCGCGGTCCTGCCGGTCGAGCGTGACGATCCGGCCCTCTGGGTCGAGCCGCGCCGGGAGCCGGGCGTGGTTAAGGAGCATCAGCGCGAGCAGCCCGCGCGCCTCCGGTTCCTCGGTGGCGAGGGTGAGCTGGCGCGCGAGCCGGATCGCCTCGCCGGCCAGGTCCACCCGGCCCGCGTGGCCGGCGGTGTAGACGAGGTAGAGCACACGCAGCACGACGGCGAGGTCGCCGGGCTGGTCCAGGCGGCGCCCCTGCAGGGCGCGCTTGGCCCGGCTGATCCGCTGCGCCATCGTCGCCTCCGGCACGTAGAAGGCGTCGGCGATCTCCCGGGTCGTGAGGCCGCCGACGGCGCGCAGCGTCAGCGCCACCTGGGAGGCGGGCGCGAGGCCGGGGTGGCAGCAGCAGAAGAGCAGGAAGAGGGTGTCGTCGCCCTCCTCGGTGGCGGCCGGCCGCGGCTCCGCGTACGTCGCATCCTCGCGGCGGTGCCGGGCGGCCTCGCTGCGGCGGGCGTCGACGAGCCGCCGCGTCGCGACCGTGGTCAGCCACGCGCGCCGGTCGCGCGGCGGGTGCCCGGGCCACACCCGCAGCGCCTCCAGCAGCGCCTCCTGCAGCGCGTCCTCGGCGGCATCGAAGTCCTCGCCCCGCCGGACCAGGCCCGCGAGCACCCGTGGGACGAGGGCGCGCAGCGCGCCCTCGTCCAGCTGTCGCACCGGCTCGCCGGTCACGCCGGGTCACTCCTGCGACGGCGCCTCGGACATGACCTCCCGGACGTCGATCCACTCGTACAGCGGCTCGCCGCCCGGGCCGGGCTCGGAGGAGACGTACGCCGCGAGCTCGACCGCGCGCTCGCGGGACTCGACGTCGATCATGTACCAGCCCGCCACGAGGTCGCTGGTCTCGGGGAGCGGGCCGTCGGTGGTGACGGGCGCCGCGTCCGGGCCGCCGTAGCGCACCCAGGTGCGCGCCGGGGTGAGCGCCTGCGCGTCGACGTACTCGCCGTTCTCCTCGAGCAGCTCGCTGACGTGCCTGAGGAAGGCCATGTGCGCCTCCACGTCCTCAGGCGCCCACTGGTCCATCGGGGGCACGGGACGGTGCGGCTCGGGGCCGCCGCGGTAGTGCTTGAGAAGCAGGTACTTCGGCATCGTGGTCTCCTGATGTCGTGGGCCGCGCCTGTCGAGGCCCTTCATCTGGTGAGCGGAGCCGGACGGCGCTTCTCGACATCGTGCCGCCAGTAGTGAGCGTAGACCTCGGCGCGGTAGCCGCCGGGCCGGCCAGTTGGACACATACGGAACGCCTCAGAAGAAGCCCCGGATGCGGGGCCAGCACGCCTGAGCCGCGGCCGGTCAGCTCTGGGCTTCAGCCGGGCTCAGGCGTGCTGGCTGGCCAGGACCATGACGGCCCCGGCGGCCGCGGGATTGACCCGGCGCCGCCCGCCTACTCGCCGTCGGGCGTGGTGTGGATGAGCTTCTTGTTCACGAACTCGTCGATGCCCAGCGGCCCCAGCTCCCGGCCGACGCCCGAGCGCTTGGTCCCGCCGAAGGGCAGTTCCGGGCCGCCGCCCTCGGGCTGGTTGATCCAGACCATCCCGACATCCAGCCGGTCGGCCACCTCCAGCGCCAGCGTCTCGTCGCTGGAGAACACCGCGCCGCCCAGCCCGTAGGAGCTGCTGTTGGCCAGTTCGACGGCCTCGTCGGCGCTGGACACCTTGTAGACCACCGCGGCCGGCCCGAACAGCTCCTCGCGGTAGGCCCGCATCTCGGGGGTCACGTCGGACAGCACGGTGGCCTCCACGAACGCGCCGGGCCCGTCCAGCCGGTGCCCGCCCAGGTGCACCGTCGCGCCCTTGCTGACCGCGTCGTTGATCTGGTCCATCAGGTTGCGGGCCGCCTGCTCCGACGACAGCGGCCCGTAGGCGGTGGCCGGGTCGGTGGGGTCGCCGGTGACATAGCCGGACATCGCGGCGGTGAACTCGGACATGAACTCGTCGTACACGTCGGCGGTCACGATCATCCGCTTGGAGGCGTTGCACGCCTGGCCGCCGTTCTCCATCCGGGCGGCGGCCGCTGCCTTGGCCACACTGGGCAGGTCGGCCCCGTCCAGGACGATGAACGGGTCCGAGCCGCCCAGCTCCAGCACGACTTTCTTCAGGTTCTGGCCGGCCGTCGCGGCCACGGCCGAGCCGGCCCGCTCGCTGCCGGTCACCGACACCCCGGCGATCCGCGGGTCGGCGATCATCCCGGCCACCTGCTCGTTGCTGGCGAACACGTTGATGTACGCGTCGGCGGGCAGCCCGGCCTCGCGGAAGATCTGCTCCATGGCCAGGGCCGACTCCGGGCACTGCGGCGCGTGCTTGAGCACGATCGTGTTGCCGATCATCAGGTTGGGGGCGGCGAACCGGGCGACCTGGTAGTAGGGGTAGTTCCACGGCATGATCCCGAGCAGCGCCCCGATCGGCGACTTGCGGACCCACGCCGTGCCCGGCGTGTTGGAGTGCAGCGGCTCGTCCTTGAGCAGGTCGGCACCGTTCTTGGCGTAGTAGCGGTAGATACCGACGGTGAACTTCAGCTCGCCCGCGGCCTCGGCCGTGGTCTTGCCCATCTCGCGGGTGATGATCGCGCCCAGCTCGGCGGACCTCTCCTTGTAGATCTGCGCCACCCGGAGCAGGATCTCCGTGCGCTCGGCCATGGGCGTCCGCCGCCACGCCGGATAGCCGCGTCCGGCCCGGTCCAGGATCTCGGCGATCTCCGCGTCGGTGGCCGTCGGGTACTCCTGCTCCACCTGGCCGGTGGCCGGGTTCACAACCTGGTAGTTCATCGCCTCTGCCTCTCCCTAGCCCGTGGCCCGGGTGGTCATCATCACCGAGCCTACCTGGGCCGGCCGGGCAGGCCCTGGCGGCGCTGACGCGATCCGGCGCGGCCGGTTGCTAGCGCGGTGACAGGACGCAGAACTCGTTGCCCTCGGGATCGGCCAGGACCGTCCAGGACACGCGGCCGCCCTGGCCGACATCCGCCAGGGCGGCGCCCGACCGCCGCAGCCGCGCTACCTCAACGGCGGGATCGTCACCTGGGTAGGGTGCCACGTCCGGGTGCACCCGGTTCTTGCCCACCTTCACGCCGGGCACCTGGAGGAACTCCAGGTAGGGTCCTGCGCCCTGGGGGGACCGGAGCCCGGCGAAGTCGTCCGCGGCGCGCTCGATCTGCCAGCCTGCCGCGTCCGCCCAGAACCGTGCCAGGGTGGCGGGATCGGCGCAGTCGGTGACGATCGCGGCGACGGGGCCGGTGTCACGGTAGATGTCCCGCGGCTCCAGCACGCAGAACTCGTTGCCCTCCGGGTCAGCCATCACGGCCCAGGGCACATCGCCCTGGCCGATGTCCACCGGCCTGGCTCCCAGGTCTGCTGCCCGGCTGACCAGTTCGGCCTGATGCGCGGCGGAGGTGCTGGCCAGGTCCAGGTGGACGCGGTTCTTCCCGGTTTTCGCCTCGGGCACCAGGACGAAGACGACCGGCACGGCGACCGGGTCGGGATAGGTGTATCCGGCTGGCCACACGTCCACCTCCTCCGGTGTCTCATCGGCTATCTGCCAGCCCAGGACGGTGGACCAGAACCGCGCCAGCCCTGGGGGATCGTTGGCATCGGCCACGAGGTGGACCAGGCGTGTCGGCATAAGGCCCAAACTCCCAGAAAGGCGTGGGCGATGCCAGCCGGCGGGCAGGCCGATCCGGCTCGCCGGATGCCTGATCCTGGTACCCGGGACGTGCCTGAACGATCAAAGGCGCTCGAAGAACTCGATCGTGGCCTGCACGGCGGCGGGGGTGATCAGGTGGCCGGTGTCCGGCAGCACTGCGAGCTCGCCAGCCGGCAGCGCGCGGTAGGCGGCCGCCCCTTCCTCGACGGTGCAGAACGGATCCCGGTCGCCGATGAGGATGAGTGCCGGCACCGTGATGGTGTGCATGTCGTCAAAGGTGTAGCCGTGCGGCTGGGTGACCCGGTCGAAGGTCTGAGCGACAACTGTCTTCCAGTGACCGGTTCCCTGCGCACCGTCGTGGTCTGACCGCATCAGCTCGAACATCGCCCGCAGCTCCGGTGAGCGGCTCGCGCTCACGCCGGGGTCCGCCTGGGTTGCGTCGGCGCTGCCGCCGAGCATCTGCCGCGTCATGACGATGGCGGGTGCTTGCGGGTCGGGGTTGAACAGGTCGTATCCGCCGTGGTTCACGATCGCGCGCACTGACCCGGGATGGCGGATTCCCACGAGCGTCGCGGTCTCCCCGCCGTCGCTGAAGCCGCAGATCAGCGGCCGGTCCAGCTGCAGCGCATCGATGAAGGCAGCGGCGTCGTCGGCCAGCAGCGCGGACGGGATCGGGCCGCCGGGGTGGACGGTCTTCCCGGACCCCCGCGTGTCCGGCGCGATCACCCGGAAGTGTCCCGCCAGCGTTCCCATGAAGGGGGCGTACGCAACGGGAACAGATGCCCAGATCGGATTGGTGGAGACCATGCCGTTGTCAAGCAGGAGCAGTGGCTCGCCCTCTCCCATCTCGACGTAATGGATGTCGATCCCGTTGGCGTGCACGCACCGGCCCTGGTGCTGACGTACCTGTATCGCCATGACTGCCCTCCAGGTCTGGAGCACGAACGCCCGCACGTCGATCAGGTTCATCCCGTCGGGCCGCTCGCGCGCTTCGGTCATGGAGGCGACGATGGCACTCCGGCTGGCGCGGGAGCATCGGCGAACTCACCTATCTCTGGCTGATTCTCAACGAGCGCTCCGCGCCGCGAGCGCGGCGGCATCGGCGCGTCCGCGCAGGCCGAGTTTGGACAGGATGCGCGCTACGTGATGCTCGACCGTCCTGCGCGACAGGAACAGGCGTTCGGCGATCTCGGGGTTGGACAGCCCTTCGCCAAGGAGGGCGAGCACTTCCTGCTCACGCTTGGTCAGCCGTCCGAGGTTCTTCGGCCCAGTCCTCGCCGCCTTGATGCCCAGATCGCGCATCAGCGCGGCGGCCTCGTCCGCGTCGCGGCCGGCTCCCAGATCCTCAAAGGCCGCCAATGCCACCCGCGCCTCAGCCCCCGCCACCTCACGGTCGCTGCGCCGCAGCACCTGGGCGAGCAACAGCCGCGTCTGCGCGGCGCGGTAGGGAATCCCCGCCTGGGTGAACGCCGCGAGCGCCGTCTCCAGGTGCGTGCGCGCGGCCGGGACATCCGTCGACGCGAGCGCGTGCCCGAGAAGACGCTCGCCGTGCGCGACGATCGGGTCACAGCTGTTGGCGGCGCCGAGCGCGACAAGGGCACGTGCGCGCTGGATGGCCGCCGCGCCGTCGCCCAGCGCGATCTCCGCCTCGCCGAGCAGCTCGATCACCGCGGCGGCATCGAGCCGGTCCGGGCTGGTCGCGGCGAGCCGTCGGCGCAACACGGCCGCCGCCACCGACGGCTCGCCCTGGGCCAGGTGCACCGAGGCGACCGCCGCGGCCGCTTCTTCGCGCCCCTCGACGCCGCGCAGCGCCCTGGCCGCGTCCTCGACCCGTCCCTGCGCGAGCCTCAGCTCCGCGAGTGTCCCGGCCGCGAACGCATACGGCGCCGCGAACACGCCCCTTGACAGTGCGATCGCATCAGCGAGGAACGTCTCGGCGGCGCTCCAGTCGCCGTTTTCGAACAGCACCCGGCCGTAATAGGTGCGGCACTCCGCATACAGGAACGGGCACCCGTACCGGTCGATGAAGCCCTGCAGCGACTGCACCCACTGCGTGGCGCGCTCGAGATCGAAACAGCTGCCGCACACCACCATCGTCATGCAGCTCATCTGCGCGACCGTCAGCGGATCGCCGCCCTCGCCGCCGATCACACCGGCCATCGCCTCGTCCAGGAGCGACATGCCTTCCTCGGTCCGGCCCTGCTGGACCAGGGCCTGCCCGACGGCGTGCATCGCCATGAGCTCCAGGCCGGAGTTGCCGTTCGCCCGCCCGATGTCGGCCGCCTGCCGCGCCAGCGCCTCGCTCTCCACCGGGTCGTCCGTAACGTACGAGGTGGCTCCCAGGAGCTCCCCGCGCAGCTCCGGAACCTCGTCCTCGACAATCCGCCGGGCACGTGACAGCCACCCGCGGGCGGCGGCCGTGTTGCCGAGATACCCCTTGTTGTAACCCACCAGCGAAAGCGCGGCACCCGCGGCGAACATCGCGTCGCCGCGGCGGCGGAAACCGGCATACGCCTTCTCGCAACTGGCGATCGTGCCCGCGAGGTCGCCCAGCCAGAACAGCGCGTTCGCCAGACCGAAGAGCGCCTCGGGCACCTCGGCCACCGCGAGGACGGCGGAAAAAGCATCGCGCGCGCCGCGCCAGTCCCCGGCCGCCATGGCCTGAAATCCAGCCCCGGCCTGCCCCTCGACGGCGCTCCACTCGCCGCCCGGCCCCTCGCTCACATCAGCATCGTCCCAGAACGCCAGCCGGCGGACGCCGTCGATTATCAGACGTTCAAATCACGCAGCGCGGCCAGGCCGGGTGGGCTGCCGTTCCCTGGCGGCTACCCCCGAACGACCAGTTTCAGCAGCGACGGTATCAACGGCCTCAACCGCCGCGCTTACGATCTGCTACTCGCTACAGAAAGAAGCAAAGATCGATCAAAGCTCGCCTCACGATAGCCTCAGCGCACCCTCCGCGATCCAGCCGGATGGCGGTGTATGACGCCAATCTGCTGGCCTGCCTTTTGGCATTAGTGACGAGGGCGCGGCCGACCCAATGAGGATGGCCCTTGGCCTCAACCCCGATGACAATACGCCTCCTAGAAGCCGAGGGACGATTCGCCGGTTTACGTACATGCCTGTCATCACGGGTGAGCTGGTTCTTGGGGGCTCCCAGTGAGCACGGGACCGGTGGATCAGGTGGACCACGATCGAGCGCGTGGCACTGCTGGCGCAGGCAGTGCGTTTCGGTCTCTGCCGGATGGCTCATGTGGCGGGAGAGCCGAACCAGGTCCGCAGGGCTTCGCGCAGCCCGTCAGCTGGCGGCGGGCGGGCCGGCGCCGACCGCCCAGGCGACGTAGCCGTCTGATCGGATCAGCAGGGCCTCCGCTGGGCTCCGCGGCGGTGGCGGTGATCACATCGGCCCCTCTCCGCTCAAGATCGCTTCGGTCCGCGACCCGGACCACTGGGTGCACGGGCGCCCAGGCATGATGGGAGCGTGGTAACTGCGCTGCACGGCCGGCCCTCGGCCTCACCTGACGGCCTGCGTACCGTGCCGCCGCCCGGCTCGCCCGGATATCCTCCTAGGAGGCTTGACATGGCTCATCAGCCTCACAGCGACGCAGGTACGGCCACCACCGGCCGAAGGTCGTGGCCAGCCCGATGACCGTGCTGCTCGGCCGCCGCGAATCGTTCAATGCCGCGCATCAGCTTTACAACCCGGGTCTTTCCGACGACGAGAACCGGAACCTTTTTGGGAAGTGCGCCAATCTGCACGGGCACAATTACCTCCTGGAAGTCGTCGTCGCCGGCGAGATCGACCAGGCCAGCGGTTACGTCTTCGACCTGAAGCTGCTCTCGGACGTCATATGCCGGCGAGTCATCCGGGATGTGGACCACCGCAACCTGAATACCGATGTTCCATGGCTCTCCGGGCGCATCCCGACGGCCGAAAACCTCGCCCTGACCTTCTGGGAACGGCTCCGGCCGGAGCTCCCGGAGGGTCGGCTGCGGTCGGTCCGCGTGTGGGAGACGGACAAGAACTGGGCTGAAGTCGGTGATCAGGTCTGAGACCCCGGCCGGGGCGGGCCGTGAACTGCGCAGGCGCTACACCACGGCCGATCTTCGCGTGTTCACCCGTGACGAGGCCAGCCGGTTTGTCCCCCACGGGGCCGGTGATCCCCAAACCGACGTCGTGCTGGCCTGGGAACTGCTGTACCGGCTCGAACCGGAACTCTATGACCAGCTTGCCAGTGCCGAGCGCCTTCATCCCGGCATCCTTGACTGGCTGCCGCGCACCGCGGACAGGATCGTCGAGGTCGGCGCCGGCGCGGGACGGCTGACGCTCGAGCTCATCGACCGCGGGCGCGAGGTCGTGGTGATCGAGCCCGCGATGCCCTTGCGCCAGATCCTGCAGCGCAAGCTCGCGGAAGCGGAGCACGCCAGCAGCGCACGGGTGATCCACGGGTTCTTCGACGAACTGCCGCTTCCCGGCGATTTCGCTGACCTGGTCGTCGCCTGCTCGGCCTTCACCCCCGCCCCCGCACATGGAGGCGAGGCCGGCCTGTCCGAGATGGAGCGGGTGTGCAGGCCGGGCGGCTGCGTCGCCATCATCTGGCCAAACAACATCGACTGGCTCGCCACGCGCGGCTACCGGTACGTCACCTTCGGCGGGCCGATGTCCGTCGAGTTCCCCAGCTACCCCAAGGCGGTTGAGCTGGCCGAGATCTTCTATCCCGGCGCGGCCGAAGAGGTCCGCCGGCGCCGCCGGCGGCGGGTGCCGTTCGAGGTTCTGGGCATCAATCCGCCGCGCGACCTGGCCTTCAAGATGCTGGCTCGATGAAGATCGCAATCCTGGCACCGCTCGTGACGGCCATCCGCGAGCCACAGCGCGGCGGTTCGCAGGCCTTCGTGTCCGATCTTGCCCGCGGCCTGGTAGGCCGGGGGCACGAGGTTCACGTGTACGCCGCCTCCGGATCGGAGATCCCCGGGGTCAAGGTGATCGACACCGGGTCCGATCCCCGGGCCCTGGCCGGGACGCTCTACCGGGCCTTCGGGCCCGCCGGTCCCGGATCAGCGTCCGTATCAGCGGCGGCCGAGGCCGCTTTCGCCGCCGCCTACGCGAGCATGCGGCAGACCCGGTATGACGTGATCCACAATCACGCCTTCGACGCGCCCGCCGTCCGGCTCGCGACCACGCTGCCTGCACCGGTGCTGCACACGCTTCACCTTCCCCCCGACGAGGCGGTGGAGGCAGCGCTTCACCATGCGGCGCGGTCCGGCAGGCCGCCGTCGGTCGCCACCGTGTCCGCATTCCAGGCGAGGGCCTGGCGCCGGGTAGTCCGCGTCGACGCGATCCTTCCGCCCTGTGTGCCCACGCATGTCATCCCCTGGTCGCGGGCAGCCGGGCGTGGCGCCGTTTTCGCCGGCCGGTTGAGCCCCGAAAAGGGAGCCGCCGAAGCCATCGACATCGCCGGCGCGGCCGGGATCCCCATCGACGTCTACGGCGATGCCTACGACGCCGGCTACACCCGGGCGCAGATCGGCCCGCGGCGAGGCCGGCCGGGCGTGACGGTTCATCAGGCAGTGCCCCGGGCGTCGCTGTGGGTGGCGATGGCCCGCGCGGCCGTCGTCTTGTATCCCGCCAGGTGGGACGAGCCCTTCGGGATGGCCGCCGCCGAGGCGCAGGCGTGCGGCACGCCCGTCGTCGCGTTTCAGCGCGGAGGGCTCGGCGAAGTGATCGCGGACGGTGTAACCGGCTTCCTGGTGCCGCCCGGCGACCTGCAGGCAGCTGCGGACGCCGTTGGGGGGACGGCCGGGATTTCGCGGGCGGCATGCCGCGGCCATGCCGAGGACCGTCTCGATCTGGAACAGAGCCTGGACGCCCACGAGCGGTTCTACCGGCGAATGGCCGCTTCTGATACCGGGGAGGCAGACGATGGGTGATCCAGGGCACTGGCTGGCCGGGCGGGTGGCCGTGGTCACCGGCGCCAGCCGCGGGATCGGGGCGGCCGCCGCCGAGGCCCTGGCGGCGGCTGGCGCTCAGGTCATTCTTGCCGCCCGTGACCGCGAAGCTCTCGACGGCGTTGCCAGCCACATCCGGCACACCGGCGGGGAGGCCGTGCCGGTGCCCACCGACGTGAGCAGTGCAGCAGACGTCGAGCGCCTTTTTGCCGCCGCCGGGCAGGCGGGCCCGCTGGCCGCACTGGTCTGCGCGGCCGGGGCGCTGACGCCCGCACCGTTCGCCGAGACGACACCCGAGATCTGGGAAGAAACGCTTGCGGTCAACCTGACGGGCACATTTCTCTGCTGCCGCGCCGCGTTCACCGCGATGCTCCGCACCGGGGAAGGGCGAATCGTCACCATCGCCTCACTGTCCGGCGTCTACGCCACCGAGAAGTTCCCGGGGCTGGCCGCGTACAACGTCTCCAAATACGGGGTCATCGGCCTCACCGAGGCGATCGCGGTGGAGGGAAAGAAACACGGCATCAGCGCCATCTGTGTCAGCCCAGGTGCTGTCGACACCCAGATGCTGCGCCGGGCCAACCCAGAGCTGCGTCCCGGCCTGACGCCTGGTGACGTCGCGGAACTGATCCTCGCGCTGCTTGACAGCCCCCTGTCCCCGGCCAGCGGGGCAAACATCCCCCTGTTCTCGAACGACTGACCTAGCGCCGCCGCCGGCTGACGGCGGCAGTCATGCGCCGGGCACCAGCGACCACAGGTCTGAGGACTCGTCGGCGAGCAAGCCGGGGGCCGGCCGGGCCCGCCGGGCCACCAAGCGGGCGGAGGCGGCCATCTCGCCGCCGAGGTCCAGTTCCGGGTCGCCGCCGCGGTCCAGGCCGACGGCGGCCTGCACGACGCCGTCCAGCAGGTAGAACCCCACGAGCTTTCCTTCATCCAAGCTGCCGCGGACAACGAACGCGTCCCACTTCGCGGTGTGGCCGACATACTCGATCTTGTGCTCGTACTGGTCGGACCAGAAGCTGTGGATGTAGTCGTAGGGAGCAGCCGAGCCAAGCATCGACCTGGCCGCCGCGGCCCCCTGCTTTTCGGCGTTGTTGAAGTGCTCGACCCGGACCCGCCCGAAGAGCGGGTGGAGCTGGTTGACGGCGTCGCCGGCCGCGTAGACGTCAGCCGCGCTGGCCCGGCACCGTTCGTCGGCAAGAATCCCGTTCGCCAGCGCAATCGATGACCCCGTGACGGCCGCAACATCGGCGGCTATCCCCACGCCAACGACAGCGAAGTCGCACGCGACACGCCTGCCGCTGGCGGTCACGACCGCCTCAAGGCGCTCGGCCCCTTCGAACACAGCAGCCTGATCTCCGGCCAGCAGTTCGACGCCGTTCGCGCGGTGGATGGCGCCAATCAGCGCGCCGGCTTCCCCGCCCAGCACCTTCTCCAGGGGCTCCCTGCCGGGAAAGACAGCGGTCACCCGCACCCCAAGCTGCGTCAGCGACGCCGCCACCTCACAGCCGATGAAGCCCATGCCCACGACCACTGCGCGCCGGTTCGCCGCGGCCTCGGCCTTGATCGCGTCGCACTCGGCCACGGTGCGCAGGTAATGGATCCCAGGCAGCTCAGCCCCGGGAATCTCAAGCCGCCGGTTCCGCCCCCCGGTGGCTATCAAGACCTTCTGGTACCTGAGCTCCCGGCCGGAGTCCAGGACGACCGTGTGGGCGGCGGCATCGACAGCCACCGCGCGTGATTCGCCGAGGAGCTCTACGTCGTGCTCCTGATACCAGCCGGCGGGGCGGACATACCAGCCTTCCAGATCCTCCTCCGACCGCAGGTACGTCTTTGAGAGCGGAGGACGCCCAAAGGGGACGCCGGGTTCCTTGCTGATGATCACGACCCGCCCACGGAAACCCTCCTCCCGGAGGGTTGCGGCGGCATTGCCGCCCGCGACGCCACCACCGACGATCAAGATGGGGCCCCCACCGGTTCTCTCAGGCACGCACTACATTCTGCCGCCGCATTCTGCCGCCGCAGGTTCAGCGTGAGGTGCCTGACGCCGGCAAATCGAGCGGTGGTGGCATCGCGGGTGCGCCCGGTCATGGGGTTCGCCCGGATCCGGCCGGGCTGGCGTGTGGCCTCGTCAGGGCACTGCCCGGTAGATCTCCCGGCGGTGGCCCACTCCCAGGACCAGGATGACGAGCTGCTCGTCCATGATTTCGTAGATGACCCGGTAATCGCCAACGCGCAGCCGGTAGCGGTCTTCGTATCCGGCGAGCTTCTTGACGTTGGTGTCCGGGCGGCGTGGATCGTCGCCGAGCGCGGCCAGTGCCCGCAAGATCGTCAGCGCGGCTGGCTGGGGAATGGCCCGCAGTTGCCTGACCGCATGCTCCCGCCACCGGAACGCGTACTTCACGCGACGCCCTTGCCCGGCTCCTCTTCAAAGATCGCGGCCACGACCTCGGACATGCTGTAGGTCGGCGCGTCGGGATTTTCCGCGAGGTCGCGGTCAGCCTCCCTGGCGAAGTACCGGTCGATCGCGTCTTCAAGGGCGTTGAAGTCCTCGATGGGCACGACAGCGGCCACGGGCTGGCCGTTGCGGGTGATGACGGTGGGCGTTCCGCCCTGGGCCCGCGTGATGAGCTCGGCGAAGTGCGCGCGGGCATCCCGCACGCTCAGCTGGTTCTGGCTGTCATCCACACCCTAAGTGTACCCAGAATTGTGTACACGTGCGATCCCGTGACGCTGACCTCGACCTTCTCCGGCGCCCACATCAGCAGCATCGGGACGCGGACGCGCCAGCGGCGCACCCGGCGCAACGTACGATGTGGGCGATGAGCAGCGCATCAGCGTCGGCGAGCGCCGCCGGGCTGGCGGATGGCCAGCGGGACGCGGTCATCCACACCGAGGACCTGACCAAGGTCTACCCGGGAACGGACTTCGCCGCGGTCGACAAGCTCAACCTCGACGTCGAGGCCGGCGAGATCTTCGGCTTGCTGGGTCCCAACGGCGCGGGGAAAACGACCACCGCGGGGATGCTGACCACCCGCGTGGTGCCGACATCGGGCAAGGCGTACCTCGGCGGGATCGACGTGGCAGCGCATCCGGCGCTGGCAAAACAGTTGAGCGGCATCGTTTCGCAGCAAAATACCCTCGACCGCCAGCTCACGGTGTGGGAGAACCTGTACTTTCACGGGCGGCTGTTTGGCATGGGGGCCACGCAGTCCCGGCGGGTCGCGGACGAGCTGCTTGCGCAGTTCCAGCTGGCCAAGTGGGCCAAGGCGTCGGTGTACGCGCTGTCCGGCGGGATGGC
>DATIYI010000394.1:0-20277 GCA_035517695.1 Streptosporangiaceae bacterium
GGGGTCTCCCAGCGGGTGCTGCTAGTCAGTGGCGGGGTGCTGCTAGTGAATTCCCTGGTCAGAGCGTAAGGCGGGTCTCATGGCTGACCGAATCAAATCAAGCACCGAAGGCCGGTATCGCTGAGCGGAAACCCGCGTTAGATGGAGCAGTATTACGCTCCACGCGATCAGCGCGTCGGCAAGCCTGCCGTGAAACGCGGCGCGATCGATGTCGGTGAGCGCTCGGTAGAGCCCGACGGCCTCTCCGGTAACGGTCAGCGCTTCCTCCGGGCGCCCCAAGTTGGTCAGGGCGCCCGAGCAGGAGGCGCTAGTCGCCCGGTACAGCTCACGCAGCCAGCCCAGGACCTGGCCCGCTGTTAGCGCGGCCGCGACAGATAGCCGGGACATTAATTGGGCCGAGGGATCTCCCCTCGGGGGGAGGGGCTAGCTTACGCGCCCTCGCGTCCGCTGCTCCATTTCGCCCCTTTATCACGCATCGTCCCATTCTGGATGGTGCGCAGGTAAACGCAGATCCCCGTCATCCAACGGCAAGCTGCCGCGACAGGAGCGCACCCCGTGGGGCAGTTCATCACCCACTGGTAACGAAGCCCCCCCGCCCGGAGCACAGGCTTCACAGCCAAGATTGCCCACGATGCGAGTAAACCTCCCCTAGCTCCCAAGAGTCTCACATCTGCATCGCCGGGCGCCCCGGGGGGGTTCGTGCCGAAAAGGCTTCGCATGAGCACGTACGAGGAGATCCATGGCTGTGACCATCGAAACGACCGCTGGGCTCAGACCCGCATCCACACCCGACTGCCACGAATCGGGATACCGCCCGCCAGGCCGTATCTTGGCTCTGATCCCTGCGCATAACGAGGCGCAGTCGATCGCGCACACAATCCACTCGCTTCGCCAGCAGACAATGCCGCCAGACGAGATAACCGTGATCTGCGATAACTGCACCGATGACACAGACGGAGTAAGCATGCTGTCTGGAGCGAGGGTATTTAAGACCACAGGAAACACGAGCAAGAAGGCAGGAGCGCTAAACCAGGCGCTCAGAGTAAGCCTAGCTTACCTGGCCGATGATGATCTGGTCTTGACAATTGACGCTGACTCCAATCTTAATCCTGATTGGATACGCAACGCCTGGCTTGAGCTCCGTCGCAGTACGCATGCACGGCGAGCGGGAGCAGTGTGCGGCATAGTTAAGGGCGAGAACGGGCACGGCTTGATTGGGCAGCTTCAGCGCAACGAGTATATCCGTGCCGTCCGGGCTATAGCGCGTATGCGGCGCATATGGGTTCTATCTGGATGCGGAACTATTTTTCGTGCAGCTGCCCTTCGGAAGGTTTCTAGCGAGAGGGGCGTGACCCTGCCGGGCCAATTTGGGGATTGCTTTAATACGGCCTCTATCACCGAGGATTACGAGATGACGCTCGCGCTCAGAGTCCTGGGATTCGAGTGTTTGTGCTCGATCGATAGTGTCGCCACTACAGAGTTGATGCCGAAATGGCGCGATCTCTTCCGCCAGCGTCTTCGATGGCAAAGGGGTTCATTAGGCGACATTCGCAGCTTTGGCATTATGCGGGCTACCTGGCTAGACTGGTCCAAGCAGGCATTTGTTCATATTTCCTATGCCGTGCTCATTTTGTGCTGGGCTGTTAACCTTGGTGAATTAATTACCCGGACGCCTTTTAATCTCCGCTGGGGACTAGGTGCCCTTCTAGTTTATCTCACCGAGAGCGTGTGGACTGTCCGGAAAGCGGGGCACCGCGGGATGATCCTGGCCCTGTGGATCCTGCCCGAATTTGGATATGCGATGTTCCGCTCGCTGTACTTGGCGTCAGCGCTCAAAGCCCAGTTCATGAGGCGTAGTGAAGTGTGGAGTCATGTCGAACGCAATATTCCCTGATGCCAGACTTTACAGTCTAATATCTGGCGCATCCGGCCTGTTGTTATTTACCAGGCTGATCACGATAGTGTTTATTGCGATCGCAATAAGTCGGCTTATCCCACTACCACCTGGCCGCAATATCGCGGGAAGGTCCTGGCTGCTAACTGCACCGCCATGGGTTGCAAGTATTCTCGGATCGGTGACTGCGATAGTCCTATGTTCCTATTTACTAAGCACCCCCGCGGCCCAGGTTGCTCCGGTCTCCCCAAGTTATATAAACTACCCGGCAACCGTGGCGGCCGCGCCACTGGCCGAAGCTACGCAATATGTTGGCATATTGGAGTCTAACGAAGTTGCGGCGTACCGTCCCGTTCAGCAATTCGCGACGATTATAGCAGATAAACCCAACATCGTGGCCTTCAATAGCCCATGGAATGAGCCGTTCGGGCGGCCTTTCGCGGAAACCTTATATTCGCACGGGGCGATTCCGCTGGCCAACATCGATCCTGGCAACGCCAACATGGCAGCGATTGCGACCGGCAAAGACGATCGCTATCTCCGTTCCTATGCGGACCAAGTTGTCGCATATGGTCACCCGGTCATTCTAAGTTTCGCGCCTGAGCCAAATAGTCGCTCGTATAAGTGGCGTGCCCCAGATGCATGGGTCGCGGCGTGGCGGCATGTGGTCGAAGTCTTCCGCGAGGACGGGGCGAGTAACGCGACATGGCTATGGGCGATGGCAGGAAATCAGGCCGGGACAGGGCCCATCCAAGCCTACTGGCCCGGTGCGAGTTACGTGACATGGGTTGGAATCGGTGGATATTATTCCAACTCGTCGCAGACATTCCAGAGCATCTTCGGCCCAACAATCCGGGCGGTACGCCAGTTCACGGAAGATCCAATCTTACTGTCAGATGTCGGTATCGCTCAAGCCGCAGGCCAGGCTGCTAAGCTCTCGGGCCTGTTCGCTGGGATTCGGAGATACGACCTGCTCGGGCTGGTCTGGTCCGATACGACTCTGCATCGTGTTCTGTACCGTCGTGGCTGGCGTCTGGGAGGTTATCCGGCCGCAGTCACGGCATTTCGCCGCGGACTGGGGCTGATTTTGGCCCCACGGGGCCAGAACTTGGTCCCCAACAGCTCGCTTGAGGTGCGAAGCCAGACCGCAAGCATACCGCTCGGCTGGCAGCATGGAGCGTGGGGCACTAACAAAACCACTTTCAATTATTCACCCAACGGTGGCCGCATGGGGAGCGGCGCCGTTGAAGTAAGGATGACGCAGCACACTAGCGGTGACGGCAAGTGGTTCTTCAACCCGGTGCGTGTGAGGCCCGACGCGCAGTATCGTTTCATGGATTGGTATCAAGCAACGACTGCCACGCAGGTTGGTGCAGTGTTCAGCATGTCCGATGGCTCGATGCAGTACCAGATTATCGGCATGCCTGGTCCAACCGCTGGGGCGTGGGAGAATTTTTCTACGACGGTGTCTGTACCACTTGGTGCTCAAGCCATGACGATCTACCACCTGATCCAAAGCGTCGGCACGCTGAGGATCGATGGGCAGAATTTGGAAACCTATAGTCCAACCGGGTTCGCGCACCCGCTCGTTACGCTGACGTTCGATGATGGTTACGTTAGTCAATATACTCAGACAATGCCACTTCTGCGAAAGTACGGTTTTCCTTCGACCCAATTCATTATTACCGGTGATATCAACATGCCGCGCTATTTAACCGTAGCGCAGGTCAAAGGGCTCTACCGCGCGGGCAACGAGATCGCTTCCCACACGGTTACTCACGATGAGATGATCCAGGAGTCGCCTGATAGGTGGACGATGGAGTTGCGCCAGTCGAGGATGCAACTGCAGAAATGGATAGGTGCGCCGACACCTGACCTGGCATACCCGAACGGTTTGTACAGCGAGGGTATTGTTGCGGCGGCTCAGAAATATTACAGCGCCGCTCGCGGAGTGGAGGACGGCTTGAACGGCAGAGACAACTTCAACGTTTACGATATCAAAGTGCAGAACATCTTCGACACGACGACGACTGCTCAAGTGAGCGATTGGCTACGGCAAGCTGCCAGGACTCGTACTTGGCTAGTGCTCGTGTACCACTCTGTTATCAGTCCGCAGTCAGGCGCAGGTATTTACAACGTTACTCGTAGGCAGCTTGACTCGGAGCTCGCTGCCATCAAGGCGAGCGGCCTTTCGGTGGTGACCATGCAGCAGGCGCTGAAACAGTTGATCCCGCAGATGTAGTGAGCCAGCTGTCAGCTGTCGTCTTTCCTACTGGTTGGCGGCGGGGGACGGCCCCTGTCGGCTTAACTAGCTCGTTTTGGTGATGGGTGGGATCTTGTAGGTGCAGTCCAGCACGGCTGCCTACGGCTGGTACAGCCGGTGCCGGGCAACGCCATCGCTTTTAGGTGTTAGATACTCGCCTGAAACCCGCTCGCATCAAGCAGCCTTCCGGCAGCACCGCCCGCCGACCTGGTGGACGGGCCGGTGCCCGGAACGAGAACCGGACCTCACTCATGCGCAAACGACACGGCCGGCGTGAAGTGCAGCTCAAAGCGGGGGTGGCGGATCAGCCACTTCTTGATCTCCGGGGTCTTGTGGGTGCCGTAGTTGTCGCAGATCAGGTGCACGTCCAGGCAGGCGGGCACCTCGGCGTCGATCTTCTTGAGGAACTTAAGGAACTCCTGGTGGCGGTGCCGACGGTGCACCGAGGAGATGACTTTCCCGGTCGCCAGGTCGAGCGCGGCGAACAGGCTGGTGGTGCCGTTGCGGACGTAGTCATGACTGCGCCGCGCCGGGGCGGTGGGCAGCACCGGAAGGCACGGCGCGGTGCGGTTCAGCGCCTGAATCTGGCTCTTCTCGTCGACGCACAGCACCAGGGCGTGCTCGGGCGGGTTCATGTACAGGCCGACGACGTCGCGGACCTTGTCGATGAACTGCGGGTCGGTCGAAAGCTTCCAGGTCTGCTCCCGGTGCGGCTTAAGCTCAAAGGCCCGCCAGATCCGCGACACCGCGGTCTGGCTCATGCCCGTCACCCGGGCCATCGACCGGGTGGACCAGTGACTGTGCCGGTTGGGCGGGGGCTGCTCCAGCGCCTTGACGATCACCTCCTCCACCTTCTCGTCGCTGATCGTGCGGGGCCGCCCCGGCCGGTCCTCATCGGTCAGGCCCGCAAGGCGGTGGGCAATAAACCGTGACCGCCACTTGCCCACCGTCACCTGACGGACCCCAAGCCCGGCGGCCACCGCCTTGTTGTCCTTGCCCCCCGCGCACGCCAGCACGATCTTCGAGCGCAGCGCCAGCTGCTGGGCGCTTTTGGCCGCCGGGGCCACCGCTGCAGGGTTTCTCTCTCCTGATCCGTCACGGTCAGCTCGGCCTTGAGCCGTCCCGTTCTCGCGATGCCAGCAACTCTGCTGAAATTCCCGATCACGGGCAGCTATGACATGCCATCCCTGGGCAAGTCTTTGCCAATTTATTTAGCGAACTGACACTAGCGACGGCGCGTGGAACTGAGCGGAGGCCCTGCGCGGCCCCGCCACCATCGCAGGAGCGGGACTGGGCGATCTTCTTGATCTCCGCCGTTGCGGCAGCGTGAATTTCGGCGGTCGGCCACCCCTTGTACTTGGGATACAGGGAGCCGAACCCATCGGCGTTGAAGTGACGGATCACATGCCGCACCCGGTCCTCGCTGGTGAACCCCACTTTCGAGATCGGCCCTGCGTCCATGCCCTGGGCTGACAGCCGCACCATCTGCGCCCGCCGCCGTGGATGTGCCATCCCCAGACGGGCACGCGCAGACTGCCCCTCGTACGGGCCGCCGCGCGGTCCATGCCGCCTGAGCAGTGGCAGTGCCACCCCCGACGACTAGCCGCCGATGAAGCGGCCGGATGGTTGACGTGCTCGGGACCAGCAGCACCATGAAGATCACATCCAGCATGATTCGCCTGACTTGTTCTGAAATATGCGCTTAGCCGCTACCTTTGTGCGGGACCTTTGCCGCGAAAGTGCCCTGAATTGCCAGGACTTCTTCCCCTTATGCACGACGCCAGGTCGCATGAGATTCGAGCTAGAGAAGCGATTAATGGGGGGAATTATGAAGCTCACCACGGTTGCAGTCAGCGCTGTTGCGGTTGCCGGTCTTGGGCTGGGCCTCGGGGCATGTAGCACCAGTGGGACGTCACCGCCGCAGCACATCACCATCCAGCAGCAGAACAACCCACCACCATCCACGCCCGCGACGCCGCCGACGCCGCCGGCTGTGACGGTAACGCCATCGCTGCCGCCTGTGACCACGCAAGCTTGTAGCAACGACCCGAGCAGCCCGCTTCCTTACTGCACCGCGCCGAATACGGATCCGTGGAGTGTCGCGGTAGCGTACACCAGCGACATCACCAGCGGTGACAACTGGGACGCGTGGAACTTGCTCAGCCCGTCCATGCAGAACCAAGGATGGGGTGGCAGCTACGCCACTTTTGTAGCCAACTTCGATCCGCTCGGCTTTGACAACGTCACTGAGGTCAGTGAGTCCGGCGACACGGTGACGTTCACGTACAACCTCAACAACACCGACACCGGCACGCTGACGCCGCACACCTGCACCTACACCGTGGACAACGGGCTGATCACCTCATCGGCTGGTTGATCGCTGGCCACGGCCCCTCCGGGGAACTGTGGGGAACGATCAGGAGATCGCGCCAAACCTTAGAGTGGGGAACCATCGGCTGCATTCCCTGTCTTCTGCCAGCGGAATCGTGAGGAAGATCGCACTCGCGCAGCACTGGCTGCCGGAAGCACACTCGGACTTGTTGGAACCTCATTCGCTAGTTACACCACCGGGGTTTCGCCAGGCCGCACGGTCGTAGTGCGGACATCATCGGCGGCTGGGCGAACCGGCCGCCGCCACTGACCGGCGGTGCAGCCTGCGGCATCGCAACGCCATTAATCCCCAGACTTCTTTACTCACAACGGGACGGGAGGCAAGTGACCGCCTGCACGTGCGGCGCGTCTACGGCATCGCTCTCGACAAGCCACCAGGTACCTGAGGCCGCGCTGCCGGGACGCCGCGCCGTCTCGGGTCCAGCCGCGCGGTGTCGGGTCCGGCCGCGCCGTCTCAGGTCCACGGGAGCACGACCGCGAGCGTCACCAGCGCCACCGCAGTGACCCCTACAGTGATCAACAGCATGCGCTTGGGCCGGTGTGCGAGGGTTTCCCGGTCCCTGACCAGGCGGCCCAGCCACCAGATCACCGGGCTGAGGCCGACCACGATGAGGCCGGCGCCGAGATTGGACTTGATGATGGCGCCGCCGACAGCGGCGAACGAGACGGCGGTCCTGGTCCAGGCCAGCTCGGTTCTCTCCCTGGCCAGGCCTGGATGGATTTCCTCAGGGTCGTCGGGTGGCGCCATTAGCGTTTCAGCACGGCGGACACCATGACCACGACTGCCGCCACGACCGCCAGGCAGGTGATCGTCACCGCAATGATCTGCGGCAGCAGCGAGCGGGGCAGCGGCTCACCGCGCCGTAGCGCCTGCTGGCTATGTGCCCACTCGCCGTAACTTGCCACCGAGATGACAGCGCCGAGCACGATGAGCGGCACGCCGAGGAGGTGACGGCCCCACGGGACGCCGGGGAACGGCGGCAGGAGCTGAACAATCGCCAGCCCCCCGACGACGAAGGCGAGCGCCGTGCGCGTCCAGGCCAAAAATGTGCGCTCGTTGGCGAAGGTGAACCGGGCGTCAGGCTCGGTCTCGTGGTCTCCAGGTTCACCGGCGCCCTCCGCGGGGTCGGTGTGTCCGGCCGGGCCAGCACCTTCGGCAAGCCCGGCATCTTCGGCACGGCCGGCGCCCTCCGCCGTGCCAGCATCTTCGGGAAGCCCGGCATCTTCGGCGGGGCCTGCATCTTCGGCAAGGCCGGCATCCTCCGCTGGGCCAGCCAGGTCGGGAGGGCCAGCATCTTCGGCGGGGCCGGGATCTTCGGCGGGGCCGGGATCTTCGCCAGGGCCAGGATCTTCGGCACGGCCAGGATCTTCGGCAGGGTCAGCACGGTCGGCGCGGCCAGCACGGTCGGCAGGGTCGGTGGTGCCCGTCATTTTCCACCAGCCCTTCCCGCACTGAAGATGAGCACATCAGTCCCCGGTTCCCGGTAAGGGGCGCGCGACGGTCCCCGAGGGAGATCCGCTGCTCACGCTCGCCGATGCGGACGCCGTTCGCAACCTGACTCGCCATCAACATCAGCCCAGCGAGCGAGCGATATCAGCCGGCCGACATCAGTCGCTTGCTGGCGACATCAGCTTGCTAGCTGCCCGCGCAGGCACCGCACAAGCTGGCGCTGCCCGGTGCGCACCAGCGGACCGTCACGGAAGCGGTCAAGAACGCCGTGGAATGTTTTGGCCATCGGCCGGCGTTCCCGTGTACAGTCGCGTTAGCAGCGTTCCCCGTAGCAGCGGGCAGCTGCCTCTCTGAGAGGGTTTCAAGCGGCTCCGCCGATGTCCCGAAGATTTTCGGGTGTGGTGTAGAGCTTCTCCCAAGAGTAGTGGAATTCGGTCCGGTGCTCGATGGCGCTGTACCGATGGCGCGATGCCCGGTAACGCAGTATTCGATGCGGCAGTATTCGGTGCACCTGCACCAGCCGCGGCGATGGTCGATTCTTACGTGCTGGGTAGCCCGTACTTTCTCGCGCCGAGACGGCGCGTTCTCTCGCGTACCCAAATACGCCCCGAAAGGAAATCCCGTATGACAACAATCACCCAGCAGCGCGCGACGCCGTCGCGCGCCACCCAAGCCCAGGAAACTCCCCTGACCCCCGTGTCGGGCATCCTCGACATCAACGACAACCACGGCTTCGTCCGCACCCACGGCTACCAGCTCGGCCCCGACGACGTTTACCTGTCCACCGCCCAGGTCCGGCAGTACGGGCTGCGTAAGGGCGATCACGTGGAGGGCGCCGCCCGGCCCGCCCGCCAGGGCAAGGCGCGGGAGAAGTTCGGCGCACTGGTCCGCGTCGACACCGTCAACGGCATCGACGCCGACCGCTCGATGGCGCGTGCCGACTTCGCCGACCTGACGCCCCTTTACCCGCAACAGCGCCTTCGGCTCGAGTCGCCAAACTCGCCGACGACGCGCATCATCGACCTGGTGACCCCGATCGGCAAGGGCCAGCGTGGCCTGATCGTGTCCCCGCCGAAAGCAGGTAAGACGATGGTGCTGCAGGCGGTCGCCGCGGCGGTCGCCGCCAATCATCCCGAGGTGCACCTGATGGTCGTGCTTGTCGGCGAGCGGCCAGAAGAGGTCACCGACCTGCAACGTTCTGTGCGCGGCGAAGTCATCTACTCCACCTTCGATCAACCCGCCTCCGATCACGTCATGGTCGCCGAACTGGCGATCGAACGGGCAAAGCGCCTAGTCGAGCTGGGCCGGGACGTCGTCGTCCTGCTCGATTCCATCACCCGGCTTGGCCGCGCCTACAACATCGTCGCCCCGTCGAGCAGCCGCATCCTGGCCGGGGGAGTGGCGACGAGCGCCCTGTACCCGCCGCGCAAGTTCCTCGGCGCCGCCAGGAACATCGAGCACGGTGGCTCGCTGACCATCCTGTCCACCGCGCTCGTGGAAACCGGATCCCGGATGGACGATGTGTTCTTCGAGGAGTTCAAGGGAACCGGGAACATGGAGCTTCGGCTTCGGCGCGAGCTCGCGGAAAAGCGCATCTTTCCCGCCATCGACGTGGTGCCCTCGAGCACGCGCAGAGATGACCTACTGATGTCCGAGGAAGAACGAGCCGCCGTCATCAGGCTGCGCCGGGTACTTGCCGGCCTCGACGCTCAGCAGGCGCTTGAACTCCTGCTGGACAAGACGCGCGAAACCTCTTCCAACGCCGAGTTCCTTCGCCAGATCCAGGCAAGCGGCGCCCAGGCGCCTACGCGGACGGCGCGCAACGGCTCCGCCGCCTAGCGGTCCCTGACCGAGACCGGGCCCCACAGGCCGCCGCCATGGCGCTGATTCCTCACGCCGGCCCCAGAACCCACTCCCGCCGCGCCCGCAAGGCGCCGCACCGCACCACGTCACCCGCCAAGGCCTTCACGTCACCGGCCAGGGCCTTCACGTCACCGGCCAGGGCCATAGGGGCTCGCAGACCAGCCGGGAGCGGGACTTGTTGGGCGCAACGCCCGTCTGGGAAGATTCGTTGCACGGCCAAACACGTGCGGCCCGGTTGATCAAGGCCGGGTTGATCAAAATGACACCGCCGAGCAGCTAGCGCGGCATCGCGGGAGGCGCTGGTGGGGGCAATCTCGGCCGATGGGGCACCGACCGGCGGGGCACAGCCTGCGGCGCCGACCGGCGGGGCACAGCGTGCGGCGCCGACCGGCGGGGCACAGCCCGCGACACCGACGCAGGCCCGTGGGAGGCGGCGCGCCGCCGGCATCTACGGCACGATCATCACCGCGGCGATTTTCGCCGCCGCCGGAGCGCACCTGCCGACGGTGCCATTGGCGGTTTCTGTGGTGGTCACGTTGTTGGTGTACTGGGTCGCCGAGGAGTACGCAGAACTTCTGGGTGAGCAGGTCGAGGGCGGTTGCTTGCCGACCTGGCCGCACATTCGGGCCGCGCTCGCCGCCACCTGGCCGATGGTCACCGCTTCTTACCTGCCGCTGCTCGCGCTCGTCCTCACCTCGGTTGCCGGCGCCTCGATTAGCGCAGCCGCCAATTGCGGGCTCGCGGTCGCGGTAGTGCTGCTCGTCATCCACGCCTGGTCGGCCGGCCGGGCTTCCCACCTGCGGGGACGCCAGCTACTTGTCATCACGTCGGTCGCGGCGTTGTTGGGGATCATGATGGTTCTGCTCAAGGACGTAGTGCTCATCTACCTGCACTGAGTTTCCCGCGCGCGGCTACCTGCGCTGAGTTGCGGGGGGATCCCGGGGGTCGCCCCCCGGGCCAGCACAGATTACTGCGCAGACCCGTGCGGCGCGCCACGCGGCAGCCATTAAGAATAATTGGCCGACCGCTGACCTGCGCGCGGCTCGGTCTGGGCTTTACCGCCCCGTTCGTTGGCTATGTTCGGATGCGCGGGCATCACGCGGCCCGCGCCTGGCGGGACCGCGCCTGGCTCAACCGCGAAGCGACAGGGATGCCAGTGCGCGAGCCGGTATCGGCCAGCGGGCCTGCGGGCGCGGAGGGCGGCGTCGACCGCCCGTCTTCGTGGCCGCGCGGTGGCAGGCCCACCCGCCGGCCGGTCCGCCGCGGTCGCCGTCTGCTGCGCCGCCTGGCAGTGGTCGTCGCGGCGCTGCTCCTGCTTGGGATCATCGCGTTCGCCGCACTGCTCGCCGTCACGCCCTCCGCAGGCAACGCGCGGGAACTAGCGCAGGCACAAGACCGGGCCCATCACGCCGCTTACCCGGGCGCGCCGGTCCCCGCACGTTTCGCCGCATCCCTCGTCGCCACCGAGGATCACAGGTTCTACTCCGCCGATGTTGTCTATTTCGGGCATGGCTACTACGGCCTGGACGCCGCCAGTTGCGGCTACTTCGGGCAGCGGCCCGCCGACCTTTCCTTGGCGCAGGCGGCCATGCTCGCCGGCCTGGTGCTCGCGCCGTCGGCTGACAATCCGGTCGATCATCCTGCCAGGGCCAGGGCGCGCGAACAGCACGTGCTCGGCCGGCTTGCCGCCACGCACGTGCTGACAAGTGCCCAGGCGGCCGCCGCATTCGCGCAGCCGCTGCAGCTGGCCGCAGCGCGGCAGGCAAGCTGCGCGAACCCCCGCTAGCGACGGCAGGATCACGCTCCCGGCACGAGGATCACGCTCTCGGCAAGGTCATGCTGCCGGCACGAGGATCACGCTCCCGGCGCCGGGGGCCTGGCTGATGCTCACGAATCATCGCCAAGAGCCAGGCGCGCGGCACTCACGTCCTCTCGTCCATGCCCCTGCGACACGGCGGCGTGCCACTGCCTGGACAGCGCGGTGAGCACCGGAAGGCTGTCACCGCGCGACGCCTCGAGCGCGAGGTCGACGTCCTTGAGCGCCCACTGGAGCGGGAACTCGGGCTCGTAGTCGTGCTCGTCGATCTTGCGTAGCTTGGCGAGCGCCAGCGGCGCGGCCAGCGGGCCGCCCTCGACCGCCGCGGCGAGTTGCCGGTGCTCAACGCCCAGCCGATCCGCCAGCTCGGCGGCCTCGGCAACCCCCTCGATCAGAATGGCCAGGTAGGCGTTGAGGACCATCTTCATCCGCGTTCCCTGGCCGGCTTCACCGAGCCAGACGGTCTTGCGGCCGAGGACGGAGAAGATCGGCGCAAGCACCTTCTGGGCCGGCTCGGGGCCGGACGCGAGGATGCTGAGCTCGCCGCGATCGGCAGGGCCCTTGGTACCAGAAACCGGTGCGTCCACGAATGCGACATCGGTCCGCTGGCCCGCTACCCGGCGGGCGATTTCGAGGGTTTCTTCCACGCCGATGGTCGCCATCTGGGCCCAGACGCAATCCTGGGCGAACGCGTCGATGGTGCCTTGATCAAAGATGACCGAGTTGATCGCCTCGTGGGTGGCCAGCATCGTGATCACCACGTCCGCGTCCCGAGCTGCCTCGCGAGCCGAGCGGGCCCCGATTGCCCCGGCCGCCACGAGCGGTTCCACCGAAGCGGGCGACCGATCCCACACGCTGGTTCTGAACCCGGCTGCGAGCAGGTTCCTGGCTATCGCCGAGCCCATGATGCCGGTCCCGATAACGGCGACGGACCTGCCATGACCTGGCTGATCTGCATGTGCCATCCGACACGTCCTTCCCGGAGCCGTGCACGTCCTTCCCCAGGGGCGGGGGAAGGACGTCACCGCCTGCATGGGCGTGGCGAGCGCCCAAGGCGCCTGGTGCGGCCCAACGCACGCCCGGCCTGCCGTGGCCGGGGCCGGGACTGTGCTGGCCGGGTCCCGGACTGGGCTTACGCCGCGACCACACGTAGAGCGATACGCCCAGCTGTACGTCAATTGTCACGCGCGCCCCTGCGCCCCCCTGATCCGGGTACCCGGTCGCGGTCGCCCGGGGTGTCGCAGGCGCTTTATCCATGGCGTCGGCGCCCGCCCGGCCGCGGCGGGTCACGTCGCATGGGCGAATCGCGACTAAAAGTGAGACACTGGATACGTCGGCGGCGATATGGCGGACCACGAAAAAATGACCGTAGAACAGATTCACACGAACCTCCCTGCAGAGCCGAACAGCTTCATTGGCCGTGAGCACGAGCTTGATGAGCTATGCCGGTTCTTGGCTGTAACCCGCGCTCTGACGCTTTGTGGGCCTGGCGGCATCGGAAAGACGCGGCTGGCGCTTCGCATGCTCGCCACGCTCGCGGACGAATTCCCCGACGGTGTGTGGCTCATCGAACTGGCTGATCTGCGGCAGCCTGACCTGGTCGTCTCCCGCCTGGCGTCGGTCATCGGCGTGGACGAGGAACGGGGGCGCCCGCTGCTCGAGACGCTCGCGGACGCCCTCAAAACGCGGCGTTTGCTCATCGCGCTCGACAATTGCGAGCATCTGATCGACGCGTGCGCGCGCGTGTGCGAGCGGCTACTTGCGAGCTCGCCGGGGTTGCGGCTGATCACGACAACCCGTGAGCCGCTGCGCGTGGCGGCCGAGACCGTATGGCAGGTGCAGCCGCTGACCGTCCCGCCCGCCGGCGCGGTCGCGGTACGTGTGGAGCCTGACCGCTACGAGGCGATTCGCCTGTTTGCGGACAGGGCCGCGGCATCACTTCCCGGTTTCGCCATCGGCCCTGACAACGCCGCGGCCGCGGCCGCGCTCTGCCGCTCGCTTGACGGCATACCGCTGGCGATCGAGCTTGCCGCGGTCTGGGTTCGGGTGCTTTCCGTTGAGCAGATCGCGGCACGCCTAGCTGATCGTTTTGGGCTGCTCACCATCGGCGACCGCACCGCACCGCCTCGCCAGCGTACGCTTCGTGCCGCCATCGACTGGAGTCACGAACTGCTCACCACCCGGGAGCAGGTGCTGTTCCGCCGGTTGTCGGTCTTCGTCGGCTTCTCCCTTGAGATGGCCGAGCAGGTGTGCTCCGATGACAGCCTCCTTGCTGCCGACATGCTCGACCTGATCGCCGGGCTCGTGGACAAGTCACTGGTGGTGCTGGAGCCCGAGGCGCTCGGCCAGGCCCGTTACCGACTGCTCGACACCATCCGGGAGTACGCGGCGGGGCGGCTGGCCGACGCTGGCGAGTCCGCGATCTTCCAGCACAGACTGCGCGACTACACGCTGCGGGTTGTGGAGCGCAACTTGGCGATCGGGATGGCGCAGATCGAGGCGCCTTGGTCGGCGAGGGTCGACGTTTTCCGCAGGTACGACGTGGACGCGGGCAACGCATGGCAGGTGTTGAGCTGGTGCCTGGCGGACGGCGATGCGCAGACGGGACTGCGGATCTGCACCGGGGTCCGGCCATGCTGGATCGTGCGGGGCTCCTTCGCCGAGGGTGGCGACTGGCTGGACTCCTTCCTCGCCCTCGAGCTGGGTGACGTTCCCCCTGGAGTCCTGGGCCCCGCCCTGGTGGGCCGCGCGCAGCTCGCGCTGTCCAACGATCCGGCGGCGGCGGAGTCCTGGGCTAAGGAAGGGCTGGAGCTGTGCCGCGTGGCGGGGGTGGATTTCTGGACGGCTGCCGCGCTCAACCTTCTCAGCGAGGCCGCGCTGCACATGCGGCGGACGGACGAAGCGGCCTCCCACGCGGCAGAAGCGCTGGCGATAGCGCGCGCGTCGGGAGACGGCTGGAACGAGGGATACGCCCTCGCCACCCGGGCCACCATCGCCGGACTGCGGGGTAGGCTCCGCGAGGCGCAGCAGTGCGCGGACGCCTCGATCAGCGTCATGCGCCGCATCGACCAGCAATGGGGGGTGGCGCGGACACTGCTCGGTCTCGGCGACCTTGCCCGGTTGCGCGGGGACCCGAGCGACGCGCACAACAGTTACCTGCGGGCGCTCCCCATCCTGCGCGGCATCGATTCCCGGCCGGAGATAGCGCGCTGCCTGGCCGGCCTTGGGCGGGTCGGCCTGGACCAGGGTGAGATCGGCCTGGCGCGCAAACACCTTGCCGAGAGCATCAGGCTGAGTCAATCCACCGGGGCTCGGATCGGCATGGCTCGAGGACTCGAGGGATTCGCGGCACTGGCGATCTTGGAGGATCGGCCCGAGCGTGCCGTGCGCCTGACCGCCGCAGCGGCCGCCTTGCGGGAAGCCGCAGGCATTCCGCCGCTGTCCGGTGCGCGGACCGAACGCTACCTTGCGCCGGTGCGCAAGCTCGGTGAACCGGTCATCGGGCGGCTGTGGGCGCAGGGTCTGGCCATGACAGCCAGTGACGCGGTGGCGCTCGCCTTGCAGCGGCCGCCGCAACCGGCCGGACCGGGTGGCGATGCCGTCACCAATCCGGCCGGCCCGTTGGATCCGGACGGCCCGTTGGATCCCTCGGACCCATTGGATCCGGCCGGCCCGTTGGATCCGGACGGCCCGTTGGATCCGGACGGCCCGTTGGATCCGGCCGGCCCGTTGGATCCCTCGGACCCATTGGAGCCGGCTGGTCCGTTGGATCGGGCCGATCGAGACGATTCTGCCGATCCGGCCGGGGTCGCGGCCCCGGCCGATCCGGTCGCCCGCGTCGGCACCGGCGCCATCGCCGGATCGTGGGCAATGGCAGCGACACCGCCGGGCATGCTCACGCCGCGGGAGCGCGAGATTGTCGCCTTGGTCGCCGCGGGCCGCAGCAACAGGGGCATCGCAGAGGAACTGTTCATCAGCCCGGCCACCGCGGCCAGGCACGTCGCCAACATCCTCGCCAAGCTGGGATTCACCTCGCGCATCCAGATCGCCGCGTGGGCGGCCGACAAGAATTTCGATCTCGCCGGACCTAACGGCGAGGATCGCAAGCTGCACTAGGGCGGGACATGCCCTAGGGTCGTGGCTTCGCCGGCGGGCTGGGACCGGCCAAGCTGTGACGGCCTGCTGCATCGGTCTGGACCGAGCTGCCCGGCCTGCGGCGGCCGGCCCGCCGGCGGGGCACCCGCGGATCGGGTTCGCCCGCGCCTCGACCGCTCGTCAGTCGCTGGACACCCAGGCCGACTCGCTGCCCGCTGTCAATCTCATCGTGAGATAGCAGGGTTAGATAGCACACCGGAACTTCGCTGGATCAGCCCCGGCCGACGGGAAGAGTCCGCAGCGCGAGCAGAGGGCCAACGGTTCTCGAACGGCCACACGGTAAGCCTGCCCCGGACGGGTTCCGTACCGTGACTGGCCGTTCCGTTGCTACATCTCCCCCAGGAAAATTTTTCCGCCGACGTGAACCGCCTCGCCAGATCCGCCCGTAGTACTGCCGCCAATCGCGCGGGAAAGGAACCCGCGGGAGAATCACCAGGATCTAGTGGTGGGGGGTCTCACATGTCATGTGCCAATTGCGGCGCGCCCGCGAGTCCGGGCTGTCGTTCTGTCGTTTCTGCGAGAGCTGCGGGTATCCGCTGGCCACGGCGGACAATAACGATTCTAATGGTTCCGGTCCGTACGCCGGTGGCTTCGACGTGAAAACGCTGCCCGGTACGCCCATCTGGATGGGCGACGGGGAAATCATCTGGCGGACATACAAAGCGGTCCAGCTGCGTACCCGCCAGCATGGCGAGGGCACGTTGTTCGTCACGGACTCCCGGGTCGTCTTCCACGCCCGGGCCCGGGGGCGTGGCACGCAGCGTCCCAGCATGCTCGTCCAGCAGACGAAGCTCGAGAGCGTCACCGGCCTGGCCGCTTACGTCTCGCGCCGCATCAGCCTGACGTTGTTCATGTTCGTGCTTTTCGGCGGGTTCACCAGCCTGATTTCGCTCGTGACCTTCCCGCCCATGGGCCTCCTACTGGGCATTCTCACGATAGCCGGCGCGGTCGCCCTCATCGGCGGGGCCGCGAAGCGGGGGAGCACGGGCGTGATCCTGCACGCCGGTGCCAGTGATGCCAGCCCGATCGGGTTCGGCCAGTTCAGTGAGCAGCGCTCGCGGACGGGGCAGCCGGTTCGGCGTCAACCGCAAGCAGATCGCTACCTACTCGCCGATCCGCTCCCAGGGCGTCCGCCAGGACGTCGTAGTCGGCAGCGTGGTCGAAGACTGGGACCTTTCCGGCCTCGGCGTGGGCCAGTGCATCGTCTCACTGCCCGAAGGGCCGCCGTTCTCCTTTACCTTCGACGAATACGCTTCCCGAGGAATCCCCAATGGGTAAACGCACCCCAATAGGTGAACGCGCCGCCAATGCGTCTGTCAGCTTGGTTGCTGCCATCTTCGGAGGTGGCGCGCATCAGGCCGCTGAGGCCACGCCGCTGGGGCGGGCACCGCGGCCCGGAACTTCGCGCTTTCCTACGCGGCACGGCAGGCGCCGCGCTTGCGGCCAGCTCGACAGCGAGGCGGAAGAGCGCAGCTGGCTGTGACGGCAACACTGCTGGCAAATATCGGCTGGGGCTTGCCTTCGGGATGACAGGTGCGCTTATCTCTGGATAGCCCGCTATCGCCTTCGTCGGCTCCGTCGACAGTGAAATCGGCTTGGCGCAACAGCGACGACCCCAGGGACTCCGGGGTCGGAAAGACGTCCGATAGGTGCGCCCCCAAGCCGCCGAGAGTCGAGGCTAGCTGGCGGTTCCGCTGAGGACGACCTTGGCCTGCTGGGGTCCAGGACCCTTGGCGACGATCTCCATGACGGGAAACGCTCGGGGATCGGCGGCACTCGTCATGTGCAACGTGGTGGCACCGGAGTGGGTGACAGCGAAGCTGCCTGCGGTGATGAGCTGGGGTTTGCCGTCGGGACCCTTGGGTCCCGCGTAGACGCACTCGTAGAAGCGGTTTGGTCCGAGCTTGGGCAATCCAGCGACGGTGAGGTCGATCGAGAAGCCGCCGTCGATGTGATGAGCGATCGCTTGCCCGGACGCTGCGCTGCCGGAGGCGCCGTGCAGTGGGATCGTGAAACTCTGGGACCCACCGCCGGTGAGCGCAGCGGCGATGAAGATTGCCGCGGCGCCGACGGCGGCACCGGCAAGTCCGGCCAGACTCAGTAAGCGGAAGTTCCAGTGATGCCTGGCGGTTCGGCCGGCTTGTCCGGTGCGGGCGTCCTTGGGGGGCTTCGCACGGGATGCCTTGGTAACCGCGGCAACGGTGCGCGCGCCCAGGCCCGGTGGGGGCACTGCGCCGGGGGCCGCGTTGTCCATCATCATGGCGAGTGATTCGAAGTCGGCCACCGCTGCCTGGCAGAGCGCACAGGTGCGAAGGTGTTCCTCGAAGGCTGCCGCGTCGGCGGCGTCGAGCGACCCGAGCACCCAACCGGCGGCGTCTGGGTGTCCGGCCTCGGGAGCGCTGCTAGGACACGGCGGCATCGAAACCTCGCTCGGTAAGTGCGGCCCGCAGGGCGCGCATCCCATGGAACATGCGTGTCTTGACCGTACCCAAGGGAAGGCCGAGCCGTTGGGCGATCTGGACTTGCGTGAGGTCTTCGTCGTGCGCGAGCCGCAGTACCTGGACATGAGCCGGGCCGAGGCTGTCCATTGCTTCTCTGATCATCAGGCTCTGGAGGACCCGATCGACGTTGTCGTTATCGGGTGTGAGCTGCACGTCGTCGAATGGCAGGTGCGGACGTGAGGACGGACGCCGGGCGATGTCGGCGGCGACGCTGCGCGCAATCACGATGAGGTAGGTCGAGGCCTTGGCGCGTGCGGGATCGAAACGCTGAGCGTTTCGCCAGAGCCTGATGAAACTCTCCTGCACCATCTCTTCCGCCAACCCCGAGTTGTTGCCCAGCACAGACAGGCCATAGCGGTACAGCCGTGTGCCATGCCGCTGATAGAGCTCGGCAATCGGGCCTTCGACATCGCCGCTCGCTATGGCAGCCATGAGGTCGGCATCGTCTAAGCCGGTCTGCTCCTCGGCGCGCGCCACCGACACCGTTCGGTCCCCCCCACCCGGTAATCGGGGAGCCGCGCAGAGTTGGCCCCGCTGATATCTAGGCCCCCACCGCCCGGCGGTTCACGCTTTTGCCGGTGTATCTCGTGAACCCCAGGTACTGACAGCTCACCTGATGTGTCTTCAGTATGACGGTGGTGGCGTGCCAACGCGAGGCCCACGGGGGATGGCCTGGCAGTGAATTTGGCGACGGCGTTGAGATCTCTTTGCCTCAGCGTGAACCATCGCGGCGGGTTTCCCCGTAGCTCTGCGACCAAGACCCAACCGGGCACAGCCCAGGGGACAGCAGCCCACTGCGGGCGCTGCCCGAACCCATCGACGCAGATACCGAAACCATCTGGCACGACCGGCTCGGCGGGCTCCTCCACGAATACTCCCAGGTCGCATGCAGGGCCGAGTTTCCGGCTCCCACAGCGCGCGATGCGCGCAACAACCTCAACAAGACTGGCAAGATCGCCTGCGCTGGCCCGCCAGCCGCATTACCTGGCGTTGCTGGCGCAGACCCTAATTTCCGGCGGGCATGGCAACCCAGCAGGCCCCGGATACCGGGCCGGTTTACATCCTCGCCATCGAAGTGTGGAGGCTATTGCGGCTGCCGTGGGCGGCCGAGACATCGGTGCTCCAGACGCTGGCCGCCAGCACCAGCCCGGCACCAGCCCAGCGTGCCGGAGATCGCCGCCACGCACAAGGCGAAAGATCGCAACATCGCCCGGAACCCGGACCCGATTCGGAGCCCGCGTCGAACGCATGGGCAATCCACCACCGATCGCACGGTTCGGCGGGATACCCCCCTTGCACGGGAAAGGACGCGGCCTGGAGCTGGCCGTTCGGCTCCGGGCACCCTCTCACCTCCGCCTGGGACGGTCGGGACGGCGAGACCGAGGCGGACGGCGACGGTGGCGGCTTGTGCCGGTCGCGGACAGCGAGCTCGCGCAGGATGTTGGTGACCTGGACGCCGGCCGCCTTGGGGCCGACGAAAGGTAGCCGGGTCTTGCTTCCGGCTGCTGGCGCGCGCCGTCGGCGACGTCGCGCGCGGCACCTTCTGCGGTGTGCGTTGGATTCCCAGAGCCCGAAAGCCAGCGCTCTATCCGGCTGGTAGGCGCGCCGGTAGACGGCCCCGCCCGAGTCGGTCGGGTTTCCTGTCGCCCTGAAGTGGTGAAGAACAGTACATTGCTGGAACCGGGGGCAGCAGAGTGCGAACATGGGCCGCAGTCGAAAAACGGGGCAGGACGACGGTGCGCGGCGGAACGCGGGCACCCGGTCTTGACGGTGTCCGGGCGCTGGCCGTTCTTGCGGTTTTAGCCTTTCATGAGCAATTCGCGGCGTTTCATGGCGGCTTTCTCGGGGTTGATGTCTTCTTTGTCCTGAGCGGCTACCTGATCACCGACCTGCTCGCCGCCCAAT
The DNA here is from genome assembly GCA_035517695.1 of Streptosporangiaceae bacterium. Taxonomy (GTDB): domain Bacteria; phylum Actinomycetota; class Actinomycetes; order Streptosporangiales; family Streptosporangiaceae; genus DATFVJ01. Next base: position 20,239 of record DATIYI010000394.1, read on the forward strand.
GGGCCCGGCACGGCCGGCTGGACCTGCGCGGGTTCTGGA
>DATIYI010000395.1:0-7755 GCA_035517695.1 Streptosporangiaceae bacterium
AGCACTGCCTCGAGTCGGGCTGCGTCCGGCGACAACGCGCTCACGGCGACGTGCACGTCGGGGGTACCGAACGGCTTCTCCCAGTGTTCGGGGGCGCTCTCACCGGTGTCGCCCAGGCGCGCCGCCCGGGCGGCCATCCCCTGCCGGAACTCTTCCGGGAAACTGGCGAGCGAGTCCTGCGGCACCCCCAGCGCCTTGAGGCCCTGAAATGAGAACCCGACGCTCACCCAGGCCTGCTGGTCGCGCTCTGGCGCCAGCGACGTGGTGCCGACGGCCGGCAGCAGCTGCCGCAGCATCTCCCGGCCGGCACCGCCGTCGTCGATGCGGAGCACGACGTAGTGAGCCGCATACGGCGTCGGCCGGGAATGCAAAGCGCCGCTCTGGATGTCGTCGAGTTCCAGTGGTACTTGCGTCTCACCGCTGCCCGTCATCGGCTTATTCCGCCGCCTGGTCGAGCAGGGGCTTCAGCGCAGGGTTCTTGAGCGCTTCTGCCGCGTCGGGGTTGTCGAGCACCTTCTCGAACGCCGCGAGCACCTGCAATGCCCGGTTGAACTTCTTGCAACTCACCTCCGGGTACGTGTCGATGTAAACGGCCGCCTTGGTGCGGACCTTCTTGAGCAGCTCGTTGGCGTCCGCGTTACTGACCGCGCCCGGGACGCCGGCGTCCGGCGGGACTTCCTCGCAGTACTGGAGGAACTTGCCCCAGGGGGCAATGCCACCCATCATCTCGAGCGCGTCGTCGACGTAGACATCCCAGGGCGTGTCGAAGCTCGTGGCGAACAGGAACCGAGTGTCGTTGTCGAACAGCGTCCCCCGCAGCGTGCGGACACCGATCTTCTCCGCGGCGCCCACCATCCCCCGGCGACCGGGCGACGCCGCGAACGCACGCAGCTCCCTGCGCAGGTCCTCGGCGTGGCCCGGCCTGACATGCAGAAAAATTCCGAGCTCGCTGACCAGCCCGTCACGAGAGCCGTCATTTGTACCCTGGGTCGCTGAGTCCTTGGCCATTGCTGCCTCCTCCGGTTTGGCTGACGATCCACCTTCCCCTATCCGAACCCCCCGACGGGCAAGCCGCATCACACGAAAAGTGGTAACCCTGCGCCGGTAGGGTCCGTGCAGCTCCATATCCGCGAAGCACCACCACGGCAGCCATCTCGCCCCCGTGTCGCCAGCGTCGCTTTGTCCCTGCTGCTCATCCACCGGCTGCAGCGGCGGTTCGGGATCCGCCACATAGGACAGCGGCCAACCTGATCCCCTCACACCCGGGCGCGGCACGAGGCCGACCACCGTGACCGGTACCAGGTCGGCGCTGGCGGTGTCTGCTGGCTCGCGCAGATCCGCGTCCACGGCACAACCCGGGCAGCATCTTGCCCGGCTGGGGGTCATCGCCAGCTCCGCCACACCCGCGGACCGTGCCAGCGGAATGTGGGAGGACGAATATGAACCCGTGGTAGCTGGGTTGCGAGCATCGGCTGGGCCGGTGGGCATGCTCAGCGATCACTCGCGGAGTCCGGTGTTCCGAGCAGTGCGCTGGCGCCGGCTCGGAGCAGGGGCGAGTTGGCGATACCGCGCCGCAGCGGCGGGTACGCCAGCGGCAAGGCGACCCCGGCGGCCAGGGTGATCCCGGCGGCGAGCGCATCCCAGCTGTAAGGGGGCGCTGGGAACGGGGCGAAGGTGGTCTTGACGACATAGCCGAGGACCGCCAGGCCGATCAGGAGTATGACGGTTTTGACCGGGGACATGCGCCGCCGGATGGTGAAGATGATGGCGGCGATGACGACCAGGATGTAGGCGACGATGATCAGGTCGGCCCCGTAGGTGAGGCTGAGCGCGACGGCCCGGGTGGCTAGCGGCTCGCGGATGAACAGCAACAGCGTGAGCAGGCTGCCCGCCCCGACCCAGATCAGCGCGCCTGCCGGGGCGCCCGTTATGTGGCTTGTCCGGCGCAGCGTGGCGGGCCCGGTGTCGCGCCCGAGCGCGAACAGGATGCGCGAGGCGCCGACGGCGCAGGCGAGTGAGGCCCCGAACGCGCTGACCACTCCTCCGAAGTTGATCAGGTTTCCCATCCAGCCGGCTACGAACTTGTCGGTGACCGTGACCAGCGGCACCGCGGCGGCGGAGAGCTGGTTGACTCCCGGGTAGGCGTTCGTCACTATCGCTATGGCACCGATCGTGAAGATGGCGACCACGGCGAGGGAGGCTGCGATGGCGGGCGGGATCAGCCGTCGCGCCTGCCGGGATTCCTCGCCCAGCGTGGCTGCTGCCTCGAACCCGGAGAAGGTCGAGAACGACAGGACGACGCCCAGGCCGAGCACGGAGAAGGTGACTTCGTCTGGCCGGAACGGTGCTGAGCTGAAGGCATGTCCGTGGAAACCGCCCTTGGCCAGGATGATGCTGCAGGCGATGACCACGAGCAGCATCGAGACACCCTCCAGGGCCAAGATTACCGTGGCTGAGATCTTGATGTCCAAATAGGCAAGCGCCATCACCAGGACAAAGGCGATGATCGCGTACACCTGCCACGACAGGTGCAGGCCCACAGTGCCAAAGGCGGGCCCTGCCTCGGCTGCCGTGACCGCACAAAGCCCGCCCGCGAAGCTGACATAGACCAGCATGAGGGTCCAGGCGGAGATGAACCCGAAGAGGGGCCCGGCGACCGCGCCGGTGAATCCGTACACCGACCCGGCGCTGTTGAAGCCGCGGGTGAAGATGACAAAGGCGTAGGCGACAAAGCCCATGGCCACCGCGGCGACGAGCTCGACCAGGGCGGTCCCGCCGCCGGAGACGCTGGCGAGGACGGCAGGCGCGATGACCACTCCCGCCGTGGGACCCTGGACGCCCACGGACTCGGCAATCGTCCGGAAGAAACGCAGACGTCCCGCGCGCAGCCGCCTCGTTTCGCCTGCGTCCGGATAAGCCGCTGCCGCCGTGACTAATTCCTGAGACGACGGTTCCAGGGTGGTCATGCTGCCCCCTCACCCATGCGCCGGCGTCGTTACCCGGTTTGGCGCCTGAAACCCCGCCCCGGCCGCCCAGATGGCCGGCGCTGCGCTGGCGATGTCACATTCGGGCGCGCGGCTCGCTCGCACCGCCGCTTCCCGGTCGGCCGGGGCAGCGTCGGGTACAGCTAGCAGCCGCGTCCTCGATGATGTCCGGCGGGCCTGCACCAAGCGTCTGGTCATCACCCCTTCCGGCACTACCGGGGCACGGCGGCACAGCCCGTGATCACCGGCACCTTACGTCCCCGTGTGCTCTGGCCACATCCTCCTCGCCGGGTGATGTCCCCTTGTCCACAGGTGCGATCATTGAGATCGTCGGCACGCACAGACAGCGAACGGGACAAAACGACATGTGGGTACCGCCTCGGGGCGGGAAGCTTGCCGGGGGACGTTTGCCAGGGGGCCGGGACGTCTGCAGCTGCCGCTGGTGCCTGCCTGCCCCGCGGGAGCAGGAGGCTCATTCCCGAGCGGACGAAGGTCTGCCCGTGAACGCGGGCATGCGGGAGGCGGCCTCGCCGGGTCCTGAGTTCAGTCAGCTGCTGCTGGACGCCAAGTTTTCGGTCCCGCGACCGCGCCCGGGCACTGTCAGCCGCGGCGACCTTGCTGAAACTGCCCGTTCGGGCGTTTGCCGCCTCGTCGCGGTCACGGCACCCGCGGGCTATGGCAAGTCAACCTTCCTGGCGGAGTGGGCCGCCGCAGAGGATCGCCGCGTGGCCTGGGTGTCTCTCGACCGCTTCGACGACGATCCCGCGGTCTTGCTCGTCTCGCTGGCGTCCGCGTACTACCGGGCCGGTCTGGGCAGCGCCGATCTGGTCGCCGACATGAGAGGCCAGGTCGTGTCGGTCCTGGGCCGCGCTGCGCCGCGGCTGGTCTCAGAGTTCCGCGCGAGCCCCGTCCCGTTCGTCCTCATGCTGGACGATCTTCATGAACTGCAGTCATCCGGCTGCCACGACGTGCTGGGCATGGTGATCTCGGCCATTCCACATGGATCCCAGCTGGCCGCCGCCAGCCGTTCCGAGCAGCCTTTCCTGCCGCGGCTTCGGGCCTTGGGAGAGGCAGTGGAGTTTGCGGCTGGCGATCTGGCTCTCGATGCCCGCGGCGCCCAGCAGATCTTCGCAACTGCACAGGTCACCCTGAACCCTGACCTGGCAGCTGCGGTGACTGAACAGACAGAAGGCTGGCCGGTCGGCCTCCACCTCGCTGCCTTGATCGCCAAGGAGAACCACAGCCTGGCGGAGGGAGTCACCGGCGTCGACCCGTACGTGGCCGACTACCTGTACCGCGAGGCCCTGATCGGGCAGCCGGAGGCCATTCAGCAGTTCCTGCGGCGCACCGCGGTGCTCGATCAGCTCTCAGCCCCGCTCTGCGACTCCGTCCTCCAGACGTCAGCCGCCGCTATTCACCTGCGCCGGATAGAGGAACACGGCTTGTTCCTGACCCCGCTCGACCGTCGGCGGGAATGGTACCGCTACCACGCGCTGTTCCGGGAGTTCCTGCTCGGGGAGCTTCGCCGCACCGAACCCGGCATCATCATGGCGCTGCACCAGCGGGCCGCTGACTGGTATGAGTCCAATGGATCTCCGGCGCTGGCCCTGGAGCACCTGCTGCACACGGACGACCCGGACCGCTCGGTGCGGTTGACAGCCAAACTGGCCCTGCCCACGTTCATGGCCGGGCAGTTGTCAACGGTGCAACGCTGGTTCGCCGCGCTCGGCGATGCGAACATGGCACGCTACCCGCCGCTCGCGGTGCTCGCTTGCTGGGAAGGCGTGCTGACCGGCGGCACAGTCAAGGCAGAGCGGTGGGCGGCAGTGATTGACGCCGCGTCGTTCGAGGGCGAGCCCGCCACTGGTACAGCCTCTTTCGATTCGGGGCGGGCCCAGTTGCGGGCGGGCATGTGTGCCAGCGGCCCGGAGCAGATGATGGCCGACGCAGCCTTCAGTCTCGCCCAAGAACCCGCCTGGAGCCCCTGGCGCGACCAAGCACTGTGGTTGCTCGCGGAAGCGCACCTGCTCGCCGGGCAGCTCGACGAGGCCCGCGCTCTTTTCGCCGAGGCGTCCACTGCCGCAGCCCGGATGGGTAACTGGGATACGGTCCCCCTCTGTGAAGCCCAGCTCGCGTGGCTCGCCATGAACTGCGGTGAGTGGACGAAGGCCGCCGGCCGGCTGAAGCTCGCGCTTGGCATGATCGATGAGCAACGGCTGCACGACTACGTCTTCAGCGTCCCGGCTTTCGCCGGGGCAGCCAGGCTTTCCCTGCACCATGGTGACGTGAAGGAAGCACACCGGCAGCTCACCCGGGCGATGCGGGCGCGCCCATCAGCCACCTACGTGCTGCCGTACCACGCCGTCAGGCTGCGGCTTCAGCTCGCCACGGTGTATCTCGCCCTCGCCGAGCCGGCCACAGTCCGCCAGCTCCTGCGCGAGATCGACGACATCGTAAGCCGCCGGCCGGCCCTTGGGACCCTCATCAACGAGATCAAAGACTTCCGCGCCGTCCTGGCCAGCGCCAAGGCCGCGGCGGGAGCGGCCGCCATGCAGCCGCTTACTCCGGCCGAGCTACGGCTGCTTCCCTACCTGCAAACCCACCTCACCGCCGACAAGATCGCAGAGCGGCTGTTCATCTCCAGCCATACCGTCAAGACCCAGTTCAGAGCGATCTACCGCAAGCTGGGCGTCTCGTCCCGCAACGACGCAGTACAAAGGGCGACAGCGGTCGGCCTGCTCGGCGGGTACAGCTAGCCGATGGGCTTGACGCCCGGCACATACCACGATCAGAGTGATGCGCCGGCCGCCTTCGCGTCCCGATGATGAAGACAAGGTAGCCTGCCCCGGCCCGGGAGGCATTTGGCGCCCGGGACGAGCGGAGATACATATGGGCCAGACGGTGAGATTCCAGGAGATCCTGCGCAGACTGGCGATCATCGACGAAGGAGCCGTCCAAGACCAGGCCGGGCTTGGGCTCGGCCAGGCCGGGGCCTGGGTCATGGACCCCAAGACCGCGGCGCTGGTGCAGATGGGGGCGCTGGTGGCGATCGGATCCCCGGCGGTCTGCCTGGAATGGGGTACCAGCCGGGCGCTGGCGGCGGGAGCGACCGAAGACGAGATCACCGACGTGCTACTGGCCGTCGCAGCCGCGGCAGGGCTCGGCCGGGTCGTTGGCGCCGCGGTCGGCGTGGCGGACGGGCTCGGGTATGACGTCCAGGCGGCGCTGCTGGACCCAGGTGATTGCTGACGGCTCGCCTGCCGCGCCTAACTGCCCGGCTACCGGCACGTGCCGCCTCCGCGAAGCGTGTGGACGATCACGGAGACCGGCCTGGCAGGGCGTCGAACTTGGCAGCCAGATCGCTGCGGAGGATGGCCTGGTGGGCCAGCACGGATGTCAGCCGGTGAATGTGCGCAAGGCCTCGCGGGCTCTGCGTGCTTTCGTGCGTGCTTGTTCTGCGGTGCGCCGGTATTCGTCGCGGCGCTCAGGATGCCCGCTGGCTAGCTCCTCAAAGATGCGGGCGACTTCTTCCTCGGTGCCGGCGAAGGCTTGCATCGCCGTCACGGCCTTCTGGTGCAAAGCCTCGGCCCGCTCGATGGGCTTGCTGGGGTCACGCAGCCAGGCCGCCGGGGGGGCGGCCCCCCCGTTCGCTTTCCCCGCCGATGTTGCCCGGGCGCTGCCCGAGCTCGACGGCGTGATCATCACCCACGAGCACTACGACCACTGCGACCTGGACGCGCTGGCCGGCTACCGCGACCCCGGCGTTCCGGTCGCCGTGCCGCAGACGGTCGCCGCCCCGGCGCGAGATCACGGCTTCACCGACGTCCGGGTGCTGGCACCCTGGCAGCACACCGGGATCGGCGGCGTCACCGTCACCGCCGCCCCGGGCAAGCACGGCGTGCCCGAGATCACCTACATGCTGCAGGGCGGGGGCCGCACCATCCACCACACCCGGCCATCCGCACGGAAAGGAAACCATGATGAACAGGACCGATCTAATTTCTGGCACCGCACACCGGGCTCGCGGCGGACGGCCGCGGCCGGTTCCCCGGTCGCGGCTCGCAGCTCCCGGGCGCGACCGGTCCTGGCGTCCACGACCGCGATCATCGGCCGGGGCGGCCCGGCAGGTCGCCGGGCTCCGGGCAGGTAGCGGGCGGCGGCGGTCACGGAATACGCACCCGCCCGCCGGGCGGGTTCAGCAGGACCGTTGTGGCTGGCGCCAGCCGCCGGGCGGCCTCGGCGAAGTGCCGGGGGTCGGGGTCGGACCGGGTGATCAGCCGGTCGCCGAGCCAGCCGCTGGTGAAGGCGTAGTGGTGCGGGATGGCCACGTCCGGGCGCAGCACGGCGGTGAGCTCGGCCGCCTGGGTGGCGTTCATCACCACCTGCTGGCCGTTCACGGGCCGGATGCACAGGCCGTTGGTCGGCAGCAGCGCCAGGTCGAAGTGCCCGAACCGCTCGGGCAGCTCGCTGAGTTCCGGGATCACCACATCCTGGGCAGCGGGCCGTTCCACGGCGCGGGCGGGCCGATGATCCGCCGGAGCAGTGATTCATCCCGCGTCGTCATGGTGCGGCACGGGTGAGGGGGAGGATGTAGCCGTGAACTCGTCGCCGTACGACCCCGGCACCGGCTCGGCCACTACCGCGGCCCCGCCCGCGCAGGCTGTCGGCTCGCCGGGCGCGCCCTCGTCGCCGGGCGTGTCGGCGCCTGCCCCGGACCACCGCTACCTTCTCGACAATGCGCGGGCCGAGGCGGGCGAGCGGTTCGTCGCGC
>DATIYI010000396.1:0-27795 GCA_035517695.1 Streptosporangiaceae bacterium
TCCAGGGCGAGGGCGGCATCCGGGTCGCCCGCCCGGAATGGCTACGCGGCCTGGCCGATCTGTGCCAGCGGCACGGCATCCTGCTCATCGTCGACGATGTGCAGATGGGCTGCGGCCGGACCGGCCCGTTCTTCAGCTTCGAGAACGCAGGCATTATGCCGGACATCGTCTGCCTGTCCAAGTCGATCGGCGGCTACGGCCTTCCGCTTGCGCTCACCCTGATCCGTCCGGACCTGGACATCTGGGCTCCAGGCGAGCACAACGGTACCTTCCGCGGCGTCAACCCCGCGTTCGTCACAGGCACCGCCGCCCTACGGACCTATTGGCGGGACGACGCCCTGGAGCGCGACACGCTGGCCAAGGGCCAGCGGATCGCCACCGCGCTCACCACACTCGCCAAATCCGTCCCCGGTACCCCAATCCGGCCACGCGGCCGGGGCCTGGTACACGGCCTGGCGTTCGAGCACGGCGAGCTAGCCGACAAGGTATCCTCCGCCGCCTTCGAACGCGGCCTGCTGGTCGAAACCTGTGGCCCGGAGGGCAGGGTGATCAAGTTGCTGCCACCCCTGACCATCACCGCCACCGAGCTCGACCAGGGACTTGCGCTACTCGCGGACGCCGCCAAGGCGATCTGCTGAATGACGCCGCCCCTTGAGCACAAGGAGGTTCCACGGTGCGCAAGCTGGTCACCTTGGGTCCGGCGATCGCTGGCGCGGCGCGGGTATTTCGCGCACGGTTGCCTGTGAGTACTTCGTCAGCGATGAACGCTAGGCCGTCAAGGCTCCGTTTGCATGTGCCTGATCCGCCTGATTCGTGCCTGACGGCAGCAGACGTGAACGCGAGGGGATTGATGATCGTGCCGGTGCGAACGGGATCAGGTATGGTCTGCCTGCGGTGCGGGCGGCTGCCGAGCGGGGAGCGCGCCGGGATCGCGTTCACCACCGAAGCCCGTCTGGCCGAGGTCATGGGAGAAGGCCAGGAGTGGATACATTTGAACGACCGGGCGATGAAGGCGATGCTCGCACCGCTTGGCGTGCACCGGATCCAGGTCGACCCAGGCCTGGTCTCGGCGAGTCCTCCGATCTCGATTCCGGCGTGATCGGCGAGCCCAGCGGTGCGTGCATGCCGACCGCGTTCGCGCCGCGCAGGGTGCGGAGCGGCCGGTCAGCTTGCGCGGCGGCGGGCACGCAGGGCTGCTACGCGCGTCCTTGTGCCGCACCGTGACGGATCGCAGTACCTGCGCCGCCCGCTCTCGTCAACGAAGATCATCGAACAGCCGTCCGCCGCGCACGCGTGCAACGCTGCGGCCTGCTCCCCGGTCAGCAGGTCAATCGCGTCGCGGGCGACGACGGCGAGCGCGGTCGGGGCATCGGGGGCAGGCGGGCGAACCCGGGCAAGCGCGCCTGCTCCGTTGATGCTGAGCTCAGGAGGTGGCAACGGTGCGGCCGCTGCTACCCGGTTGACGCATCGCACGGCGGCCTGGCCGGGAGCGGACCGGTCAAGCCTGGCATGGGCCAGCCGCCAGACGGCGTCGCGAAGCTCGTGCGCCACGGCGAGGTCGGCCGACGCGACCGGGATCGAAGGCACGGTGAGCCCGCTGCGGCTGAACCATTCGGCCAGGCGCGCGGTCGTGCCGATCCGTTCGACCGGACGGCCAGATGTGCGGCTGCCCAAGGTCGCGGCGAGGTTCAGGCTGTACCGCCCTGCGTCGAAACGCAGGGCAGTATCACGGGTTGGCACGAGAGCAAGTGTAATGCGTTTCGACGTTACATGTCGCATGTGACGAACCTGCCGCAGCGGGCTCGTACAGCACAGGTCAGATGCTCGAGGTCGACGGTGGCGCGAAGCAGCCAGGCCTCGATCTCGGTCTGCCCGATTCGTAGCCGCTGGAGATCCAGACTTGTGGCCGCCGGGTTCACGGCCCGGATAGAGCCCCGGATAGAGCCCCGGATAGAGCCCCGGATAAAGCAGAGGACCTTCGTCCCTGGCGGCGTCGGCCGCGCTCTGGTCGAGTGAAAACAACGGGAAGGGCACTAAGAGACACGGAGTAGCGGAGAGTAGCGGAGATTCTCCGTTCACCGTGCAATCTGGCTCTGCGAGAAGCGGAGAGCCCTTCTCGTTGCTTATTGGGGCCGTTCATAAACTCCGGCACCGTGTCACGGCGGCATCGTTACCGGCGGATCCCATGTCGGCGTGACACGGGCCGGGCCAACTATAAGCGCGCGGCGGGTTGCCGCATTCGCCGCACGCACCGGATCAGCCAGCGCACGCACCGGATAAGCTAGCGCACGCACCGGATCAGCCAGCGCACACACCGGATAAGCTGGCGCACGCACCGGATCAGCCAGCGCACGCACCGGATAAGCCGACCCGGATCAGTCCAGGCCAAGTATGGTGTCCAAGCCGACGGTGAGACCCGGGGCCAGCGCATCGACGCCGCGGATCCCCGCGAGCACCCCTGGCATGAACGATGCGCGGTCGAGCGAGTCGTGCCGGATGGCCAGGACCTCGCCATGACCGCCGAGCAGGACCTCCTGGTGCGCCACCAGCCCGGCTAGGCGCACGGCGTGCACACGCACACCGGAAACGTCGGCACCCCGCGCGCCGGGCAGCGTCGTCGTCGTGGCATCGGGCGGCGGGCCGAGACCCGCCGCCGACCTGGCCCCGGCGATCAACGACGCGGTCCTCGCCGCGGTTCCGGACGGGGCGTCCACTTTGCCCGCATGATGCAGTTCGACGATCTCGGCGGACTCGAAGAACCGCGCTGCCTGGGTGGCGAACCGCATCATCAGCACCGCCCCGATGGAGAAGTTGGGTGCGACAAGCACGCGGCCCTCGGGCGCCGTGCCGAGCAACGATCGCACGGCGGCGAGCCGGTCCTCGTCGAAACCGGACGTGCCGATCACCGCGTTCCGCCCGTGGGAGACGCACCAGCGCAGGTTGTCCATCACCGCGTCCGGGTGAGTGAAGTCCACCACCACGTCGGCGGCGGCGAGCTGATCACGCGGGTCACCGACGTCAGCCGCCGCTGTCAGTTCCATATCCGGCGCGCCGCCGACCGCGCGGCACACTTCCGCGCCCATCCGCCCCTTGGCGCCGAGCACGCCGACGTTGATCACCGGTTCTTAGGCGACGGCGTTTGAGAAGTCCGCGTCTTCGTCGAACGGGCCGACGACCGCGAGCACCTTCGGCTGGCCGAGAACGAGTTCGGCCACTTCACACACGTCGTCCTGGGTCACCGCCTCGATCTTGGCCAGGATGTCGTCGACGGGTTCGAGCCGCGGGTAGACGAGCTCACTCTTGCCGAGACGGCTCATCCGTGACGAGGGGTCCTCGAGGCCGAGCACGGTCGATCCGCGCATCTGCCCCTTGCCCCGGTCAAGTTCTGATTCGGTGAGCCCGGACGCGAGCACCTTCTCGATTTCCTCGCGGCAGATGGCGAGCACCTCGTCGGTTTTGGCCGGCAGGCAGCCGGCGTAGACGCCGAACATGCCACTGTCCGCGTGCTGCGAGACGAAGCTGTAGACCGAATAGGCCAGGCCGCGCTTCTCCCTGACCTCCTGGAACAGCCGCGACGACATGCCTCCGCCGAGCGCCGCGTTCAGCACGCCGAGGGCGAACCGCCGTTCGTCAGTGCGAGCGAACGCACCGGTGCCGAGCACGACATTCGCCTGCTCGGTCCGCCTTGACACCAGCCGGACACCCGCCGGGGCCACCTCGGCGCCCGGCCCGGACAGCCGTGGCTGCGCCGGGTTCGCATCGCCGAGAACGCTACCGAACGCCTCCCGGACGAGCGTCACGACCCCGTCATGGTCAACGTTTCCCGCCGCCGCGACCACCAGGTTCTGCGGCCGGTAACGCACCGCGTAGTGCTCGGCGATCTCCGCACGGGTGATCCGGTTGATTGATTCAGCAGTGCCGAGGATCGGCCGGCCAAGGGGTGTATCGCCGAACAGTTGCGCGGCGAACGCCTCGTGTACGACGTCGGAAGGATCGTCGTCGTTCATCGCGATCTCGTCCAGGATTACGCCGCGCTCGGCGTCCACATCCTGGACGGAGATAAGCGAGGACGTCACCATATCGGAGACGACGTCGATCGCGAGCGGCAGGTCGGCGTCGAGCACGCGCGCGTAGTAGCACGTGTACTCCTTGCCCGTGAACGCGTTCAGTTCGCCGCCGACCGCGTCCATCGCGGCGGAAATGTCGAGCGCGGTACGCCTGCTCGTGCCCTTGAACAGCAGATGCTCGAGGTAGTGGGTGGCGCCGACGTGGGCCGCGCCTTCATCGCGCGACCCGACGCCGGCCCAGATTCCGAATGCCGCCGAGCGGACCGACGGCAGCGACTCGGTGACAACGCGCAGGCCACCGGGCAGCACGGTGCGCCGCACGGGCTGGGGGCTCGTCGTCACTGGTCGCGGTTCCCACGAAAACGGGTACGGGTACGGCGGTTGCCGTCGCGCTGCTCGTGACTGCCACCGCGATCCCCCCGGTCGCCGCGGTCCTCTCGGTCGCCGCGGTCCTCTCGGCCGCCGCGGTCCTCTCGGTCGCCGCGGTCCTCTCGGCCGCCGCCGCCCTGCAGGCGGGCCGGGCCACCGAGATCCTCGCCGGCGGCCTCGCGCTCGACCACCTCGACGGGGACCAGCGACAGCTTGCCCCTGTCGTCGACCTCACGGATCTCGACCTGGATCTTCTCTCCGACCTTGATCACGTCGTCGATGTTCTCGATCCGCACGCCGCCGTGGAGCTTGCGGATCTGCGAGACATGCAGCAGGCCGTCCTTACCGGGAAGCAGCGAGATGAAGGCGCCGAACGTGGTGGTCTTCACCACGGTGCCGAGGTAACGCTCCCCCACCTCCGGCATATGCGGATTGGCGATCGAGTTGATCGCAGACCTCGCGGCCTCGGCCGAGGGGCCGTCGGTGGCACCGATGTAGATCGTGCCGTCGTCCTCGATGGTGATCTCGGCGCCGGTGTCCTCCTGAATCGAGTTGATCATCTTCCCCTTCGGGCCGATCACCTCGCCGATCTTGTCCACGGGCACCTTGATCGTGATGATCCGTGGCGCGAACGGGCTCATCTCCCCCGGCGCGCTTATCGCCTGCCGCATCACGTCCAGGATCGTCAGCCGCGCGGTCTTGGCCTGCTTGAGCGCTGCGGCGAGCACCGAGGCGGGAATCCCGTCCAGCTTGGTGTCAAGCTGGAGCGCGGTGATGACGTCCTTGGTGCCGGCCACCTTGAAGTCCATGTCACCGAACGCGTCCTCGGCGCCAAGGATGTCGGTCAGCGTGACGTAGTCGCCCCCCTCGTGGATCAGGCCCATGGCGATCCCCGCGACCATCTCCTTCAGCGGCACACCCGCGTCGAGCAGCGACATCGTGCTCGCGCAGACCGAGCCCATCGAGGTGGAGCCGTTGGATCCGATCGCCTCTGACACCTGCCGGATCGCGTAAGGGAACTCCTCACGGGTTGGCAGCACGGGGATGAGCGCGCGCTCCGCGAGCGCGCCGTGCCCGATCTCCCTGCGCTTGGGCGAGCCCACCCGGCCCGTCTCCCCGGTTGAGTAGGGCGGCATGTTGTAGTTGTGCATGTAGCGCTTGGTGCGGTCTGGGTTGAGCGTGTCGATGATCTGCTCCATCCGGAGCATGTTCAGCGTGGAGACGCCGAGCACCTGGGTCTCACCGCGCTCGAAGAGCGCGGAACCGTGCACCCGGGGCAGCACATGTACCTGCGAGCTCAGCGGCCGGATGTCGGTGGTGCCGCGACCGTCGATCCGCACACCGTCGGAGATGATCCGCTCGCGCACGAGCTTCTTGGTCAGCGCGCGGAACGCGTGCCCAATCTCCTTCTCCCTGCCCTCGAACGCGCCCTGGAGCTTCTCCATGGCGACCGCTTTGACCCGGTCGGTCTCCGCCTCGCGCTGCTGCTTGCCCCCGATGGTCAGCGCCTGCGCAAGCTCGCCGCGGACCGCCTCGGTCAGCGCATCGTAGACGTCTTGCTGGTAGTCCTGGAAGACGGGGAAATCGGCCGTCTCCTTTGCCGCCGCGGCCGCGACCTGCCCCTGCGCCTCGCAGAGCACCCTGATAAACGGCTTGGCCGCGTCGAGTCCCTGCGCCACGGTCTCTTCGGTCGGCGCGATGGCGCTGCCCTGGCCATTCGCCGCGGCGGCGAGCAGGGCAAGTGTCTGCTTAGTCGACTCGGCTTCGACCATCATGATGGCCACGTCACCCGCGCCGCCGCTGTCCTCGGCTGCGCCCGCCACGATCCTGCCTGCCACGACCATGTCGAAAGTGGCGCGCTCAAGCTCGGCGTGGGTAGGAAAGGCGACCCATTGGCCGTCGATGAGCCCGACCCGGACGGCGCCGATCGGGCCGGAGAAGGGCAGCCCAGCCAGTTGCGTGGACAGCGACGCCGCGTTGATGGCGATCACGTCGTAAAGGTGCTCCGGGTCAAGTGCCATCACGGTCGCGACGACCTGCACCTCGTTACGCAGGCCCTTGACGAACGACGGGCGCAGCGGCCTGTCGGTGAGGCGGCAGGTGAGGATGGCGTCCTCCGACGGCCGGCCCTCACGGCGGAAAAAGGAGCCAGGGATGCGGCCCGCGGCGTACATCCGCTCTTCCACATCGACGGTGAGGGGGAAGAAGTCGAGCCCTTCCCTTGGATGCTTGGATGCGGTGGTCGCCGCGAGGACCATCGACTCGTCGTCCAGATAGGCGACCGCGGAACCGGCCGCCTGACGGGCGAGCCTGCCGGTTTCGAAACGGATCTTGCGGGTGCCGAACCGCCCATTATCAATAACGGCTTCGGCGCTGTACACACCCTCCACGGGTGGGACCTCCTTGTGTGCTTGGAGTCCCGCGCGGGCCCGCCGGCCAGCCGTGGCGTGCCATGTCAACCACTGGCCGGTCTTCGATCGAAGCTCTCGGCTCCTGCCGCACCAAATCCATGTGCATCTGTTAGCCAGGTGCATCGAGCCGAGAACCACTACCGAGGACCGGCCCTGTGCATGCCGGGTCCGGGCTGCGGGACATCCTTTTCTTGTGTCACGTTCTTGTGTCACGTTCTTCAGTTGTATCGCTGTGGTTGTGCCGCTGCGCTCTTACCCGCCGCTGCCGTCCACTCCCCTTTGCGCGCTCCCCTTGGGCACTGCTTATTTGGGCACTGCTTATTTGGGCACTGCTTATTTGGGCACTGCCTTTGTGCCGTGCGCGGAGGGAGTGGCCCACGGCCGCTCCCACCGCGCACGTTTACCTACGCAAACCGAGACGTTCGATCAGCTGCCGATACCTGGCGATGTCTTCCTTTGCCAGGTACTTCAGCAGCCGGCGGCGGCGGCCGACCAGCAGCAGTAGGCCACGCCTGCTGTGATGGTCATGCTTGTGCACCTTCAGGTGCTCGGTCAGGTCGTTGATCCGCCGCGTCAGCAGCGCGACTTGGACTTCCGGCGAACCGGTGTCACCCTCACCCGTCGCATGTTCCGCGATGATCGTCTTCTTGACGGCGGTCTCGAGCGGCACGTCGCTCCTTTGCTTTGGCTGTGCTTGCCTTGTACTGAGCCTGCCTTGTACTGAGCCTGCCTGTACCGGGCTTGCCATGTACCGGGGATGCTGAAGTGCGGGCTATAAAATACCCCGCGGCCTGCCACCTGAGGGTGCAGCAAACCGGAGCCGGTTGTTCACCGGCAGCACTCCACCGTACCACGGCGGTACCCGTCAACTATCCGCCGTCGATAGTGCCGCCGATAGTGATGTCGCGGGCCTGATCGGCGTCCCTGCGCATCTGCTCGACAAGATCGTCCACCGCCGCGAACCGCTCCGTGCTGCGCAGCCGGGCGATGAAGTCCACGGCGACATGCGTACCGTAGAGGTCGAGATCATCGCGGTCCAGGGCGTACGCCTCGACCGCGCGCGCAAGCGGGTAACCGTCGTCGAACGTCGGATTGGTGCCGATCGAAATGGCGGCCGGCCACCGCTCTTCCGGACGGCCATCTGGGTCGAAGCTGGCCAGCCAGCCCGCGTAGACGCCGTCAGCCGGGATAGCCATCTGCGGCTGCCACTCCAGGTTGGCGGTCGGGAAACCGAGCGCACGGCCGCGCCGGTGACCCCGGACCACGACCCCTTCCACCCGGTGTGGCCGGCCGAGCGCCCGTGCCGCCCCCGCGACGTCGCCTGCCACGAGCCGCTCCCTGATGTAGCTGGAGGAGATCGTGATCCCGGCATCGACGAGCAGCGGCACGCCTTCGGCGACGAAGTCGTACTTCTCGCCGAGTTCGGTGAGCTGGCCGAGGTCACCGGCGGCCTTATTGCCGAACCGGAAGGTCTCCCCGATCACCACTCTCGCGGCGTGCAGCCGGTCGACGAGCACGCCGCGTACGAACTCGTCGGGGCCAAGCTGTGAGAACTCGTACGTGAAGGGCAGCACGCAGACCGCGTCGACGCCGAGCCCGGCAAGCAACTCGGCACGCCGGCGCGACGTGCACAAGAAGGGCGGGTGGGTGCCTGGTCGCACGACCTCGTCCGGGTGCGGGTCGAATGTGATCGCCACGACCGGCAGGCCAGCCGCCGCTCCGACCTCGGCCGCGCGGGCGACCAGACGCTGGTGACCGAGGTGCACACCGTCGAACACACCGATGGTGACGACGGAGCGCCCGGCGGTCCCCCAATCACCTGGCACGTCGTCAAGGCCGCGCCAAATCTGCACGCTGCGTTCCCTTCCCCTCGCCGGGGCTCCTGCACCCGAGGCTTGTCCCCCTACACGCTAGCGTCGATTCTGCTGCCGCGAATCCGCCCCTGCCCAGGCGGGCCACTGCCGAGACGCCGTGGGGCCCACGCCGCCGGGGCCAGCGCCCGGAGCCCGGCCGCACAGCCGCCGCGCTCAAGGCACGAAGACCGCAAGCGGCCTGGCTTGATCGCCCTTGTCTGTCACGAGTGCGATCAGATCGCCGGCCGGCCCGAAAACGGCGACCGGCCCAGGAGCCAGACCAGTGGCAGGAAGCGGTGCGCCATGGGCCACCCGTTCGGCTTCCTCTGTTGTCACATTCTTGCGCGGGAACTCGGCCGCGGCAGCGTCGGCAAGCGGAAGCAAGCTGAAGGTGGCGGCGAGCTCGTCGAGCGTGCTCGCGGCCGCGGCGTCGTAGCGGCCCGCACGGGTGCGGCGCAGCCGGGCGAGGTGGCCGCCGACGCCGAGCGCGGCGCCCAGGTCACGTGCGAGCGCGCGGATGTAGGTGCCGCTTGAGCAGGTGACTGACACGTCCGCGTCGACCACCCCGGCTGGGCCGCCGCGCCTTATCGCGGCGACGTCGAACGCGGTCACCGTTACTTCGCGCGGTCGCAGCGGGGCCTCGCCGCCCGCGCGGGCCATCCGGTACGCGCGCACCCCCGCCACCTTGATGGCGCTCACCTGGGGCGGCAACTGGCGGATCTCGCCTGTCAGCGCCGCCGCGGCAGCGCGAATCTCGTCATCTGTCAGGTGTTCGGCGCTCGCGGAAGACACGATCTCACCGTCCGCGTCGTCGGTGCTTGTGCGCTGGCCGAGACGGATCGTCCCCGTGTACGCCTTCTGCGCCATGGCCAGGTGCCCGAGCAGCCGGGTGGCTTTCTCCACACCGACCACCAGCACGCCGGTCGCCATCGGATCCAGGGTGCCCGCGTGGCCCACCCGGCGGGTGCCGGCCAGCCGACGGATTCTGGCCACGACATCGTGGGAGGTCCATCCGGACGGCTTGTCGACGATCACCAGCCCTGAGCCGACGGCTCTCACCGGCCGCTCTCCTGCGCTGCCCCGTCGGCAGGGCGGGCGGGCACGGCAGAGCATCCCTCGGGCTCGCCGCCTAGCAGCTCGCGCAGCCGCTGGATGGCGTCCTGCACCGGCCACCGCGAGGTGAAGCCCGCCGCCACCGGATGACCCCCGCCACCAAGCTTGACGCATACCCGCCCGATGTCCACATTTCCCTTGGATCTGGCGGAAACCTGCCAGGCGTCATCGTCGTCCTGCTTGAAGACGATGGCCACCTCGGCCTCCTCGGTCCTGCGCACCACGTCGATCATCGGCTCGACCGTGTCGTACCCGACGCCGTGCGCCGCACGGTCGGCGCGGCTCACCATTGTCCAGACCAGGCCGCGCCCGCCCGCCTGCTGTGGCTCGAGCACGGCACGGCCGAGCGCAGCGCCAAGGACCCGCAGGTAGCCGAAGGGCGCGCGGTCCCATAGCTCACGCGCGACCACCTCAGGCTCGATCCCGGTTTCGAGCAGCCTGGCGGCGAGCCCATGCACACCGGCCGTCGTCGACGCATGCTTGAAGGAACCCGTGTCGGTCACCAGCCCGGCATACAAGCCCATCGCGACCGGCCTGTTCAGCGGCACGCCGAGACGGTCGACCAGCTCGCACGCCAGCACGGCCGTGGCCGCGGCGGCCGGATCCACCAGGTGAACGGTGCCGAATCTGGTGTTCGACGCGTGGTGGTCGACGACGATCAGCTCGCTGGCGCGCGCCGCGTACGGCGCGAGAACACCGAGGCGGCTCAGGCTCGCGGCATCAAACGTGATCATCACTTGCGGCTCGGCCGGATACTCCCCTGGTGGGGTGAGCAGGTCCAAGCCCGGCAGGAAGCGCAGGTTATCCGGTACCCGCAGCGGATCGTCGCCGAACGATGCCACGATCCGCTGCCCCTGACCGTTTCCGTTGCGACACGCCGGGGGCTCCCGGCGGGCGCCCAAGGCGTGCGCCAACGCGAGCATGGAGCCGAGCGCGTCGCCATCTGGGCGCACATGACAGGCCAGGCACACCTCGTCGGCGGTGTCCAGGGCAGCCACTGCCCGCGCCCACTCGGCCGCCAGGTTCCCATCCGGAGGATGCTGCGCACGGTTCGGAGGCAGGTCCGGCGCGGTGGCCGACGAGCTGACGACGCTCACGTTGCGGAGTATCCCGCTTCGCGGTCTGATCCGCCGGTGGATTGGCGAAGGTGGTACGCCGCACCTTCACCTTCCGCACGGCCGCCGCGGCCACCCCACTCGTCACCCGCGTCGCTCTCCACGGCGTCGTCGGCCGCCGTCTTGTACGGGTCGGGATCGCCTGCGGGCTGCGCGCCCTCGCGGCTGCGCGCCACGCCGGCGTCGGCCGCGCGGGCCCGCTCGAGCAACTCCTCGATGTGCCGGGCGTTGTCAGGCACGGTGTCGGCAATGAAGGTGAGCGACGGAGTATGCCGCAGACCGGTCTGGCGCCCGACCTCGGATCTGATCACGCCCTTGGCGCTCTCGAGCGCCGCCGCGGTCGCCGCGTGGTCCTCGGGCGGCCCGTACACGGTGTAGTAAACCGTCGCGTCCCGCAGGTCCCCGGTCAGCCGCGCGTCCGTCACCGTAACGAAGCCGAGCCGTGGATCCTTGATGCGCCGCTCCAGCATCTCCGCGACGATCCGGGCGATGCTGTCGGCGAGCTTGCGCGCACGGGCGGCATCCATGATCGGTCACTCCTCCTCGGTGAACAGCCGCTGCCGCGCGGACAGCAGCTCCAGTTCGGGCCGGCCCGCGATCAGGCGCTCGCAGGCGGCCAGCACTTCCCCGGCGTACGCGGCGGTAGACGACACGACGGCGACACCGATTTCCGCGCGCCGGTGACGATCCAGATATCCGGTCTCGGCCACCGACGCAGCCGGATAGCGCCGCCGTAGCTCGGCGACAAGCGGGCGGACCGCTGAACGCTTCTGCTTCAGTGACGCTACGTCACCAAGCAGAAGGTCCAGCGTCAGTACGCCGACGTACATGCGGCCCCTGTCTCTGCCCCTGTGGCCCAGCCACTGGCGCACTGTCAGGCCCGGGGCTTCTCCCGCATCTCGAATGTCTCGACGACATCCTCGATCTTGATGTCGTTGTAGCCGATGCCGATACCGCACTCGAAGCCCTCACGCACCTCGGTGACGTCGTCCTTGAACCGGCGCAGCGAGTCCACCGTGAGATTTTCTGCGACCACGATGCCATCACGGACGAGGCGTGCCTTGCTGCTCCGGTGGATAGTGCCTGAGCGCACGATGCAGCCGGCGATGTTGCCGATCCTCGGTACCCGGAACACCTCCCTGACCTCGGCGGTACCTAGCTGCGCCTCTTCGAACACGGGCTTGAGCATGCCCTTGAGGGCGGCCTCGATCTCGTCAATCGCCTGGTAAATGACCGAGTAGTACCTGATGTCGACGCCCTCGCGCTGCGCGAGTTCGCCCACCCGTTCGGCCGGCCGGACGTTGAAACCGATGATGACGGCGTCGGACGCGATGGCGAGGTTGACATCGTCCTGCGTGATCGCACCGACCCCGCGGCCGATCACGCGCAGGTTAACCTCGTCGCCAACATCGATCTTCAGCAGCGCGTCTTCGAGCGCCTCCACCGAACCCGAGACATCACCCTTGACAATGAGCAGGAGTTCTTCCTTCTCCCCTGCCTTGAGCGCGCTCTCCAAATCCTCGAGGGTGACGCGGCGGCGGCGCTGCGCGAACTGCGCATTGCGCTCGCGTGCTTCGCGGCGTTCCGCGATCTGCCTGGCCACGCGGTCATCATTGACCACGAGGAAGCTGTCGCCCGCGCCAGGGACCGCGGCAAGGCCGAGCACAAGCACCGGCCGGGACGGCGGTGCCTCTGTCACGGCGTCGCCATTCTCGTCGAGCATGGCCCGCACCCTGCCGAACGCCTCACCGGCGACAATCGGATCGCTCACGTGCAGGGTGCCGCGCTGGACCAGTACCGTCGCGACCGGGCCGCGCCCGCGGTCCAGGTGCGCCTCGATCGCGACACCCTGAGCGGGCTGGTGCGGGTTGGCCCGCAGGTCCAGCTCGGCATCGGCGGTCAGGATGACCGCCTCGAGGAGGTCGTCGATGCCGACGCGCTCCTTCGCCGACACGTCGACGAATAGCGTCTGGCCGCCGAACTCCTCGGCGACGAGCCCGTACTCGGTGAGCTGCGAGCGCACTCGCTGCGGGTCCGCGCCCTCCTTGTCGATCTTGTTAACCGCGACCACGACGGGCACTCCCGCCGCCTGGGCGTGATTGAGCGCCTCCGTGGTCTGCGGTTTCACACCATCGTCCGCTGCGACGACGAGCACGACCAGGTCGGTCGTCTCGGCGCCACGTGCGCGCATCGCGGTGAAGGCCTCGTGGCCAGGAGTGTCGATAAAGGTGATCTTGCGTTCCTGGCCGTCGACCTCGGTGGTGACCTGGTAGGCACCGATGTGCTGCGTGATGCCGCCAGCCTCTGCCGCCTGCACGTTGGTGTGCCTGATCGCGTCGAGCAGCTTGGTCTTGCCGTGGTCGACGTGGCCCATTACGGTCACCACGGGCGGCCGCGCGACGAGGTCAGCGTCCTCGCCCTCGTCCTCGCCGAACTCAATGTCGAACGACTCGAGCAGCTCGCGGTCCTCCTCTTCAGGGGACACGACCTGCACGTTGTAGTTGAGCTCGAGCCCGAGCGACTGCAGGGTCTCGTCGTTCACCGACTGGGTGGCCGTCACCATCTCGCCCAGGTGGAAGAGCACCTCGACGAGCGACGCGGGGTTCGCCCCGATCTTGTCGGCGAAGTCGGCGAGCGAAGCACCGCGGGACAGCCTGATCACCTGGCCGTTGCCTCGCGGCACACGCACGCCGCCGATCGACGGCGCCTGCATGTTGTCGAACTCCTGGCGCCGCTGCTTCTTCGACTTCCTGCCTCGCGCCGGACGGCCGCCAGCGCGGCCGAAGGCGCCCTGTGTCCCGCTCCGGCCACGGCCCGCGGGGCCGCCTGGACGGGCGCCGCCACCAGGACCGCCGCCGCCGCCAGGACCGCCGCGCGGGCCGCCGCCCGTCCGGGGGCCCGCGCCGCCGCCTGCGCCGCCGCGGCCACCAGGACGGACGCCGCCCGCGCCACCTGGAGCCTGCCTGCCGCCACCGCCACCGCCAGCGCCAGGTCCGCGGCCAGTAACCGGTCGCGATGGCATGTTCATCGGGCTCGGCCGCGGGCCACCAGGGCGCGGCATACCGGGGCCCGGTGGGCGACCTGGACCGCCACGGCCCGCGGGCGGACGTGGAATGCCGCCAGCCTGCCCGCCCCGGCTTGCCGCGCCTGCGCCGCCAGCTGGCTGACCTGGACCAGGCGCTCCCGGCCGCGGCGGGCCTGGGCGCGCCGGGGCACCGTGCGGAGCACCGGGCTCCGGCGCGCCCCCCTGGGGCGGGGCGCCAGGTGGCGGGGCGGGGCGCGCAGCGCCCATTCCCGTCGCGGTAGAACTGAACGGGTTGTTGCCTGGCCGCGGCCCGGGCCTGGTGCCTGGGCGGCCTGACGGCCGTCCTCCTGACCTGCCTCCTGGGCGTGGCGCGCTCGGCTTGGGCGCCGCCGGCCGCTGGACCTGCGGACCCTGCGTGGCCCCAGCCGGACTGCCTGGCCGCGCCTGCGGGAAGCCTGGCGACGGCCGCGGCGCCGCGGGCCCTGCTGACGCGCCGGAGCCCGCCGCATCGCCCGCCTGTCCTGGCCGCTGCGCGGCGGGCCGCTCGTCCGCGGCCCGCTCAGCCGCCGCCCGCTCAGCCGCCGCCCGCTCAGCCGCCGCCCGCCCGTCCGCTGGCCGCCCGTCCGCTGGCCGGACGGGCGGAGCAACCTGGCCGCCCGTCCCGCCGCGCTGACCGCCGGGGACGGCCGGGCCGACGGTGCCGGGAGTGCCGGTCGTACCGTCGCCGCTGGCAACGCGATCGGTCGTGCCTAGGGGGACACCAGGTACCTGGGGCGTAACCGGCCGGGCGCCGGCTGGTGCGCCTGGCATGATGGGCACCTGCTCCGCCGCCGGAGCGGCAGGCTCCGCGGGCGTCGCTGGCCGCCGGGCGCCGCGCTCCTGACCATCGGGCTGACCGCCCGGCCGACTGCTGGGCGTGGACGCCGCCGGTGGCCGTTGGGCACGCCGCGCGTCACGAGCTGGTTCTTTTGCTTGCTTGGCCTGCGGGGCCGCGAATGCCTCCGTGAGCCTGCGGACGACAGGCGCCTCGATCGTCGATGACGCCGAGCGCACAAACTCGCCCATCTCCTGGAGCTTGGCCATTACGGCCTTGCTTTCCACACCGAACTCTTTCGCGAGTTCGTAAACCCGGACCTTCGCCACTGCTCTCCTCTACCCAGACCTCACGACCGGTCCGGGGGCGGGCATGCTCCGGGCCGGCGTCAGCTTGCGCTGCTCATCGCCGCGTGCTCATCGGGCGCTCATCGCAATCTCGACCTGCTTTCCCGACTCGTCCTGCTCGTCTCGTCCTGCTCGTCGTTCCTCCGCCCGGACTGCGGACGCTACCTGTTAGCCAAGATAGTCGGCTAGCGGGCGGACATCGAGCGGACCCTGGCGGCGAAGCACCCGCGGGAACGCACGACGTCGCTCGGCTTGCTCAAGGCACCCTAGGTCGGGATGCAGGTACGCACCCCGGCCCGGGAGCCGCCCGCGGAGATCGGGGACAATCGCGTCCCCGCTCGCCACTAGGCGAAGCAGTCCGGATTTTGCCTCACGGCGCTTGCATCCCACGCACGTACGTACCGGGCTCGGGCGCACCGCTCGGCCATTCTCGCCCAAGTCTACCGCGCCGACGCGTCGGCGGCGCCTGTCACCGGCCCGGCGACATCCTCCCCTTGAGCCCTGGCTCCAGATGGCGCGGATCCCGCGGATCCCGCGGAACCGGCCAGGCGAGGCTCTCCCGCGCTGTCCTTGGCGACCTCCCGCCGCTCGGAATCTGGCGGATCCGCAGGTCCTGACGTGCTGCGCACGGGCACCGCGCTCGTACCAGGCACCGCCGCACGGGTACCTGGCACCGCCGCGCTCGTATCAAGCGTTACCGCGCTGGTATCGGGCACCGCCGCAACGGTATCCGGTGCGTCCGATCTGATATCGATGCGCCAGCCAGTGAGGCGTGCGGCAAGGCGGGCGTTCTGGCCCTCCTTTCCGATCGCCAGCGATAGCTGGTAGTCGGGCACGGTAACCTGCGCTACCCGCGCATCGGGATCGATGATCTCCACCTGGGTCACGCGCGCAGGCGACAGGGCGTTCGCGACGAACTCGGCAGGGTCCTCCGAGAAGTCGACGATGTCGATCTTCTCGCCGTGCAACCCGGTCATGACGTTGCGGACGCGGCTGCCAAGGGGGCCGATGCACGCCCCCTTGGCATTGACGCCTGGCCGGTGTGACCGTACAGCGATCTTGGTCCGGTGACCGGCCTCGCGCGCAATCGCCGCGATTTCCACCGCGCCCTCGGTGATCTCGGGAACCTCCAGCGCGAACAGCTTCTTTACCAAATTGGGATGTGTACGTGACAAAGTCACGGACGGGCCATGATGCCCCTTGCGCACGTGCAGCACGTAGCAGCGCAGCCGTTCGCCGTGCGCGTAACGCTCACCTGGCACCTGCTCCTGGGGCGGCAGCACCGCCTCGACCTTGCCGAGGTCCACGAGCACGTTGCGTGGATCGCGGCCCTGCTGGATCACGCCGGCCACCACATCTCCTTCGCGGCCTGCGTACTCGCCGAACGTCAGTTCGTCCTCCGCGTCGCGCAGCCGCTGCAAAATGACCTGGCGGGCGGTCGTTGCCGCGATACGGCCGAACCCGCTTGGCGTGTCGTCGTACTCGCGGATGATGTCAGCCTCGGGCCCTGTATCCGCCGTTTCTGCCGCCCACACGGTCACATGCCCGCTCTTGCGGTCCAGTTCGACTCGCGCGGCGGGCGCGGCGCCTTCTGTCCGGTGGTAGGCCACGAGGAGAGCGTCTTCGATGGCCTTGATCACCAGTTCCATCGAGATGTCCTTCTCGCTCTCGAGGCTCCGCAAGACGCTCAGGTCAATGTCCACCAGACTCCCCCATGTCGTCGCGGCGGAATTCCACCTGAACCTTCCCGGGTCCGAGTTCGGTGAAGCCGAAGGCGCGCTGGTCACCCTCGATGTCGAGGACCACACCGTCGTCGTCAGCCGCCATCACCCGGCCGGACACGGCCTGCGCCGTACCGGTGAGAGGGACACTGACCAGCCGTCCTACGGCTCGGCGCCAGTGCCGCGGCCGGGTGAGGGGCCTGTCGACGCCCGGCGAGGTGACCTCGAGCGTGTATGGCGTCTCGCCCATGATGCCAGCGGCATCAAGTTCCGCCGACAATGCGTGGCTGACGAGTGCCATCTCATCGAGTTCAGCTCCGCCGAGCGCGTCCACCACCACCCGGAGTACCCGGCGTCTACCCGCCGGCGTTAGTTCGACGGCCTCAAGATCCATACTGGCGGCGCGCACCACCGGCTCAGCAAGCCGCTCGAGCGCGTCCAAACGGTCAGCCGCGCGCGATGTGCCGTTGCCGTCGCCGCTGCCGCCCGGATGCGCAGGTAGGTGACGGGAGCCAGCGCGCATTACGACCTCCTCGCCAAGCGCCCGCAGGCGTGTTGTCCTGCCGCGACCTAGCCTATCCGGACCTGGCGGCGTAGATCGGGTTCAGGCGTGGCGAGGGTCGCGCCGGTCCCGGGCGGACCGCCATGAAATGCTTACATCCTCTTTCTGAAGGCTGTCAGCCTGCTACAACCAGCTTCTCACGGCGCCATGCCGCGTCAGGAGGTCCTCCGGTGAAGGGCGGTGCCACCCGGCGCTCGGTACTCGCCGCATTGCTTACCGTACCCCTGCTCGCCGCGACAGGCTGCCGGACCGTGGCCGGTGCCACGCCCGCCTCAAGCCCGGGGTCGGATGTGGCGATCCTGCGCGAGGCGATCGCCGCCAAGAAGAAGATGATCGGCCTGTACACCGCGGTACTCGCCGCCCATCCAGATCTGGCCGGGCAGCTTGATCCTCTTCTCGCTGATAGCACCGCTCATCTCGCGGCGTTGCAACGGAGGCTGATCAATCCTGGCGGCACTTCATCCCCGAGCCAACTGGCGCGGACAGCAAGTGCATCGCCGGCACCGGCACCGTCCGCGCCCATTCAGACCGCCGGCGCCGCCATCGCCGAGCTGCGATCCGCCGAGCGCGGCGCCGCCGCCATACTCGTGAACCAATTGCGGACGGTCACACCCTCGCTGGCCCAGTTGCTCGCGAGCATCGCCGCGTGCGAAGCGACGCACGTAGCCGCGCTGGCGACCGGAGGGCTGCAGTGACGCCGCCCGCGGTGACGCCCCCCGCGGCGACGCGGGGCGGCACGGAGGGCACGGAAGGCACGGAAGGCACGGAAGCGGGGATAGCTGGATGACACCAGCCGCGATCGAAGCCCTGCAGAATGCGCTCGCTGCCGAGCACGCGGCCGTGTATGGCTATGGGGTCGCGGGCGCGCACCTGACCGGGCCCCAGCAGGCGGAGGCAATGAGCGCGTGGAACGACCACCGGGCGCGGCGTGACCAGCTTGCCGCGATGCTGGCCGCGCAGGGTGCCATACCGGCGGCGGCCGCCGCCGCGTACCGGCTACCTTTTCCTGTCACCTCCGCGCTCGCCGCGGCAGCCTTCACGGCTGCGCTCGAGGACGGGATCACCCGCGCCTACCTGGGTCTCGTGGGGCTCGCGGCGTCGCAGGACCAGAGCTTGCGCACCTTTGGCGCCCTCGCCATGCAGGACGCCGCGGTGCGGGCCGCGCAGTGGCTGGGGGCGACGGTCGCGTTCCCCGGACTGCCGCGAAGCGCTGTGGCTCGGCAGTCCCCGCACGCGGCAGGCCGGGGAACCCCTAGCTAAGCCTCACACATGTCGCGGGTAGACCCTACGCAAGGTCGAATGGACCCTAGGCAAGGTCGAACCGTCCCTCCTTGACGCCGCGAATGAAAGCTTGCCATTCGCCACCTGCAAAGGCGAGGTAAACCTCATCCGGGTTCTTGGAGTCGCGGACAGCGACGGTGCGGCCAGCCATCGCAACCTCCACGCAGTTGCTGTTAGCATGGGCGCTGTACGAACTCTTCCGCCAGGCCGCGCGAACAAGATCAGACGCGGTCATTTGTCACACCTCTCGATCGATCGTTAAAGCTCCTTGCGGATAGTGACGATGAATGCTGCCGTGTCGCCTAGGGACAGCGCCGTGGCACGCAGATGATTGAAGATCAGGTTATGGCGATCCACCTCCTCGTTGTTCTCGACGTACAGGCAGCTAGTGAGATCGGTAATGTAGGCGACGTCGGGGTCGGCTCGCTCAGGAAACCCGAGGATGGCGAATGGGTTTCCCATTGCCGGGTGAGCGCCAGCGCCGAAGGGCAGCACCTGAATCGTGACATTAGGAATGGCGCTTAGCTCAAGCAGGTGATCCAGTTGGAGGCGCATCATGCCGGGGTCGGCGACCCGGCGGCGCAGGGCCGCCTCGTCAATCACTGCCCAGAGTTCCGGCGGGCCGTCGCGGGTGAGCAGGGGCTGACGCTCCATCCTGAGTGCTACCCCGCGCTCGATCTCTTCATTCGTCGCATTTACACTTCCGCCGCGGATCACGGCGCGGGCATAGTCCTCGGTCTGCAGTAGCCCCGGTATAAGATCGATTTCGAAATTTCGGATCTCCGAGGCTGCCGCCTCCAGCCCGACATAGGTAGCAAACCAGGGCTGCATCGTATCGCTGTAAGCGTGCCACCAGCCTTTTTGCCGTGAATCGCGGGCTAGCTGGAGCAGCCCTTCGCGCTCTTCCGCCGTGACGCCATACACGGCGAGCATGTCGCGCACATCCCGCGGTGCGACAGTTACCCGCCCGGTCTCCACGCGGCTGATCTTGGACGCGGAGCATTCGAGATGCTCGCCAACCTCCTCGCACGTCAACCGGGCGGCTTCACGCAACCTCCGAAGCTCCGCTGCGAGCCTTCTTCGCCGCACCGTCGGACTGCGTCCGTCAGACATCTGTCACCTCCCTGACAACAGGCACTGCCGCACATCCCAACAAGAACAGCCACACGGGCCGCTACCCGCGTCGCACGATTTGGTGCCATTCATTCCTACGATCCATGATTCACGCACACGGACCATCAACATCGATCTTCGTTAGTAGTTCAAAGAGATCAAAGCGAATTTCAGAATGCACGTTGCAGTCGATCAACTGTGGGGGCATGCTGTAGTCGTTACAACCCTACGGGGTTGACTAGCTACTAAGGGTGACACCGATGACAATGGAAGCTCAACGGGCCCGAGGCACCGCCGAGCTGCAGCACAGCTATCTCGAGACGCTCGCCACTGAGCTCACGCGCCGTGGCCTCGGCGCGACCCTGCAGGCCCCAGCGGGCCGGATCCCGAGCCTACTCGTGGTTAACCCAGCCGCAAGCGTGCTCGCCGAGCACGTCGTCGCCGCGTGCGGACGCGACGGCACGTGGTGGTATTGGTGGTCATGGGCCGAGCGGATCGCGGTGGCAGACTACGCCAAGCGCGCGGCCGCCCGGGTAGCCCAGGTGCTTGCCGCCACGCACGAGTAGCCGCGGCTGTGTCGTCACCAAGCCTCGATCACCGCACTGATCTCGGCCAGTTCCTGGATCACCGCATCGGGCGTCGCCCCAGCGAAGTGCGGAACGGAACTGTGCGGAACGTGCACCGCCCGCATTCCCGCGCACTGCGCACCGTAGACGTCGTCGTACAACCGGTCGCCGACGAAGACGCATGCGCCAGCATCGGCCGCCCCGACCGCGTTCATGGCCGCGCGGAAGGCCGCCTGATGTGGCTTGGTCGTGCCGAGTTCGCTGCTGTAGACGGCGCCGTCGATCAGATCGAGAACGCCATCGCGGGCGAAGATCTGCTCGTGCCATGCCCTGGGCCACAGGGTGTTGGAGAGCACGCCGACCTTGATGTCGCGTGCGCGCAGATCCCTTAACAGGCCAGGCACATCCGGATCGGTGAACGTGTACGGTTCCCAAGCCGCGAAATAACTCGCTAGCAGCGCGTCGGCGGGGACCATACCGGCGCGCTCGAACAGGTCGCCGAGGGTCGCGCCGCGGTGTTCGCGCTCGGCGCTGCGCCAAAGCTCCGCCTCAGCGGCGACGAGCGCGACAGCGGCGTCGGCCGCGGAATCGCCACCGAGATGTGCCGCGCACACCTGGCCCCAGAGTGCCAGGTAATCTACCCTGCGCCAGGGCGTGAGCGTCCCGCCCCAGTCGAAGATAACCGCATCCACCGCCACGCTCGCATCCTAAAGCAGCGCGGATGGGCATCAGCGTTGTCGGAGCCATGGGATATCGGAGCCGCCGGGAAATCGAAGCCATCGCAGTCATCGGTGTCGTCGTGGTCACCGCAGCGGCGCGGGGAGCGGCTCCGCGTGGTCAGGCGAGCACGTCGAGCGGCGCATCCGCTAGCTCGCTGGTGAGCAGCGCGGCGACCTCCGCCCAGTCCCCGATGATCCCGATGTCCGCGGCGTCGAAAACCGGCGCATCCGCGTCGCTGTTGACTGCCACGACGAGGCCGGCGCTGCGAGTGCCAACCATGTGGTTGAACTTGCCTGAGGCGCCGAGCAGCAGGTAGACGGCTGGCGCGACGACGCGGCCGGTGATTCCCACCTGCCGGCTGCGCGGCAGCCGGCCCGCGTCCGTCACCTTCCTTGTGCCCGCGAGTTCCGCGCCGAGTGCATCGAGCAGCGGGCGTAGCTCGTGGTAGCGCGAGGGATCAACGCCCTGGCCCACGCACACCAGCGAGGTCGCGAGCGCGAGCCGTTCCGGCTCGTCGTTGGTAGTGTGGTCGCTGACCGTCACCCGTCCGCGCGGGGTGACAGGGAAGTCTTCAACTGCTGCGGCTCGGCCGGCGGCACTCCCATCGTCACGCGGCAGCAGCAGGGGTAGGACGCCGGCCCGGACCGTGGCCAGCTGCACCTCTGATCGCGTGGTTATCGCCGCGACAAGCTGCCCGCCGAAGGCCGGCTTCCAGCTGACCAGGCGGCCTCCCTGTATCTCGAGGCCGACCGCGTCCCCAGTCAGCCCGGCGTCGAGCAGCACGGACAGCCGGCCTGCCACCTCACGGCCCCACGAGCTGCTCGGCGCTAGGATTGCCCAGGGCGCGCCGGGTCGCTCGCCGCCAGAGCCGGGCGGCGGCCGCGCCCATACCGCTACCGCGACCGCGACATCCTCCGCGACAATATCTCCCCGCGGCTCAGCCCGCAGGGCGATCACCGTGTCCGCGCCCTGCGCCCAGGCGACTGCGCCGTCCACCCCGTCCACGTTGCCGGTGCCTGTGCACAGGGTGACGCTCCCGCCCAGTTCGGCGGCGAGTTCAGCGGCGGCACCGAGCAACTCCGCGGTCAAGCGCGGCCGTCCGGGCTCCCCGATCACCGCCACCACGGGGCCGTCCCCGCCGGCCAGCGGCACCTGCGTGTTCGGCGCGGCGTGCGGCAGCCGCTGCGCTGACTTTTTGATCAGTTCAGCGGCGTGGCGTGCCTGCTCGGTGAGCGGCCCGGCCAGCACCATGCGGCGGCGGTCCTGCGCAAGCACCCGCACCCTGCCGACCTCGGTCGGGCTGCCCTGCTGTCCCCACGGCCCGCCGCCTACGTCCGCGGCGGACAGCACGCGGATCCGCCCCGCCGCATCGCCGCGGTCGGCCGGCGCAACCTTGCAAGGCTGGCACAGGCGCTCCGCCGAGGTGAGCAGTGCGGGCAGCCGCAGCGCGGCGGTCACGAAGCCGTTATCGCGCTCGCAGGTGGCCGTCACGCGGTCGCCATCCAGGCTGAGCTCACGCACCCCGGACAGTAGCGGGAGATCGAGGAGCTCGGCGAGTTGCGGGCCGACCTGGCCGGTGTCCCCGTCCACCGAGTTAAGGCCGGTCAGCACGAGATCGAACCGCCCGACGCGGGCGATCGCGGCGGCCAGCGCACGGGCCGTGGCCTGGGTGTCAGAACCAGCGAAGGCGGGATCGCTGATCAGTACGCCCTCGTCGGCACCCCAGGCGATCGCCTCGGCGAGAACGTCAGCCGCCTGCGGCGGGCCAAGAGTGAACACCGTGCACCTGCCTGCGGTCGCGCGCGCCAGTTCGACGCCCTTGGCGATCGCGCGGCGGCAGTACGGGTTGGTCTCGGCCTCGGCGGCATCACGCGCGAGCCTGCCGCCCGCGCCAAGCCGCATATCTTCGATCCGGGGAATCTGCTTGGCGAGCACCGCGATCCGGAGCGGCATCGTCATGCGGTCCCCGCCTTTCTTCGACGTTCGCGCTGGTCCAGTGCAAGGTCGCGCGCCCGCGAGGCACGAGCGCGCACCCATCGCCCATGTCAGCAAGCGCGGGCCGCACGGGCATTCCCGCCGCGATGGTCCCACGCTCGGCCAGCGAGGCTGCCGCTGGGTCCGCTGCTGCGATGCCGGCGGCGCGGCCACGATGCCGACCGCGAGGCTCGACACCGGGAACCCACGGCTCCTATGTTCCGAATCCTATGTTCCGGATCCTATGTTCCGAATCCTATGTTCCGGATCCTCTGTTCCGGATCCTCTGTCCCGGGCAAGCGCTCGGCAGAAAGGTTGGATGACGCGCGAAACCGCCGCCCCTGCGCGGGACGGTGACCGCGCACCCCTGCCTGCCGCTCACGTGCGGCCTTGCGGTACCAGCGCATACTGGCATGCGTGATTCGATGGAACCGATGAGCGTCAACGACGGCTCGCCCGAGGAGCCTGCCGAACCGGTACAGGTCAGCGGGCTCGGCAGCATGGACGCGATGCGCTTCCGCAGCGTGCTCGGCAGGTTCGCGACCGGTGTCGTCGCCGTTACCGCTATCGACCCGGCCACCAGCCGGCCAACCGGGCTCGCGGCGAACTCCTTCACATCGGTCTCGCTCAATCCGCCGCTTGTCGCATTCTGCGTCGCGCATACCAGCACGACCTGGCCGAAGTTGCGGGCAGCGGACCGGCACTGCATCAACGTCCTCGCCGAGCACCAGCGGGAGATCTGCCTGCAGCTCGCCACCAAGGGCGCGGACAAATTCGCCGGCCTGACGTGGACCAAGTCGCCCGGCGGCCATCCGGTGCTCGACGGCGCGGTCGCCTGGCTGGAGTGCTCGACCGAGGTCGAGTACCAGGCGGGCGATCACGTCATCGTAGTCTGCCGCGTGCACAACCTGGGCAAGCATCACGCGAGCGGTCCGCTGCTCTTCTATCGCGGCGGCTACGGTCGGTTCCAGGAATAGCGCGTATTCGCCACCGAGGGGGCCGAGATGACACGACCAAGTGGGCAGCCACAGTACCCGCCAGGCCACGGCCTGCTCGCCGGCAAGGTGGTCGTGATTACGGCGGCGGCTGGTGCGGGGATTGGTTACGCGACCGCGAAGCGGTGCGCCGAGGAGGGCGCGGAGGTCGTGATCAGTGACAGTCATGAACGGCGTCTGTTCGAGGCAGCAGAACGGCTAGCGCCACTGTCGCGATCACAGCCGCTGGCGCTGCCCTGCGACGTGACGCGAGAAGACCAGGTGCAGGCGCTATTCTCCGCCGCAGTAGCGCGGCACGGGCGCATCGACGTGGCGGTGAACAACGCGGGCCTCGGCGGCAGCGCGGCATTGACCGAGATGACCGACGAGGAGTGGAGCCGGGTGCTCGACGTCACCTTGACCGGCACAATGCGGTGCACGCGCGCCGCGCTGCGGCAGATGATCCCCCGGGGAGCTGGGGTGATCGTGAACAACGCGTCCATGCTCGGCTGGCGCGCACAGCGGGGCCAGGCGCACTATTCGGCCGCGAAGGCCGGAGTGATGGCGCTGACCAGGTGCGCGGCAGCTGAGGCCGCGCCTACGGGGGTGCGGGTGAACGCAGTCTCGCCGAGCCTTGCCGTGAATCCGTTCCTGAGCAAGGTGATGGACGAGCAAACGCTCGCCGAACTGGCCGCCCGCGAGGCCTTCGGCCACGGCGCCGAGCCTTGGCAGGTCGCGACCGTGATCGTGTTCCTGGCGAGCGACTATTCCTCCTACATGACGGGTGAGATCGTCTCGGTAAGCAGCCAGCACCCCTGAGGTTCCTGCCTCCTTCCGCGCCTGCTGGCTCGCACGCGGTCGCGCACTTGGCCTGCGCGCCCTGGGGTGCTTGCAAATGACTGAGCACCGGGCCACGGGGAACGCTTACGTGGACGGCGTGAAACATGATGTTCGGGGGGCTCATGGGATCGCGCGTGGCAGTCACGAAGAATCGCACAGGCACGGCACTCGTCACGAGCGTGGCCGCGGTGGCCGTCGCCTTCGCGTGCGGCGGCTTCGCCATGGCGTGCGGCGGATTCGCCATTGGATCGAGCCGCTCCGCGGGTCGCGGCGGGCCGAGCGCGCCTGCGCTGGTGGCGCGACCGGCCGGGCGGCTGCCGGGCGCGCACGCGAGACTCGCCAGCACACCTAGAGCGCATCTGAGCATCTGCCTCGAACCCGCCGGCGGTGGCCCCTTCGTACCTGGCGGTGTCGCTTCATATCTGATCCATGTTCGTCCGGACCTGATTCGTCTCCGTCCGGATAAACCACAGACCAATGGCCTGACGTTTGTCGCTGCCACCTCTCGCGGGCGGGTGACGGTGACGGCCGCCTGCGCGGGCACGGCAGGGCGAGCGCTCCCGAGGCTCGACACCTTCCGGAACAGGGCGCCCGTAACTACCGCCGGTGGCTCTGCCGCTGCCATGGATGCGGGCACGGGCGCCGTTCTCGTCACGGTGCGGATACCCGAGCGCATCGCGGCAGGCAGTGTTGTCCTGGTCGCTGTCGGCGCGGCAGAACTCGAAGAGGCGGGCCCGCCGGGCACGGCGGCGCACCCGGCCCCGGAGCCGTGTGGCCCGTCCCAGGAGCCGAATGGCCCGTCCGCGGAACCGAGTGCCCCGACGCCACAACCGCGTAGCCCCAGCCCGGTACCCAGCAACCCCGGCCCGGGGCTGGCCAACCCTGGCCCGCAAGCAAGTGGCCCCGGCACCGAGTCCGGCGGCTCAGCGTCGGAGTCCAGCGGCCCAACGCCACAATCGTGCACGTCGGCACCGGCGGCCCTGCCGACGTCGCGGGGCCCAGGGGATGGCATGGATACTGGCGCAGGCCGAAGTCCGGTAACGAGCACGGGTCCCTGCACCTATCCAGGCGAGGCCAGCGGCCAGGGCGGTATCGGCGCCTGCGGTGGCCGCGGCATGAGCGGTGGCGCGGCCAATGCCGGTGGCGCCGACGGTGCCTGTGGCGTGGGCGGTGCCGCCGGTGTCGGCGGCGTCAACACCGGTGTCGGCCACGCGGGTGTCGGTGTCGGCGCCGCGGGAAACCCGGCATATCCAAGCCCCCTAGCCGCGGCCCGAAGCCTGCCCGCGGCGCGAAGCCTGCCCGCGGCGCGAAGCCTGCCCGCGGCGCGAAGCCTGCCCGCAGCGCGAAGCCTGCCCGCAGCGCGAAGCCTGCCCGCAGCGCGAAGCCTGCCCGCAGCGCGAAGGCTGCCCGCAGCGCGAAGGCTGCCCGCGGCGGGGCCGCCGCTAGCCCAACCATCCCCGGCTCAAGCGCCATCCGCTCAGCCGCCACCCGCTCAGCCGCCGAGTCAGCCGCCGCTTGGCCTGGCGGGTGGCATTCCGCCAGCGAGCCTGTACCCAGCGCCGCGACTTCCGGCCCACATCGCCCCCATGCTGCCCAGGATTACGGCGCCGCAGACGCCTAACGCGATCCCGGCCCTGCCCGACCCGGGCACTGCGGGCAACACCTCGTGGCGTCAGCGGCCACAGAACGAGGCCGCCGAGAGCGGCGAACTGCCCGCCCCGCTCGGCCTTGCCGCAGCACAGATCCTCGGCCTCGCGCTCGCGCTCAGCGCGGCACTCGTCGCCCTGCTCGGGCCGGCCGGCTTGGCCAGGCAGCCACGGCCACCCTCGGACGGGCGGATGGGTGGCGTTGGCAAACGGCGTGGGTAAAAGGGCGTTCATCTTTGACGGCAGGCCGGCGCCGACATCAGGCTGTGGCAGACGACGGCCGCAGCCGCGACCACGTTGAGCGAGTCCACGCCCTTGGCCATCGCGGCACGGCTCATCGGGATGCAGACGGCATGACCGGCCTCCTCCAGCCAGTGGGAGGACAACCCGTCCCCCTCGGCACCGAGCATGATCGCGGCCCGCTCACCCATCGGGACCTTGCCTATCGGCTGCGCGGCTTGATCTGGGGTCAGGGCCAGCAACGTGAAGCCGTCCGCGCGAAGCCGGGCCAGCCCATCGCGCCAGCCGGTCAAGCGAGCGTAGGGAATCGCGAAGACGGCGCCCATCGAGACCTTCACGGCGCGCCGGTACAGCGGATCGGCGCACCGTGGCGACAGGATCACGGCATTCACGCCGAAAGCCGCCGCGCATCTGAAGATCCCCCCGACATTCCCGTGATCAACGAGATCTTCCAGCACAATGATCCGCCGTGCATCCCGTGTCACTTCGGCCACCGACGGCAGCGGCAGCCGCAGGCAGCAGGCGAGCGCGCCGCGGTGCACCTCGAAGCCGGTCAGCCGCTCGGCAACCTGGTCGCTGACGACATAGACCGGTGCCCCGCAGGCGTCTGCAACGTCCGCAAGGCCGGCCAGATGCCGGCCGGTCACCAGCACCGATCGCACCGGATACCCCGCGGTCACGGCGCGCCTGATCACCTTCTCGCCCTCGGCAATGAACAGCCCGCGCTCGGCCTCCAGGCTCCGCCGCAGGTTCACGTCCCGCAGCCGGACGTAGTCGGCGAGCCGCT
Source organism: Streptosporangiaceae bacterium (assembly GCA_035517695.1). GTDB lineage: Bacteria > Actinomycetota > Actinomycetes > Streptosporangiales > Streptosporangiaceae > DATFVJ01. The sequence goes on from DATIYI010000396.1 coordinate 27,539, forward strand.
CATCGTCCGGATCCGCTACGCCGATGATTCGTGCCACTCCGTAAGTGTGGCCGCTCGCATGCCCAGGCGGCGTGTCCATTCAGGGGTGTCTGCCACCTGTGGGTTTTTATGCTGCGAGCAGGTCGCCGGCGGGGAGCGGCGGGAGCCAGGGTTTGCCGGCTAGGGCGGCACTGACGGCGTCCAGGGCGGTGAGCCCGTGGGCGGTGGCGGAGTCGAGGTAGCTGCGAATCCGGCACCAGCGGGCGAGGGTGGCCTGG
>DATIYI010000397.1:0-9593 GCA_035517695.1 Streptosporangiaceae bacterium
CAGCGCGCAGATGACACCTGACTCGTCGATGTGCAGGGTGCCGGTGGCGTCGAGGAAGTCGCGCCACAGGGTCGACGGGGTGGCGCGCTCATAGCAGGACAGCTTGAGCGCCAGCAGCCGGTACAGGTTCCCCGCGACGACGGTTAGCGTGGCGGTGCTGGTGAAGGCAGCCTTGCTCACCACTCGGCGATCCTCGCGGCCGTCCGGGCCGTCGATCGCTAACCTCACCATCGGAAAGGCCCCGGCTGGGGGAAGGCCGGGGCCTTTCCGTGCGCCGTTACTGTGCGTCACACACGGCGGTGTCTCGTCTTTGCTTAAAGTTGTTACACCGCAGGTAGCAGCCGTTCGCGACAAAATCACGCCACGGCTGGATGACCTGCCCATCGGGCAAGAGGACCCCGGCGGCAAGCTCGGTATGGTCGCTTTCCCAGCATTCGTTCCGGTACTTGGCTCGCGTGCCATGTAGGTGTCGAATTCGCGACGGGCCCCCTCTCGCCACCTCCGATCCCCGCGCGCTGGCCAGGAGTGGTGGCTCGAGCGACGGCGCGATACACGGTCATCAGGCTCGGGGCTTCTGGGCGGGCGCGGCGAAAGGCGGCCACGTTGCCGTGCCAGTACGTCAGCTCGGCCATGTCCTCGCCGGTCAACTCGAACCTGGCCGGCTGCTCGCCCTGCCCGGCTCTGGACAACCAACGCCATACCTACGTTCCGTGACCCCATGTCCCTCGGCCGCCCGGGCGACGGCGGCCACGGTGAGCTGTCCGTTCGCCCGAAGCGCAGCCAGGGCGGCCACCGTGGCCGCGCGCTGTTCACGCTCCACATGCCGCTCACCCTGCCGCCGGGCCTTGCCCGCTTTCCCACCTCCCGGCGGGCACGAGCGCCGTCCCGCCCGTCGCCTACTTGAGCGGCCCGGAGTCTGTCACGTCACTGACGTTTTGTGGGGATTTCCACTGACAGTTTTTGAGGATTCCAACGTGATAGTTCCGTGGGGATTCACACCAGCCATATGGGCTAGGCACGGAACTCGCGGAGTCAGGCATAACGGATTCATGCGGTACAGCACCAAGCTGACTCCCAGAAGTCGAGCTCATAGCGACTGCTGGCGATGAAGGCGTCTTGCATGCGCCCTCTGGTTTCCTTGCCGGCCCCGGCGCCCGCCTCATCGCAGAGCTCGCGGCACCACCGAGCCAGCTTTGCGAACTCCTCGCCTGAGTACATGTCGATCCAGCGCGCGTAGCGCTGCTCGGCCGGCCGCTGGTGCTGTGCAAGTCGCTGACCCAACTCGCTGTAGCCCCACATGCACGGCAGTAGCGCGGCCAGGAGTTCGGTGAAGTCGCCCAGAGCAGCAATCCGCAGCAGGAAGTCCGTGTAGGCGCGAGTTACCGCTTGCGGGCGCTCGCGCTCGAGCTCTTCGCTCGTGATCCCCCACTCCGCGGCGTACGCGCGGTGCAGGTCCATCTCGGTGCGCAACGTCGAGTGCGCGAGCTCGGCGAAGCGCACCATCAGCTCGAGCCGCGGTGCGCGAGCGCAGGCCAGCGCGAGGACGCGCCCGTACTCGATCAGGAACAGATAGTCCTGGCGCACGTAGACGCGGAAGCGCTCCGGATCGAGGGTGCTGTCAGCGATCCCGCGGACAAACGGGTGCTCGTGCTGGGCCTTCCAGACCTCGGCGGCCGCTTGTCGCAACTGCTCGCTAAAGCGCATCGGCCAGCGTGTCCCAGAAAAGCAACTCGTAGGCCTGCAGCAAACGAGCTGCGCGCCGGGCGCGCTCCGGAGGGTCGCCGCTGGCAAGGCCCTGGTCGGCGACCACGAGCGCGATTTCCTCAAACCCAGGCGCGGGCTCAGCGAAAAACTCAAAGAATGACGTGTCGCAGCGGCCGTGCAGCATGTCCGCCAGGCGCCGGCAATTCTCCCCCCAGGCGGCGAGGTTGGCTAGGAATGCGAGCGCCAAGTCGGCTCGCGAGCCGTTCAGCGCCAGCCAGGAGACGAACGCCGTGTACGCCTGACAGCCGGGCTTGGGCTCGTAGGCGATCAGGTTGCGCTCGTCGCTGCCCAGCGAGTCGGCGAGCACAAGCAGCCGTGCGAGCGCCTCACCCTCTCCCTGCGCCAGGCCGAGGAAGAAGTCGCCCGCCGGCACCTCGGGAAAACGTGCGGCGAGGTGCGCGAAGCTTCGCCGGTCGCTGCTCAAGGTCGTGTACTGCTCTGCGGCGAACGACCGCAGCGACTCCTCAGACGCGGGCACAGCAACATACCGGTGAGCGCGGATCGCCTGCTCAACGGGCGCAAGCTCGCGACGCATCTGGTCGAGCAGCTCTTGGGCGCTCATCGCTCGTACGTGCCGACGAACTCGGCGACCGCAACGATGCTGCCCTCGATCGCGCGGTCGAGCTTCTTGCGACCCGCGCCCGCTAGCATGGTCGGTTTCCCGCGCGATCGCGTAAAGGCGGAAGAAGTACCGGTGTGCCCTGTGACCACGCGGAGGGCGCGGACCCGATAGCCGGCCTCGCCAAAGTCGTTCCCGACCTCGCGAGGTGCGCGGTGGTCCGCCGCGAGGCCACCGTCCTGCAGGCTACGCGCAAGCCAGTACGCGAACGTGCCGACCGGCGCGCCCGGGTCATCGACGATCAGCGCGAACGAAACGGTACCCGCTGGCACCCCGGACCACGCCAACGGCGACGAGAAATCCTCGCGCTCGCACGAGTACCGGCGCGGAACCGGCTGCCCTGCGGCGAACGCACCACTGACCAACTCCACAGCGCGTTTTTACCACGTCCGGCTACGGGCACTCCGTCGCCATAGGGCTCGCGCCCCGTAGGCGATCCCGCGGTACGTCGTCGCCGTACGTGTCGAGCGCGACGTAGGCCGCCCACTCATCTCCTTGACCGCCCTCAGTGGGCGGGGCTCCGCGTCACGGGGGCTGCCCCGCCACCGTCGCCGCCGTCCTCCGCTCGGCACAATCACGTGGCCGGTTCCCGCCTGACCACGGCACGACGATGCGCCCGCGCGTCATGGCAGGCACGACACCAACACATCGACCCCGCGGTTAGTTGCGCCTGCATCGAACCCACGGGGGTTCTGATCGATTTCCGTCAGCTTGTAATTTCAGGTGTGGTGCGCCACGAAGCGCTGGTTGTTCGAGGGGGGTGGGAGACCTCTCCGCCCGGCCGTCGTAGCGGTGGGGTGAAGCTGGAGGCAGCCTGACCTGGGGTCCGCCGGGGAGGGCGGGAGCAGCCTCGACAAAGCCGGGTCGGCCTGGTACTGCCGGATGGGCCGCAGGCAGAAGCCAAGCGATTGGTACACGCATGACGGGTGTTGAGCAAGGTTGGGTGGCAGAGCCTCGAGGCCCCGACCACGCACCCCGGCCAGGTCCCGACGTGGCGATGGTCGGGAGAAATCGTGACGTCTGGCCGATCGCGAACTGGGGATGGCGGCCGAGGCGACGGTAGATGGTCTGGCGGAGATGTGGAATATGTGCCTTCACTCCCGCCGCTTCTTGCGTGCTGCGGCCAGGTTGTTCGCAGAGGTCAGGGTGTCCCGGTGGTCGGGGCCGAGGATCCCCCGCCGGTCGGTGAGGGTCTGCTCGTACGGCGGGAGGGCCCGGCCCAGATCCCCGGCCGCCTCATCGGCCCAGGCCTGCCGGTACAACCAGGCGGTGAAGGCGAACCGGCCGGGCTGGGCGGCGAAGTCACGATACCCGTAGCGGTCCCGGATCTCGGCGGTGTGACGCCACCGCACCGGCATCTCCCGATGGCCGGCCAGCACGCCGGGGTCGATCCGTTCCGGCGGGACATCGAGGTGTTCTCGCCGGATCCGCAGCGGCCGAACGAGCCCGGCCCTACCGGTAGTAGCCCGCGGGCTCATATTGTTCGCCTGTCCAACAAAATGTCACGCTGGACTCGCTAGCTGAGGATACCGGCTCGCCGACGCGATCGAGGCGCAGGCCGGAGCCGACCTGGAGAATGGGCCTGTGGTGCAACGCTGGCCGGACCCGGGGCGGTGCGGGCACACCGGATGGACCCGGGAACCGGAAAGCGTCCCTGAGAGCTACGCGTACCTGTGCGACCGCTGCCTCACCGCGTACGCGAGTCAATCCCCGGGCTGCCGCCGCAGGACCTGGTAACTTCCGCCCGCTCCGCGATGATTGGCAAAATGCCCGGCCGCCGTGGCTGGACTTCACGCGTGTTTTCTTACATTCTCTTTCATTACATTTGCCAGGCTATTCCGTCCGCCCGGGCCTGCTCGAACGTGCGCACCTGCTCGGCGGACGGCGTCCGGCCTGGTCGTAGAAGCAGCAGCCCGCCACGCCGTCAGCGGTGATGATCACTGGCATGACCACGGGTCTGCCGTCATCGGCTCCAGCCGGATCGCTGCCTTGCTCTCGTTGGCGAGCCCGTCCCACCGGTCCACCCACTCATACGCGGTCCGCCCGATGGTGAACACGGTCCGAGGCTGCCCCCGGCAGTACGCCGCCGACAGCACGCCGCTGACGGTCCATGGGCCGGTCATTGACGGGGCGGTCGCATACCCGGCCCGCACCGGCCCGCCGCCCACCGTCTTCAGCAACGGCGGGCCAGAGCAGTAGCCGCAGCCCGGTGACGAGTACACCATCACCCAGGTGCCGTCACTGCGCTGGTAGGCCCCCACCCCTTCGCCGACCGGGATGATGGTGGCCGGGGGTTGGGTGATGCCCGCCATCGCCTTCGTGCCTGCCCCGGTGCCGTCCGTCCACGATTGATTGAGGCTCTCCTCGGAGACGCCGCCCATTGAGCACAGGATCGCCGCCGCGGAGCCCTGGGTGATGACAGAGAAATCACCGTTGTACGCGCAGATCTTCAAGGCCGGCTTGTGCGTGAATCCGTGGCCACCGGCCTGGTAGCCGCAGGGCCCGGCCGGGCCGTGGCAGCCCATCACGTAATACGCGTTCACGTGATGGGCGCTGGTGTCGCGGGGGGCGTTGAACCACAGGAGCCACACCCCGTCGGGCCTGCGGAGCATCCGCGGGTTGAAGCAGCCCGCACCCGTCGAGGCGCACACCCAGTTCCAGGTGCGGCCCTTGTCCGGCCCCCAGTTGTCCAGCGCCTTCGGCGAAAACAGCAGGCGAGGCGCAGACCAGGGCCCGGTGAGGGCGCGGGCCTTCCGGACAGCGAACCCGCAAAACCGGGTCCGCGCCTTCAGCCAGGTGAACCCGCACTTGTATTCCGTCCCGTACAGGTAGAACGTGGACCTGTACTTGACGACGGTGCCGTCATGCTCATCCAGCCCAGACAAGATCACCGGCTTCGGCGGCGGCGCCGCGGACGCAGGCGGGACCGCTAGGCAAGCCAGCGCGAGGACGAGCACGGGAACCAGGGTTATTTTCGCTGCCGAGCGCACCGTCATGACCCCCTCCGACGACACCGCAACCCGGTGCGCCCGAGCGGCGGTCCTGGTGGACCTCGACCGCGCTGGCGCCGCCGTCTGACGAACACATGGGTTCGATCAATGACCACTTAAGACGCGCCGGGCGCGGACGGCGATTACAGACGATGCGGCAAGAAATTGGATTTGTGGCCCGGCCAGGCCACCGGATAAACGGACAGACAATGCGATACAACTCAGCGAGTGGGAGACACGCCCAAAGTCCATGGAATTGGCCACCGCGCCACGCGTAGCCATTGAGATGAACGGTGTGCACGGCGGTGCTGCAATCATGATGTTGCCTGGCGTTGCCGCGTGGATCTTCGGTGAAGATTGTCGATCATGGGACGTGCGGCCGGGTTTTGAGACCAGCCCACGGCGGACCGTCATCGCCCGCCGGACGATCCGCTGCTTCAAGGCACGAACCCACGCCAGCAGCGCCGCCCGGCTGACGACCCGGCCTTCACGTTCGTGCAGCAGGTTCTGCAGGACGTCGAATTCGAGCTTGGTGATCGGCCAGGCAACCGAACAAAGGCGAGAACGTGCAAACGCTGCGCCGCAACCTTGCCTACGCCAACGAGGGCGCCCTGCTGCGACGCCACCACGAACAGCAAACCGAGCAGATGCGGTGTTTGACCGTGGTTACCAACGCGATCGTGTGCTGGGTCACCGAGTATCTTGGGCCACCGAATATCACAGCCTCGCCGTCGGCGCGCTACGTGATCAGCGGCAGATCAATGAGGAGGTATTCTCCCGCATCTGGCCCGCCCACCACGGCAATGTGCACTTCTACGGCGCCCACACCGTCGACATCGATGGTGAACTCGCCAAGCTCGACACTGACGGCTACCGACCCCTCAGAGCTCCCGCCGGCCCGCTCGGGTCGCGCGCGGACGCGCCGGGCATTGACCTCGCCCGGTGGGGCATCAGCAACCTCAGGGCCAGAGGGCTCGTTCGCCCGCAGGCCGTACTGGCTGTCGCGGCTGGCCGACCTGGTGTCAGCAGCACAGGCATCATGCGCGGCGGGTCGTTGCAAGGTCAGCTGACCCTATACACGGCCAGCACGGTGACGATGGCGGCCATCGTGGTGGTCGCGGCGGGACGGGAGAGCAGAAGCCGAGTGGGCCGCAGGCCCTGGAAGGCCGCGCGTAGGCTCACCCGGGCGGCTTGGGCGAGGACTGCGGCCGCCACAGCGAGCAGTACCGGCCCGGCAGCCGCCGGGACGGGGAAGGCATCGGCGGCGGCGGCGCCGATCACTGGGCTGAGGCACATCAGGGCCAGCCAGCCCGCCACCCGGCGGCGCGGCCGGCCACCGAGCAGCGCCCCGGTGGCCAGGCCTTCCCCGAAGGCGTGTGCGGCCAGCGCCAGCGCGACCGCCGCCGATCCGGCCAGCGCGACGGCGGCGCCCTCCAGGAAGCGGTGGATCGCCAGCGCCGCCGCCGTGCCCGCGCCGCTGGCCTGCTCCTTATGTTCCTGGCAGCCGCACCCGGCGCGGGCGGCCAGGCCCACGGCCGCGAACGCGGCGACCGCGGCGATCGGTACCAGCCCTGGCCAGATCCGCGCGCTGCGGGCGCCCGCCCACGCGTCCGGGAGCAGGTGCAGCCCCGCGATGATGAGCAGCGCACCGCCGGCGGCGGCGAACCAGATCTGCCGCTGCCCGGGCCGGCGGCGGGCCAGCCACGCCCCGGCCACGGTCGCGGCAGCCACCAGGCCGGCACCGGCCAGCACCGCGCCGGACAGCACGGCCGGGACGGGCTCCCAGGCGGCGGCTGGCTGACCGGCGTGAACCACCGCGTGCCCTTGCATCATCGGGCGCCTGCCTATCCGGCAATGCCCCGGCTGTTACCTGCTGAAGCAGTAGGAGTCGCTGGAGGCGTCTCCGCCCTGCAGCCGGGTCTGGTGCACCCGCAGCCCCCGGAACTCATCCCCATGCGGAAAGAAACGCACGTCGACTGACATGCCGCCGCTGCTGGTGTCCGCGTCGATCTTCGCCAGCCAGGCACCCACGCCGTCGGGGTAGAAGACCTCGTCCCATGCCGCATACAGCGAGTTGGTCACGTAGACGCGCTTGCCGTCCCGGCTGATCTCCACCATTTGCGACCCGCCGCCGAGCGGCTGGCCAGGCGCGGCGGGGTGCGGCTGGCGGCGCACGATACCGCCCAGCCGGACCGAGGCCGTCTCGCGCGGGTTGAACGGGTCGGTCACGTCGTACTGCTTGAGTTCTCCGGTGCCCCAGCAGGACACATACAGCCAGCGGTCATCGACCGACAGGTCGATGTCGGTGATGAACGGCGGCACGGCGCCAAAGGGCTTCAGCGCCGGCGGCAGGTCGCCGGGGCCGGCCGGCTCGGCGGGGATGGTGATGACCTTGCGGACCGCCCAGCGGTCACCGTCCTTATGCCACAGCCACACCGATGCGGACAGGTCCTCCACGCTGGTCACCACGCCGGCGAACCCATACGTCCTGGCCGGGTCGTGCGCGGGCCGCAGCTCCAGCACCATCTGGTGCTGATCGCCCAGGTCGATGCGCTGGGTCAGCGTGCGCCCAGACATGCTCCAGAAGTTCAGGTGGTGGCCGAACTTGCGGCCGAGCAGGTCGTCGGGGTCGAGGCCGTTCTCGATCATGGACGGTGTGGCCCACTCTGAAGTGATCACCGTGTCGTGGTTGAGGTGCCACCACACGTCGTAGGCGAGAAACTGCTCGCCGCGCTCGGCCTCCCATGCGCCGGCCACGTCGAAGGTCTCGTGGTCGAGCAGTGCCACGCCGCCTGGGCCGTCGTTGCCGTTGGCGCCGCCGAGTGCGGACATGAAGATGCCCTGCGGGCCGCAGTGCAGCGTGTGCGGCCGGGAGTACCCGGCCTTGGCCGCCAGCTCCTCCGCCCCGATCTCCCGGATCACCTGCGGCGCCCGCGGATCCGGCCTGGTATCGAGGATGTAGGTCCGCGACGAGCGCAGGCACGGCACAACAAGATAGCGGCGCTCGAGGTGGTGGCCGGCGTGCCCGCCGTGGCACAGCGCGCTCGAGCACGCGTTCCACCCGAAGTGGTGCAGCTCGTTGCCGCTGGTCGGCAGCTCCGCCCAGCCCACCACCTTCCCGAAGGTCGCAGACGCCGCATCGCAGTCCAGCACGGCGATCGCGTCCTTGGCGGCCGCCCGCGGGTCGAAGGCAGCCACATAGGCCAACGCCTCTGGCGCGGCCGCGATGGCATCACCCGGCGTGCGGTAAAACGTCGGATCAGCGATCTCGGTCATGATTGCCCCCTGGGATTGTGCCCCGGGTCGCCGGGCTACGGCCAGGCACACCGGTGGGCAGGCCACGAAACGCTCGCTAGCGCCCGACAACCAGGCGCCGACCACCCCTCATTTAGGCAACATCTCTATGGAGGCGCCGCGCAGAACCTGCATAGGTAATGTGGAGATCCGGAGCCGGCCCCCGGTCGAAGATAGCCGGTGGCATTGACGGGTCCGAGGTCCTGGTCACCGGGCATCCCCCCGGGCCGGTGAGCGTTAGCGCGTACGGTGAGCCTCCGGCTCATCGTTCACGTTCACCAATGGAGCCCTGCTTGCCCGGGTTCTTCCCCCCGTGAACAGCTGGTCACTGACCTTTACGGGACACGTCGTTGGTTTAGCCTGAGGGGTCAGGAGGCCATGTCGATATGTTGCATGTCTCTCTCTTGGGGGAGCAGGCAATCACCGACGACCGGACCGGCAGCGTCCGGGCTCAGTCGTCGCGCTCGGTTGTCCTGGTCGCGTTTCTGGTCTGCCATGCCGGGTCACCCCAGAGCCGGCAGCGCATCGCCGGCCTGTTCTGGCCCGAGTCCACCGATGCGCAGGCGCTGACCAACCTGCGCCGCGAGCTGCACAACTTGCGTCAGGTTCTGGGAGACGAGCCTTCGCTGGTCGTGACGTCAAGGGAGCTGTGCTGGCGTAATTCCGATACGTGCCGTGTCGACGTACGCACCTTCGATAGCGAGCGGAAAGCAGCCCTGGCGGCGGCGGCTGCCGATGATAGCGACGGGGTCTTGCTGCATGCCACTGCGGCGATCGCTCAGTACCGGCCCGGGACTCCTATAGCTCCGGCGAACCGCAAAGTAGTAGCTGCTGACCGCGCTGGCCGGCACTCGGACCGCGGCACCGGCGCGTGTTAGCCGGCGGCGACCGCCGCGGCGGCCTTTTCGTCGTGCTCGCGGAGCATG
>DATIYI010000398.1:0-17702 GCA_035517695.1 Streptosporangiaceae bacterium
GCTCGCCGCCGGTGTGCCGCGGCCGAACCGGCAGCGGGGGCTGGACCCGGCAGTCGACCACATCAGGGCGGTCCTCCCGCGGGGTGCCTGCCACCGGTGGCCCATAGCCAAGCCGCAACACCATCTGGGGATGCTTGAGCCACGTGACGAGGCGGTGATTGGGCGTCGCGTATCGATCCTGCAGCTCGAACGGCTGGGTGAGGAAAGATGCCGCCACGCCGTAACGCGTCGCCGTCAGCAGAACCCGTTCAAGCGCCTGGCCAGCGCGAAGCCAGTCCGAGGGCGTATCGGTCTCGGTTGAAAGGACCATCAGCCGCGGATGGGAACCGAAGCGGTCACGTCGTCGTTTGCCAGCCAACCCAAGCCCGAGATCACCGGCAGGGGCTCTCCTGGGTTGCGGAACGGCAGCGGCGGGCACGCCGTGGCTGTCGCTGTCGCTGTCGCTGTCGCTGTGGCTGTCGCTGTGGCTGTCGCTGTCGCTGTCGCCGTCGCCGTCGCCGATCCACTGCTGCAGCTCGCGCACGTACGCTGCGTCGGCGCCCAGCGCCTTGCTGGCCTGCCTGGCGGCGTGCAGTATCTGCCTCACTTCGTGCCTGTGCAGCAGCCACACGTTGGCTCGCTCACGCCAGGCGGCGTGCTCAAGCTCGGTCACCAGGGACATCGGGACCAGGCGGGCGCTGAACGGCGCACGGTTGGTGTGCCGCTGTGCGATCGCTTCGTATAGCCGCTGTTCGCTGCTGGTCGGTGGCCGCGCCATGTTCGTCACGATTTCGACCGACGCGAGCAGGTCTGGATCGTTCTCCTGATCGGGGACCAGCCACACCACGGGGTCGTGACCGGCCACCCGCAGGGCCATCCGGAGATTGAACAGCGCGGCCCCGCAGCTGATGATCATCTCGCGGCCGCGCGGGTCAGCGATCCGCAGCTGACGTGCCCGATTGGCGCGCAGATCGATCCGGTCGTCGCCGACAATATGGAACGACCAGGGCTGCGTGTTGTGCACTGACGGTGCTCTTTGCGCCGCGTGAATTAACCTGAAAAGGCTGTCATTGGTGGCGAACGGGCTTAGCATGCGCACCTCACTCAGCTCGATGAGCAATCGGATTCATCTGCCTGGCCAGCGAGCAAGACGGTCGCCCAGTCCTCGACGCCAGCGGTCGCATGTCGCGCAGAGGGCAGGTCGTGGCGTGCCGAGCGCGCAGCGATATTCAGGTGGTCGGTGACTGTTTGCCTCCGCACCCTCCGTGGCTTGGCCCGCGTGCGCACTCCGCGTCGTCCTGGTGCCCGGCAACCGTCATGAGCGCGACTGCTAGCGGGCCGGTTACGCCGCTGACGGCGACGACCGTGCTTGCGAGTACGGCGTCCCCGGCTCGTAGCACCGCCCAGCCGTCGTCGTGCACCGCGTCGAGCGCGAGTGGCAAGCCCGCTGGCAGGCCGGCCTTGGACATGCACTCGACTACGGTCCAGATCCTGGCGGCCACCGTGGCGGACGGCTCGCCGCAGCGCTCCCGCAACTCGTTGTGCAGCGCGGCGCAGTCGGGTGATCGGGGGAGCGGCGGGTCATGGCGCAGGCCGGCCGGCTGCCAGTCACAGGCGGCGGCCGCGGAGGCATCGACCGCGAGGGTGAGCCCGTCGAGGTGGCTGCGGCGCGCGCGGCGCGCCCGTTCAGGTCTCTCGTAGAGCAACGTGCTGGCAAGGGAAGCGGCGTTGCCGCCGCGGCCCCCATCGCTCGCCCAGCCGCCAGAAGGCGCCCGCGGATGCCCCGCACGCACGGTGACCCGCAGCCCGGGGCCGAGGTGGAGCGCGGCGGCGCATCGCTCCAGGTATGCGGCGAGCAGCGCAGGTGACCACGGCTGGGTGCGCGGGCGCGGTCCCGCGTCGGTTAGCCGCAGCCCCGCCCACGCCACCACGGTTCTGCCGTCGCTGTCCACGGCGTCCACATCCCACACGTACTCGCCCTTGCTGGCGCGGCGTTCACACGCGCGGACCTCCACCGCACCGGTGACGGCGTGCCCGCTCGCCGTGACGCTCTCGCACCCGGCAGGGACCAGCCGACGATGCGGCACACATGCTTGCAGCACGTGAATGGCGGCATCGTTTACTGCCGGGCTGCCGAGCAGCAGTGGCCCGTCGGCAACGCACGGGCCAAACCAGGGCAGGTGGTCTGCTCCGCGCACGAGCGCGCGGCAACTGCGCGGGGTCAGGCTGGGCAGGAACGCGACCCGGCGGAAGCGTCCGGTGTGGCCGCATAGCGGACCATATAGTTCCGCGCCGTCGACGATTCCTGTCGAAAGCTCGTCAAGCAACCCGCCGTCAGCCACGCCGGCCGGGACCGCCCCTGGGGAAGCGCTCGCCGGCGTCGCGCAGGCCACGGGAAAGAAAGCGCGGATGTGGTCAGTTTGGTACTCGTCCACCGCGCTGCGCAGCACGGTCTCCACCACATCGCCAAGGCGCAAGGCGCTGATCCTGATCTGTGCCGTTCCGTCCTCAGCGAGGGCCACCTGGCTGGTTAGTCGCACGTCGGTGGTCTGCCTCAGCGGCTGGCCCGCGAGTACGGCCGCCGCTTGCGCCATCGCCTCGAGCCCGAGCACAACGGGCAACACGGCCCGGCCTTCGAAACGGTAGTCGGCCAGATACGGGTCGGTTTCTGGGCCGAGCGTCGCGTCAGTGACAAGCTCGACGCCCGGATCGTGCACGCGGACCTTCTCGAGGAAGCGGCAGGAAGCGGCCAGTCTTCCTGATCCGCCAGTTGAGGGATCGTCGGCGGACGCCTCGCGGATGATTTTTCCGAACGGCTGCCGCCCAATGACACGTATCCGCCATGGGCCACGCGCCGGCGGGGGGTACGGTCCGCCGGTCGCGTGCTTTATGGGGCGCACCGGGTCCGCGGCGGACGCGGATTGGGAGGCGGACGATGCGGCGGACGACTCGGCGGACAATACGGAGGGTGGCGGCGGTGCCGTGCCGTCCTTCCGTGGCGGCGTGCTGATGAAGAGGCGTTCGCGCCAGATGCTGACCGGCCGTGCCACGTGACCGTTGAACAGGGCCTCCAGGCTGCCCGCCGCCCCTGACGCGAACAATGCCGCTGCGGCGTCCGCAGTGGCCGCGTCGCTCAGGCCGGTCCCTCCGCCAGGAGCCTCGATGCTGACCGCCGGCACGCGGCAGCACTGCGCGGCGAAGCCCGCGAGCATCCGGCCTGGTCCGGTCTCGCAGAACAGGTCGGCGCATGGCGCGGCCGCACGGACGGCCTCATGGAATCGCACCGGTCCGCTGAGCTGCTCGGAAAGGAGCGCGGCGATATCGTCGCGCGGGCGCAGTTCGCGGCCGGCGATGGTCGAGATGAGACGTCGCCGGGGCGGGCCGATCGTGATCGATTCGAGCACCGGCCGCAGCGCCGCTGCGCAGCGGGCTATGGTCGCATGGTGAAACGGGCGGGACGGGGGCAGCAGCGTCGCGGTGATTCCTTCGCGCACGGCGCGTTCGGCGACGATGTGTATCGCGGCCACGGCGCCAGCGAGAACCTGCGCTTGAGGTCCGTCGTACGAGGCCATGACGAGATCGGTGTCCGCTGAAAGGGCCCGGGCGGTCCCCACGTCGGCGGCGAGGCCTAGCATGGCGGTTCCTGATATCGCGTTTCCGCTTACCGCCCGCGCTCGCTCCGCGACCAGCCTCGCCGCATCCGCCTCGGCGAGGCAACCCGCCCATACGAGCGCGGCGATCTCGCCCAGATCGTGCCCGACAGCGGCGGTCGCGGTCACGCCGATCTGGTCGAGCCATCGCAAGGCGAGCGGCGCACCCTGGCAGACCGCGGCCTGCCGCGTCGCCGTCGCGTGCGGGGGCGTCGCCAACGCCGGTTCGCCACCGTCACCAGCCCGCGTGCGACCCGCGGCCGAACCTACCAACATGGCCGCCGGGTCCTGGCCGGTGAACAGCAGCACGATCCGGCCGCGCACGCTGTCGCCGGCGAAGACGCCGTCCTCGTGCTGCAGCAGGCCCGGGCTCAGCGTTGTCACGAGCTTGGCCGCCGATCCTGCGCGGCGCGCGAGTTCGGCGGCAGTTGCCGCGGCAAAAGCTACCCGCAACCTGCCGGCCGTCGCGACGTTGCTCGCCTGCAGGCAGGCGAGGTCGCCCCGCTCGCCATCGGAGAGTCTCGCGGCGATCGCGGCGATCTGGCTGAAGGTGGCGGCGAGCACGGTGGGATCGTCGCCGCTGAAGGCGTAGACCTCGGCGCAGGGTGATCCCTGTATGCCCCCACTGACGGTACTACCCGAACTGACGGCCCTACCCGACGCCGCCGCGCCGTTGCCATCGCTGTCCGCCAGTTCTGCTCCCATCGCAGCGACCGCCTTCGCCGGTACCGCGCGAGCCGGCCGGCCGCGCAGCCCGCCGACCCGGGAGAGCACCACGTGCGCGTTCGCCCCGCCGAACCCCATCGCCGCGACATCCGCGACCCTCGGCGGCCCGGGCCACGGCTTGGGGCGGCGCCGCGCCCGAACCGTTGACGTGGCACGAAGCGACGCGGGGTGCTGCTGCGATCCGGTGGTGGGTGGCAGCATGCCCGGCGCCATTGCGAGCACCGCCCTGAGCTGCCTGGCCAATCCCACGGCTGCCATGATCTGGCCGATACCCGCCCTGGTGGAGTCGAGGGCCGCAGCCTGCGGCGCATTCGCGCACAGCGCGGCGAGCGCGGCAAACCCTGCGAGGTCGGCGTAGCCAGGTATGCGCGCGGCGTGGGCGTTCCCCGTGCGCATCAGCGCGACGATGCCGCCATCCTCACCGAGCGGGAACCCAGCCGCGGGGGCGTTGTAGCCACGCCTGTCGTCTTGGCCGAGACCGTTGGCATGGGCGAAACTGATCAGGCCCGATGGGTTGAGGCCGGCCGCGATGCCCCCGACCAATTCGCCGTTGTGGCAGTCGCCGTAGAGCCGCGTCGGGGGGATTCGGCGGAACGCTCGCCGACCGGCCATCACCAGATCCCACAACCACTGGAGGTCTGGCACATCGGGGCACCTGCAGGCGATCCCGGCGATTGCGATGGCCTCGTCAAACATGATCAACTCCACGGACCAGGTCTGCCGCAGGCCCGTAAGGCGCTGTGTGCTGCGGCGCTGTGACTGGTGGCGTCGTGGCCGGGGGCGCCATGGGCGGTGGCCCGGCACCTGGTTGGGCGGCGGACGCCGCGATGTCTTCAGGCGTTTGCGGCCATCCCGCCGCAGCCCGAGCCAGCACCAGTGGCAGTGCCGCCATTGGCGCCGTCGCCCATTGCTTGACGACGGGCATCGCCGACTCCCCCCGCATTCCCTGTCGCGCCGCCGCAGGCCGCCCCAGGGCCAGTGGGAGCGCCGCTAGTGGGGGCACCTGCAGGGGCGCCGCTTGCGCCGGCACCGCCCTGAGGGCTGAGCCTGCGGCAGGATCGTCGGCGTCTGCGTGGGGGCTGATGGCGCCGCGCCTGCCGACCGCCGCGTGGC
The DNA here is from genome assembly GCA_035517695.1 of Streptosporangiaceae bacterium. Classification (GTDB taxonomy): domain Bacteria; phylum Actinomycetota; class Actinomycetes; order Streptosporangiales; family Streptosporangiaceae; genus DATFVJ01. The sequence continues at coordinate 5,469 of DATIYI010000398.1, forward strand.
GGCCGGTGTTGGCTTGACGGCCTGGGGCCGCATGACGACCATGCCTGCGGCCGGAGGTTATTCTGCGGCGCGCCGCCCCGGAGTCCGCTGCCGAGGTGCGATCTGCAGAGGTGCGGTCCGCCGCCTTGGTGCCGCCGCACTTTCGTACGTGGCGGCGCAGCCTTCTCACGGCGCCCCGCGCCGCCGCCGGCACCGCAAGGAATGCCGCGCAGAAGGCACCGTGCAAACGCGCGGTAGCGCAAGCAGTGATGAACTTGATTGGGCCGCCAGGTGCAAACCCGAATCGGCGGGGGAAGGAATCGACATTGCTGTTCTTATGCAATGGGTCGGCAGCAACTTCCCGAACGGGCCAAATGCGTGCCACTGGTCCGCGAACGTCCACCTGATCCCCCTGTGCAAGCCGGGGCGAGCCCCGGATCCCCCTGTTCAAACCCGGGGGCCCGCCCCGGGGATTCCTTCGCTGGGCAAACGCTTGCTTGACCCCGAATCTCACTGAAAGTGCTGCGTACGCGGGCGTGCCCAGGCGAAGAAGAGTGCCACGCCGAAGGCGCTCAAGAAGAGTCATCCGGCGGATTGCTGATGACCATATTGGCATCGCACGGCCCGGTCAAGGGGCGAAAACATTGACAGTTTTTGCCTTGGGTGACACCTATTTCGGTAATTTGAGACCGCCGCGCGAGCCGTTCGGCATGAGTTCCTGCCGCAGGACTACGAACGCCTCGTCGACGCCGCTAGGTCCGGGCGTGTCAAGGCGGTAACCGGCCTGTAGGCTCGGCCCGCTGGCCTTCCCTGATCACCGGACGGTATCCTGGCAGGACACATCGTGCGCTACCCTGACAGCGTGCATCCCGTCCGGCAGCTCCTCACCTAGCCGCGCCCGGCTCCCCTGCCGCCGGCGCGGCTGCCCCTCGTGACCGGGGGGCTTCGTCTTTTGAAGCAGGGTCATTGGAACCGGGGGAGCACCTAAAGCACACCGAGAAGCCGTGAGGGAACGATGACAGCCGCCGATACCGCGCGGACCGATGGCGTGCCGTACGACCCGCGTAACGTTCAGGACAAGTGGCTGGCCCGCTGGGCCGAGCTCGAACTGTTCCGCGCGTCCAATGACCCAGCCGATTCCAGGCCGCGCGCCTACGTGCTCGACATGTTCCCCTACCCGTCCGGGGACCTGCACATGGGTCACGGCGAGGCGTTCGCTATCGGCGATGCGGTGGCCAGGTACCTGTTCCACCGCGGCGTCAACGTGCTGCACCCGATCGGCTGGGACGCCTTCGGGCTGCCGGCCGAGAACGCCGCGATCAGGCGCAACGCGCACCCCGCCGACTGGACCTACGCCAACATCGAGACGCAGGCAGCCTCGTTCCGCCGCTACGCGGTGTCCTTCGACTGGTCCACGCGCCTGCACACCTGCGACCCCGAGTACTACCGCTGGAATCAATGGCTGTTCCTGCGTTTCTACGAACGGGGCCTTGCCTACCGTGCCGACGGATATGTGAACTGGTGCCCGGTCGACCAGACCGTGCTCGCCAACGAGCAAGTGATCGACGGACGGTGTGAGCGGTGCGGGGCTGAGGTCGTCAGGCGCACGCTGACCCAGTGGTACTTCAAGATCACTGAATATGCGGATCGGCTGCTCGAGGAGATGGCGCAACTCGAAGGGGAATGGCCGGAGCGGGTGCTGCTCATGCAGCGCAACTGGATCGGACGCTCCCAGGGTGCGGAGGTCCACTTCGCGATCGAGGGGCGCGACGAGCCAGTAACGGTGTTCACCACCCGGCCTGACACGCTGTACGGCGCTACCTTCTTCGTCGTCGCGGCCGACTCGCCCCTGGCCGAGGAGTTGTGCGCGCCGGAGCGCCATGATGGCCTGCGTTCCTACGTGGCGGAAGTCCGCAAGCTCTCCGACATCGAGCGTCAGTCGGCCGAACGCGAGAAGACGGGGATCTTTCTTGGCCGCTATGCGATCAACCCGGTGAACGGCGAGCATATTCAGGTATGGGCCGCCGACTATGTGCTGTCCGACTACGGCACCGGTGCCATCATGGCGGTGCCCGCGCACGACCAGCGCGATCTTGACTTCGCCAGGACGTTCGGGCTGCCGGTGCGGGCCGTACTCGAAACCGGCGAACCGGATCCGGCCGACAGCGGCGTCGCCACCGTGGGCGACGGCTTGGTGATCAACTCTGGTCCGCTCGACGGGCTGGCCAAGGCGGAGGCCATCGGCCGCATCATCGAGATCCTCCAGCAGCGAGGCCTGGGCAAGGCGGCGATCAGCTACCGGCTGCGCGACTGGCTGGTCTCCAGGCAGCGGTTCTGGGGGACGCCGATCCCCATCGTGCACTGCCCGTCCTGCGGAGAGATCCCCGTGCCAGACGACCTGCTGCCAGTCGTGCTGCCAGATCTGCGCGGCCAGGATCTGCTGCCGAAGGGCGTGTCCCCCTTGGCGGCCGCCGCCGACTGGGTGAACGTGCAGTGCCCCAAGTGCGGGGGACCTGGGCGCAGGGACACCGACACGATGGACACGTTCGTGGACTCGGCGTGGTATTTCCTGCGGTACTGCTCGCCGTCATACGAGGAGGGGCCGTTCGACATCGACGCCGTACACCGCTGGTGCCCGGTCGACCAGTATGTGGGCGGCGTCGAGCATGCGATCCTGCATCTGCTCTACGCGCGCTTCTTCATCAAGGTGCTCCACGACATGGGCATGCTGGAGTTCACCGAGCCCTTCACCCGGCTACTCAACCAGGGGCAAGTGATCAACCGGGGCCGCTCGATGTCAAAGTCGCTCGGCAACGGCGTGGATCTGGGTGAGCAGGTGGCGGCGCACGGCGTCGATGCGATCCGGCTCACGATGGTGTTCGCGAGCCCGCCTGAAGACGACATCGACTGGGCGGATGTTTCGCCGGCCGCGTCGGTGAAGTTCCTTGGCCGGGTGTGGCGGCTGGCCACCGACGTTGGTGCGGCGTCAACTGCCCAGCCAGGCGCGCCCGATCCCGCCACCGGCGACATCGAACTGCGCAAGGTGACCCACCACGTGATCGATGAGTTCACCCGGCTGGTCGAGGGCTTCAGGTTCAACGTGGCGGTCGCACGGCTGATGGAACTGGTGTCCGCGGCACGCCGAGTGATCGACTCCGGGGCCGGTGCGGGCGACTCCGCCGTGCGCGAGGCCGCGGAGACCGCCGCGGTGCTGCTGTCGCTGTTCGCGCCCTACACCGCGGAAGAATGTTGGGAGATCCTGGGACATCCGCCGTCGGTTGCCTTGGCTGCCTGGCCTTCGGCTGACCCTGCGCTGCTGGTCAGGGAATCGGTGACGTGTGTCGTTCAGGTGGCGGGCAAGGTCAGGGACCGGCTCGAGGTGCCGCCCGGGATCTCGGAGGACGAGTTGCGGTCGCTGGCGCTCGCCGCCCCGGGCGTCGAGCGCGCTCTTGGCGGCCGCGGCATCAAGAGGGTGATCGTGCGGGCGCCCAAGCTGGTCAACGTCGTGCCTGACTGACCCGGGGGATACCGCAAGGAGCGTGGCCGCTTTGGCAGGTTCTCCCGCGGCGCTGACAGCCCGCTTCGCGGGGCAGCCGCCGGTAGGCCCTGTGATCGCGGTCAGCGTTGGTGCGGTTATCTCGTGCAGCCCCGCCCGTTGCGGCGCTGGGAGCGCGGTGAGGCCCATCAGGCCAACGTTTTGCCGAACTCTCGCCGTTTCGTCGGACTCTCCCTCCCTCCGCGCGCGCCAGGCCGCAGCAGGTGCATCGGGACGCCGAGGCGCGCCGACCTCGCGGACCTGGTCAATGCTCAGGTCTGTTCACCGCATAGCACCCGCGAGACCCGCGCCTGCGAGTAGCCGAGCACGGCTGCTGGCTCGCTTTGGGTCGACCCCTGCGTAGCCGGCCTTCGATGTAGGTCCGGTCATCCAGTTGAGCGCCCACGAAGATCGGACCTGGATTGTCGTCGTACAGATGCACGACTCTGTACCAATCTGTACCAAGCCGATCTGTACCAAGCCGAGACCGGGCTGATCCGGGCGTCGGTCGAGCCGCTCAACGGTCGGCATACCCGCGTTCTTGCCACGGGGCGCTGTATTCGCACGATACGCGGATCAGCAACCACCGCCCCAAGAATCGTCGCCAGGACGATCAGTGCGAGCGTCCGCCAGGCGAGTTGCACATAGTGCTCGCGTGCGAAGCTCGACGGATGCTGAACCAGCCCACAAAAGTTGGGCATCTGACTTGGTAAGAACCAGCGCGGTCCGGCGGCAACAAGCGCGGCCACCGACCGTTTAGGCAGGCCGTAATGACGAAGACAACGCGGAGCGCTTCGGGAACGGCGCATACGAGTGAGCGGGAACAACCCGCTCGTGCCGGAGTACGTACGCCATCCGGGGACGGACAGGACGATCAAGAGCGCTACGCCGAGAAGTGATGACGGAATGACCATGAGCGTCTAGCTGCCCTGCTGCCCGCCCGCCTCCTGCTGCGCACCGGATTCAGGCGGAGGGGGAGGTGGTGGCGAGTTCACGCGCGGCGGAATCTGCACCGATGGCGCCAACTCTTGCCCGCGTTTCCCGAGCAAGCCCTGATCAGGATCTACACGCTCGATCACCCTGTGGATCTCGCGGTCGACCGGGCGACCGCGGCCCGGCGGCTCACACGCGGCGCAGGACAGCGACCACCCGGCCAAGCACCGCGGCATCGTCGCCGGGAATCGGCTCGTAGGCAGCGTTCTGCGGCATCAACCAGACATGCCCGTCCCTGCGCTTGAGCGTCTTCACAGTCGCCTCGCCGTCGATCATCGCAGCCACGATGTCGCCATTCTCCGCGACAGGCTGCTGCCTGACGACAACCCAGTCGCCATCAGCGATGGCAGCCTCGATCATCGAGTCACCCGCAACCTTGAGCAGGAAGAGCGTGCCCTCGCCCACGACCTGCCTTGGCAGCGGGAATACGTCCTCCACGACCTCCTCTGCGAGGATCGGACCACCGGCGGCGATTCGCCCGACAAGCGGGACGTACGCCGTGTCGCGCCCGGCCTCCGTGTCGGCGAAAGCCGGTTCAATGATGCCGTCGGCGACAGCATCGTCCAGGCCGTCGGTCAGTGCGTCCGCCCGCACCGGCGGCTTGCCTGGCAGCCTGACTTCGACGGCACGCGGCCTGTTCGGGTCGCGGCGCAAATACCCTTTGCTTTGCAGGGTGGAGAGCTGGTAACTGACGCTCGATGTGCTTGTCAGGCCGACCGCCTCGCCGATCTCCCTCATCGACGGCGGGTAACCCCTGCGTTGTACGGACTCACGGATCACTTGCAGGACCCGGCGCTGCCGCCAGGTGAGCACGTGCGCGGGATCGGGCTGGTCGGGAAACTCCACGACGGTCGGGTTTTTCCTTTTCCCTTTCTTCCGCGGCGTCACCACTGGGTCGAGGGGGTGCTTGCGCGGCCGGCCCGGGCTCCGCTGCGCCGGGCCGCCATTGTCATTGCTGCTCATCTTTGCGTCTCCCTATGGCCGTTGCCTTGGTACGTGTCTGCAATGCCTTATTCATGACGGCGCCGCCTTGTTCGTGACCGCGCCGCCTCCTTCGTGACCGCGCCGCCTTGTTCGTGACCGCGCCGCCTTCTTCGTGACCGCGCTGGTCGGCTCATGGGCGAGTGCCGCCAGGCGGGACTGCGGGTCGCCCATCCGCTGACCTGCTGGCGCGCGGGCCGTAGTGCCTTACGGAGCAGACGTTAGCGGTTCTCGTGCGTCACCTCAAACACCTGTTCGAGGGTTGTGGAAAATGTCGTACCCCTGCGATACAACCGTACCTGTGTTCGATCGAACGCACGTACGATCGAACATGTGTGCCTATTCGGAGGGAGACCGCGATGATTGCAACCGGAGGCGCCACACCGCCACTCAGGCTTACCCGCCGCGGCAGGATGGTGGTTGTTGGCTTCCTTGTCTTCGCCGGCGGGCTGATCTGGCTGGCGGCCGCCGGGGGCGCGGCCGCCACCGGGTCCGGTGTATCACCCAGCGTGTACGAGAAGCACATGTCCCAGGTCGTCGTGCGGCCAGGTGACACGCTCTGGTCGATCGCCGTCCGCGCCGAACCCCACGCGGACCCGAGGATCGTGATAGAGCGGATCAGCGATATCAACGCGCTACCGAGCCCGGAGATCGCGGTCGGTCAGCGGCTCTGGGTACCCAAGGACTAGAGGGCGTCTCGCAGACAAGAGCGCGGGCGATTCGCCGGGGCGACCGGTAACCTCGCCCGCTGTGGCGGATCCGTGTTTTAGGCTGCGGCGGGTCCGTTTGTGCGGGCGGGGCGCGCCGACGCGACTGGCGGGTTGTGCTTGCGGCCACGCCTGTGTCTGTCGTACCGTAACCACAACATATAGTAGTTACATTGCTGTAGTTCTTCCACAAGTTGTGTTCACGGTCCGGAGGTGCAAGTGCACTGCCCGTTCTGCAGAAACCCAGACAGCCGGGTCATCGACAGCCGGACCGCCGAGGATGGCACGGCGATCCGGCGCCGTCGGTCGTGCACCGAGTGCAGCCGCCGGTTCACCACTCAAGAAGCGGTGATCTTGATGGTTGCGAAGCGGAGCGGTGTCACAGAGCCGTTCGCGCGCGACAAGATCATCCGAGGTGTGCGGCGGGCATGCCAGGGCCGGCCGGTAGACGAAGACCAGCTCGCGGTCCTGGCCCAGCGGGCCGAGGATACGATCCGGGCACGCGGCTGTGCGGAGATCGCGTCCCATGAGGTTGGCCTGGCGATCCTTGGACCGCTCCGCGAGCTCGATGAGGTCGCCTACCTGCGGTTCGCCTCGGTGTACAGGGGCTTCGCGTCGCTCGCGGATTTCGAAGCGGAGATCGCCCAACTTCGCTCCGCGCACAAGGACGGCGGCGAGCAGGACGCTGCCAGCACGGTGGCGGACGATAGCCATCGCGGCGCGGTCGACGCGAGCGATCACTCGGCGAGCCCGGCTGGCCGCGCAGCAAGCGAGGAGGCAGGTGACGTGGCGCGCGATCGAGCGGACGGCGCGCCGCGCGGTGGAGCAACGGGCACAACGAATACACAGGGCAGTGCCGCTACACAGGGCAGTGCCGCTAAACAGGGCAGTGCCGTCGGCCAGCCGGAGCTTGTGGATGCGGCGGTGCGGACCCGTTGAGCGGCCAGGAAGACAATGCGCGACCGGTTGAGAGCCGGCGCCGCGCACAGCCAGCGGCGCCCTTCAAAGGAATCAAGAAGGACCCAGCCGGGTCCCGGGAGGGGGAAGAAATGACGGAGACGGCGAGCGGCCGGGCCGGGCGAAATGGCAGCGGCAAGGGCGCGCGCAAGGGAATGGCTGGTGGCCTGACGAGCCAGCGCATCCACACCAAGGCAGGCATCCATCCCTATGACGAGGTGACCTGGGAGCGCAGGGACGTCGTCATGACGAACTGGCGCGACGGCTCGGTCAACTTCGAGCAGCACGGTGTGGAGTTCCCTGACTTTTGGTCCGTCAACGCCGCCAACATCGTCACCACCAAGTACTTCCGTGGTGCCGTTGGCACGCCAGAGCGCGAGTGGAGCCTCAAGCAACTCGTCGACCGTGTCGCGGGCGCCTACGTCACCACCGGCAAGGAGAGCGGTTATTTCGCGACCGACGAAGATGTGGAAATCTTCGATCACGAGTTGAAGCACGCCCTCATCCACCAGATCTTCAGCTTCAACTCACCGGTCTGGTTCAACGTGGGAACGTCATCACCGCAGCAAGTCTCGGCCTGCCAGCCGTACGATGCTCCGGTGAGCACGCCAGCCGGGCTCGTGCCCATTGGCAAGCTCGTTGAGGCTGATGCCGTGGGGACCAAGGTCTACGACGTCCACGGCTTGACGCAAATCGTCGCGACCAAGGCCAACGGCGTAAAAGACGTGCTGCGCCTGCACGCCGAGGCGGGATACACACTGGATGTAACTGCCGACCACCTGGTCTGGCGAGCCAAGGATTTGAGCGAAGGGGTATTCGTCGAGGCTGGGTCGCTTCGCCCAGGCGATCGTCTTCTGTACATCGACCCAGAGGTCGGCGGGCTGGACCGTCGGCTTGCCGAGATCCACTCCGTTGAGCCGCTTGGTCCGCTGGATGTCTACGACATCCAGACCGAGAGCGGTGAATACCTCTCGGGCAGCCTTCGCGTGCACAACTGTTTCATCCTGGCCGTCGACGACACGATGGATTCAATCCTCGATTGGTACAAGGAAGAGGGCCTGATCTTCAAGGGCGGATCGGGTTCCGGCGTCAACCTGTCTCGTATCCGCTCCAGCAAGGAACTGCTTTCTTCCGGTGGTACGGCGAGCGGCCCGGTGTCCTTCATGCGTGGCGCGGATGCCTCGGCGGGAACGATCAAGTCCGGCGGCGCCACCCGGCGCGCGGCGAAGATGGTCGTGCTGGATGTCGATCACCCGGATGTCGGCGAGTTCATCGAAACCAAGGCCCGTGAGGAAGAGAAGATCCGCGTGCTACGTGACGCCGGATTCGACATGGACCTGGGCGGCAAGGATATTACGAGCGTTCAGTACCAGAATGCCAACAACTCGGTCCGGGTTTCCGACGAGTTCATGGAAGCGGTCGAGTCAAGCGGTCAGTTCGACCTTCTCGCCAGGCGGACCGGTGAAGTTGTCGAGCGCACCGACGCCAAGATGCTGTTCCGCAAGATGGCTCAGGCAGCATGGGATTGCGCCGATCCTGGAATTCAGTACGATGGCACCATAAATGACTGGCACACCTGCCCTGAATCGGGCCGAATCACCGCAAGTAATCCTTGCTCCGAGTATATCCACCTCGACAATTCTTCGTGTAACCTAGCCAGCATAAACCTGCTTAAATTCCTACGTGATGACGACACTTTCGACGCCGAGCGTTTCGTGCGGATGGTCGAGCTCATCATTACCGCGATGGATATCTCTATCACATTCGCGGACTTCCCGACGCAGAAGATAGCCGAGACCACACGCGCCTACCGCCAGCTTGGCATCGGCTACGCGAACCTTGGCGCGCTGCTGATGGCGACCGGCCACGCGTATGACTCCGCGGGCGGCCGGGCGATCGCCGCGGCTATCACATCCCTGATGACAGGCACCGCGTACAAGCGGTCCGCCGAGCTTGCCGCTGTGGTCGGGCCGTACGACGGGTACCCGAGGAACGCTGCCGCGCACGAACGGGTGATGCGTAAGCACGCGGCGGCGAACGACACGGTCCGTGCTCATGGCGGCATGGACAAGGATATCCTCGGCGCCGCCACCTCGGCGTGGCGCGAATGCCTCGCCCTGGGTGAGATAAACGGGTACAGAAATGCGCAAAGCAGCCTACTCGCACCCACCGGCACCATAGGCCTCATGATGGACTGTGACACCACTGGCATCGAGCCGGACCTCGCCCTGGTCAAGTTCAAGAAACTGGTCGGCGGCGGGTCCATGCAGATCGTTAACCAGACCGTGCCTCGCGCCCTGACGAATCTCGGTTACCAGCCCGAACAGGTAGAGGCCATCGTGGAGTACATCACCGAGCACGGCCACGTGGTGGACGCGCCAGGGCTGCGCACGGAGCATTACGAGGTTTTCGACTGCGCGATGGGCGGGCGTGCAATTAAGCCGATGGGCCACGTCCGGATGATGGCGGCCACTCAGCCATTCCTCAGTGGGGCCATTAGTAAAACTGTGAACATGCCCGAGCATGCTACTGTCGAGGATGTCGAGCATATCTATTTTGAAGGCTGGAAACTTGGCCTGAAGGCGTTGGCAATTTACCGGGACAACTGCAAGGTGGGCCAGCCGCTCTCGGATGCGAGGAAAAAGGTGGCGGGCTCCGCGACGGCGATCGCCGAGACCGGCGAGCAGGCCGAACCGCACAAGGCACCGCCGGTGCGCAGGCGACTGCCCAAGCAACGCACCGCCACGGTGACGTCGTTTTCCGTTGGCGGCGCCGAGGGCTACATGACCGCGTCGAGGTATCCGGATGACGGGCTCGGCGAGGTATTCCTCAAGCTGGGCAAGCAGGGATCGACGCTGGCGGGCGTGATGGATGCGTTCTCGGTGGCGATCTCGATCAGCCTCCAGTACGGGGTCCCGCTGCGGACCTGGGCGGAGAAGTTCACCAATATGCGGTTCGAGCCTGCCGGGCTCACCGACGATCCGGACATCAGGATCGCGAGTTCGGTGATGGACTACATTTTCCGCCGCCTGGCTCTCGACCACCTGTCCTATGAGGATCGCGCCGAACTCGGCATCCTGTCCGCGGCAGAGCGCCGCGCCCAGCTGGCGGGCGGAGATCCGGCCGAACTGGCCGAGGCCGATCAGGAGGCGATGGCGCAGTCCGCCCCCGTGGAGCAAAAGCGTCCAGAACGGCTGCCGCACGCTGCGGAGCCTGCCCACGCGCACTCATCCACGGAGCTGATCGAGCAGCAGCAGGGCCGCACCGCTGACGCGCCTCTTTGTCTCACCTGCGGCAGCAAGATGCGCCCCGCGGGCAGCTGCTACGTCTGCGAAGGCTGCGGCTCCACCAGCGGCTGCAGCTAGTCAATGGGCGGTATTGCATCAGATGCAACACCTGGGTGGGCTTGTGCCGCCTGCGGTGTCTGGGCGGTGGGAGCCGCACCCGAGGGTCGGTTCCCGCTGGGACGGATGCGGCGAGTTGCGCCAGCTAGACCGGCTGAGCGGGCTCGGCGCCTAAGCGGGGAGGGAGGTGAGCATTGTGGCGAGAAACACGGGGAAGGGCTACCGAGAGGGCGCGGTCAGGGACCGGTCGCAGTTGGAGACACCCGCTGGCTGGGTCAAGCGGGACAGCGAGACTGGCCGGTTCATGGACGTGAAGTCTGACGGTGAGCCGTTCAAGGGAGTCCGTCGGGAGCATCCCGACGACTCTGACAAGAAGGTGAGATGAGCTGGGACGGGGATGCCGAAACCACCCCCGTCCCAGGTTCTTGCACCCTAGACCTTGATCGCCGCAGCCTGACGAGCAGGCTGCGGCTTTCGCTTGCTGCGTGGGCGGCGTGTTAGCTGACCTGCTAGGTCTTTCCGCTTGGCGTCAGGGGAGTCATTCACGCTTGACGAGAAGCATCAATGTTGTGTTAGATGCAACGTCGTGAGTGATCTTCGTGCGGCTGGTCTTCCTGGTGCCGCCCATCTGATGCTGGCGGACGGGGTCGTTCATCTTGATCCGTCGTCGGCGGTGTTCGAGGCGATGCTGGAGGGGTGGGCGACGCAGCAGCGGGCGCGGTTCCTGAAGGACAACACGATCGGGCCGAGGCTGGAGCTGGTGCGGCGGTTCGCGGCGTTCTCGAACCAGTACCCGTGGCAGTGGGAGCCGGCGGAGGCCGAGGCGTTCATCACCAGCTCGCCGGTCGCGGTGTCTACCGCGAGGAACTACCAGAACACGCTGCGGCTGTTCTGCGGCTACGCAGCCGACGCTCGTTACGGGTGGGCGGCCAGGTGCCTGGAGCAGTTCGGGTCGGTGCCGCGGCAGATCCTGGATGAGTGGAACACGGTCGCGCACGTGACCGAGTTCGAGGGGCAGCCGCACCGCCGCCCGCTGACTTATGACGAGGTGCAGGCCCTGTTCGACGCGGCTGACGGGCGGGTGGAGCAGATCCGGTCCCGTGGCCGGAAGGGCGCGCTGGCGGCGCAGCGAGACGCGGCGCTGCTGAAGGTGGTCTATGCGTTCGGGCTGCGGCGCCGGGAGGCGTGGGGCCTGGATCTTCCTGATCTTCGCCGGAATCCGCAGGTGCCGCAGTTCGCGGGTTACGGGGCGGTGTTCGTGCGGTGGGGCAAGTCATCGAACGGCAGCCCGCCGAAGCGGCGCACGGTGCTGACGGTGCCGGAGATGGACTGGGCGGTGCCGGTGTTGCAGCAGTGGGTTGAGGAGGTGCGGCCGCTGTTCTCCCCGGGGAGCCTTCCGGCGCTGTGGGTGACCGAGCGGTGTGGCCGGCTGTCCCGGCGGGCGATCAACGAGGCGTTCGTGGAGGCGCGCGACGCGGCCGGGCTGGATCCGGTGCTGGATCTGCACTGCCTGCGGCATTTTCTCTCTGCACCTGATCGAGTTCGGCTACCCGGAGCGGTTCGCGCAGGACCAGGCCGGCCACTCCTACGCGAGCACGACCGCGATCTACACCGGCGTGTCGGATGAGTTCCGGAACCGCCTGCTGGCCAGGACGCTGCGTGAGCGTTACGCAGGCCCGCTGGGGGAGCGGCCGTGACGAAGAAGATGGGCATCCGGTGGCAGCTGCGGCTGCGGATG
>DATIYI010000399.1:0-2283 GCA_035517695.1 Streptosporangiaceae bacterium
CGTGGCACACCACGTGACGTGGGGATCGCTGCACCTTGGCAGCCCGCTCTGGCGGCTGCCAGTGCCCCTTGTGTACGGTCCGATAGGTGGCGGCCAGACAGCTCCTGCCAGCTACTGGCGCTACTTCGGCCGCGACTGGCCGGCCGAGACGCTGAGGACGGCATCTACCGGATCGTTGCTAAAGCTGAGCAGCCGGTGCCGCGAGACGGTTCGGCACTCTGCCGTAACCTTCGTGTGCAATTCGGCGACGGCGGTCGCATCTCGACGCCTCGGGGCTGCTGACGTTCGATTCATGCTGGCCGATGGTCTGGATCCCGGCTGGCTCGTCGATGCCCGCCCGCCACCGACTGGCACTCCGGCCGTGCTCTGGATCGGGAGACTGCTCCCGCGCAAGGCCCCGGTCCTTGCGGTCCAGGCGTTCGCTGAACTCCGTCGAAGCATGCCCGCGCGCCTGATCATGGCTGGTGATGGTCCGCTCCGCGGGCAAGTGCATACGGCCGTCGAGCGTCTTGGGCTTGCCGACGATGTCCTATTGCTCGGGTCGGTCAACTGGGAGGATGTGAAGCACCTGTACGACTCAGCAACCGTCCTCTTGTTCACCTCATTGCGTGAGTCCTTCGGTGCGCCCTTCCTCGAGGCGGCCGGCCGGGGGCTGCCGGCTGTTACCCTGGACCTGCACGGAATTGCCGACATTGATGTCGGTCCCGCAGCTGTGAAGGTCCCACTCCCGTCGGCGCCGCGTGATCTTCCTGGCCGCATCGCCTCCGCCCTGCAGACCATCCTGTGCGACTGCGAATGGGAGTCGCGTAGCGCGGCCGCCGTCAAATGGGCAGCCGAGTGGGTCTGGCCTGTGAAGGCGGCCGCCGCCACCCGGGTATACCGGGAGATTGTGTAGGGCCGGGAACTGGCGCGGAGGTGGGTTTCCCCTCGTAGCGTGGAGACATCGCCTTAAGGAGGACGGCGATGGCAGAAACGCGCAGGAAGTTCGATGCGGATTTCCGGGAGGGCGCGGTCCGGCTGGTCCGGGAGACGGCTAAGCCGATCGCGCAGGTGGCCCGCGACCTGGGCATCAATGAAGGCACTCTGGGCAGCCGGGTCAATGCCGACAAGCGCCACCGAGGCGAGGGCGATGGCGCGCTGAGCGAGGATGAGCGGGCAGAGCTAGCGCGGCTGCGCTCCTCGCAGCGGATGCCGGTCAGCCTCAGGACCTCGATCACGGCGAAGGCCCGGAACGCTTCCTCTTCCTCGTAGCACAGGTTGCGACGCTTGCCGGTGGCGGCGTCCTCGGCCCACACGTGCCGCCCGTTGGCCTTGGGCGCGACGGCCCGGCGCAGTATCCCGCCGGTGCCCTCGATGATCTCGCCGGGCGGCGCCGACATGGCGGCCTGGAGCCGGCGGGCGGTCGCGTTCTTCCGTCCGGCGGCGGTGCGGGTGAGGACAGGCAGGACGGGCAGCCGCTCGCGGGTCCGCTGGTCCATCCGGGCCTTGCGGCGCCGTCGTTCCCTGGCCCAGTTGATCTCGGCGTCGCTGACCGGGCTCGGGACTGCCCACTGCGCCCAGCGTCCGGGCTCCTCGGTGGCCCGCTGGGCGATGTCGAGGTAGAGCGCCCGGACGCGTATCAGCTCGTCCTTGGCGTTGATCCGCGGGCGGGTGGCGACGGTCTTCTGCCCGTCGGGGCCGGTGACGCTGCGCTTGATGGTCAGCAGGTCTTCCTTCCAGGCGCGGGCGACCTCCGGCGGCAGCCGCAGCGTGGCGATGCCCGAGGACAGGGCCTCGATCCTGGCCCAGAACAGGCCGGCCAGGGACGAGGAGATCGAGTCCAGGCTGGCGTAGTCCAGCACGGGCTGCCCTTCCCACAGGTAGTCCACGAGCAGGTCGCGGACCGGCTTGCACTGCAGCCGGTAGCGGCCGACGAGCTCCTCGACGGTCAGCTGCCCCTGGGCCATGCCGAACGCGCGGATCGTGGCCGGGCGTCAGGGAAGATCCCGAGGGCACGGTTCGCTCTCGCAGGAAGCCTGCTGCATATGAGCGCCGATCGGGTGGCGAGGATACGCGAGCGCCTTACAAGGCTGGGATCTCACGGGCATGACGATACGTTCGACGTACAGTGATGCGGATACTACAAAAAGTCACTAACCGGCGGCTGGGTGATGAAAGGTCGCCGCGGATGTATCAGGACCGGGGCGTTGCGGGTCCTATGCTGCGGGCGGTCGCCTGGCTGCCGGTCCGAAACACGTCTGCGGAATCTGAGGGGCTAGCGATGAGGGTCCTGGTTGCCGGCGA
>DATIYI010000400.1:0-3280 GCA_035517695.1 Streptosporangiaceae bacterium
AAGGCGCTGCGCCGACACGCCGAGGATCTCGGCCGCCTCGGGACTGGAGACCAGCTCGGGCAGCGTCGGACGCGCGTTGTCCTCTTCGAGCAGGTCCGCGCGGACCGCTTCGATGCGCACAGCCGGCCACTGCGGCATCCCGGCCTCAGCCGCCAGGGACTCCACCAGCGCCGCAGCCACGGCCGCGGCGCGCACGGGGCCGGGCTCCTCGATGCTGATGGTGGCGCCCCACTGCCCGGCGCCGGCGGAGACGATGCCGTCGTAATCGGCGAGCATGTCCATCAGCTTGTCCGCAGCCGCGTCCTCAGCCACCGAATGCAAGGCGCCCGCCGGCGCCAGGGTCTGCACGTGAACGCTGTAGCACTCCATCACCGCACCGCATCCTCATCTTCATCATCACAGCACCGCATCGTCATCTTGATCATCGTCCCGGTTCCCGCTGGCTGGTCCGCGCGGCCATTACTGCCGTCCCGGCGGCCAGTGACCGCCCGCCCGGCGGATCTCCGCCACCCAGTTGCGGAACCGGCGTCCTTTCGTGTGTCCCGTCATCGGCACCCTGATGGGCGGCTTCGACCGGTCGGCGGGCGGCAGCTTCGGGTATCCGCCTCCGATCGGCAGCAGGTAGGCCCAGCCCTGGCTGTCGATCAGGTGCGTGACCACTTCCCGGTAGTCCTTGCCGATCTCCCCGCCGGGCCGGTCCGTCTCCACATTACCTCTTTCCCTTGCGATATGACAAGGGTTTATCGCAAGCAGGTGCTTCGGTCAAACTGACGGAGAAATCGGCGCCCGGCACCCATTCGCCGCTTCGCCCTGATCAAAACGGTGGCTCTCCCTCGGCCGAAGCCGCCTCGTCCTGCCCCGCACCGCAGTCACGCTGCCGGGACGGTTCCGGGACGTCGCCGGACCGGTGCTCGCGCACCGCCGCGACGACCTCGGGCGGCGTAGCGGCGATGGTCATCGCTTCTGCCTCGACGGCGACGCCGGGGATGCCGGAAATCACGCCGCCAGGGCTGGCGAGATAACGCAACTGCCCGGCGGGCCCGCCGGCGATCTCGTCGAGACCCTCCTGGCAGACCGCACGGCAGGCGAGGGGGCCGAAGCCGTCCGGGCCGATCGCCTGCGCGGTGGCCGCTCGCGCCTCGGCGGCGAACCGCTGCAGCACCTGCGGCCGGGTCACCCGGACGACGAGCTCGACCGCGATGGTCAGCCGGACGGCGTCCCGATCATCGTCGAACGCAGCGATCTCGTCATCGCCGGCCGGCCCGCGCTCATACCACGGCAGCGCGGGACCGAACTCGGCGTGGCGATGCCGCCGGGCGCGGCCGCGGCGTTTGCGGGACACCCCGGACACGGTAGCGCGGACCGGGCCTGGTTCGCGCGGTCAGGCCGACGAGGCACTGCCCGGTGAACACGTGTGAGCACGCCGACGGGTGTCGCGGGCCGGTTCTCGGCTGGATGCCTGAAAATCACGCAGGCCGTTGCAGGCTGCGGGGCCAGGCGCGCGCCTACGGCGGGGTGCGCGCTGGCTGTGCGGCAGCGTCCCGGCGGTGTGCACTGCCCGCAGGGAAAGCGAAGCGCCGCTGCCGGCAGGCATCGGCGCCCTGCCCTCCGCGCCAGCGTCGTCGCCTGCCCGTGCTCACCACCGGGCAGGCGTCGGCGGGCGAGGCCCTGGGGAGCAGCGAGAAGTGCAGGTC
The DNA here is from genome assembly GCA_035517695.1 of Streptosporangiaceae bacterium. Lineage (GTDB taxonomy): Bacteria > Actinomycetota > Actinomycetes > Streptosporangiales > Streptosporangiaceae > DATFVJ01. The sequence goes on from DATIYI010000400.1 coordinate 1,695, forward strand.
CGTTGCGCGCGTCCTGGCCGCGGCTGACCGCCGGCCGGGCGACGCCGGCCGGAGCACCCGGCAGGGCTCGGGGCGCAGGGGGACGGGCCGAGGCACGCCGTGGTGCAGTGCTGACGAGTGCGCCTATCGGTCCGGCGGGCGGCAGCTATTCGGGTTAGGTTCTTGCGGCTTGTGCGTGCCGAAAACCTCGTCCAAGGTCATGCGACCAGGCGATATTCGTTGACCAGGCCACCGACGCGAGTGTGTCTTCGGACGCGGTACTGCTCAAGATCGACCGGTTCGGGCAGCGGTTTCAGCGGCGCGGCGCCGTGCAGCGGAGCTATTGTCAAGACCTGTGGATCAAGATTTTTTAGGCTGCTTCGGGCTGGGCCTCCTCGCCAGGTCGTTCAATGAGTTTGCCGTTGATGAAGGTCGCTCCCGCGCGGACCAGGGCGACGAGGTGGGGCGCGTTGACGGCGCGCCAGCGGTCCTGCGCTGACTCGATCAGCTTGAACGCCATCGCCAGGCCCGCCGCCCGCGAGCCGGGCCCTTTGGTGATCTTGCTTCTGTGTCGTACCGTCGCGAAAGTCGACTCGATCGGGTTGGTAGTGCGCAGGTGAACCCAGTGCTCGCAGGGGTAGTCGTAGAACGCGAGCAGTTCCCCGAGGTCATCGGTGATCTTCGCCGCGGCCTTGGGGAACTTGTCGCCGTAGGCGGCCTCGAAGGCCTTGACGGCGGCGAGGGCATGCGGCCTGTCCTCGGCGTTCCAGATCTCCGCGAGAGCCTTCTTCGCGCCCGGGTGCGCGGATCTGGGCAGCGCGGCCAGGACGTTCGCCGTTTTGCGGGACCAGCACCGGCCCTCTCTGGCCTCGGGGAACACCTCCCGCAGCGCGGCCCAGAACCCCAGCGCCCCGTCGCCGACGGCCAGCACCGGGGCGCGCATGCCGCGGCGGGCGCAGTCGCGCAGCAGGTCCGCCCACGACTCGGCGGACTCCCGGTAGCCGTCAGCGAGGGCGATGAGCTCCTTGCGGCCGTCGGCGCGCACGCCGATCATCACCAGCAGGCAGAGCTTGTGCTCTTCGAGGCGGATGTTCACGTGGATGCCGTCAGCCCACAGGCAGGCATAGTCGACGCCGGACAGGTCCCGGGCGGCGAACGCGCGCTGCTCAGCCTTCCAGGTCTCGGTCAGCCGGGTGATCACCGCCGCCGACAGGCCCGCCGATGAGCCCAGGAACTGGCCGAGCGCGGGCACGAAGTCGCCGCTGGACAGCCCGTGCAGGTACAGCAGCGGCAGCACCTCGGTGATCTTCGGGGTCTTCCGCGCCCACGGCGGCAGGATCGCCGAGGAGAACCGCTTCCGCTCGCCGGTCACCGGTTCGGTGCGCTTGTCATTCACCCGCGGCACGGTCACCTCCACCGCGCCCGCGCTGGTCAGCACCTCCCGGCTCTGGTGGTAGCCGTTGCGGACCACCAGCCGGCGGCCGTTCTCATCCCGCTCGGCGCCGAACTGGGCGATGTAAGCGTCCACCTCGGCCTGCAGCGCCTCGGCCAGCATCCGCCGTGCGCCTTCCCGCACGATCTCATCGATCAGCGACGGCGAGCCATCC
>DATIYI010000401.1:0-2163 GCA_035517695.1 Streptosporangiaceae bacterium
CGCGATCTTGCGCACCGGCGAACGCGCCGGGCACCCCAACGACGCCTTCGACACCGCCGCCATCATCCACCTCACCGACTACCAGCAGTGAACATCACGCCGGCCCAGAACCGGCAAAGGACTTACGGCGCGCTGCACTAGCTCGATCCGAGCGTCGAACTTCGCGTCGTCGGACCGTGTCACCTCCATAGCGAGGGGAAACTGCCGCCGCACCGCTGTCTGGAACACCCATCTCGCCAGGACGGCGTTGCCGTGGTCGCGTTCGACCCACTCGACCTCGGCCTCAGGGTCCGAGCCGATTCGCTGCCATACGAGAGCCCCGGCGCCGGCGCCGCAGACGTTCTGTCCGGTGTCGCCGCGGAAGCCGATGAGCTGCTTGACGATGTCCTCGATAGGATGGAGGGCCGCGCTCGGATCGCGGTAGACATGCGGCACCTGGAGTGCTTCCTGTGGGCGCCTTTGGCTCGGCCGGTTCTTCTTCTTGGGGTCGCAAGAGGTGAATTGCACCTCGGGCAACTCGCCCCCGAGCCGCTTGCCCACCTCCTTGACGAACTCGGTGGAGACTCCCTTCGCGTCTACGCGGATATAGAAGTGGGCGGTGTTGAGAATCTCGGCCACCCGGCCAGCCCGTGACCGCCATCAGCGGCGGCCCGCCCCAAGAGCAGGCACACGGACGGCTCGGGCTAAGCCGACGTCTACCTGCCCGGCCCCTGTGCGGGCAGGTAGATCAACGTGACCGCCGGCGCCACGTCGTGCTCGGCGACCGCAAGCGGATGCGGAAAGTGCCCGGATGCGGCTGGCGGACTCGCTAGATGCCGGAGCAGCCCCCTCCTGACTGCTCCGGCATCTGCTGCTACAGGTACTGCGTGATCTTCCAGTGGCCTCCCGTGCGTTCCAGAACGAACAGCTGCCGGGGACGCGCTGGTTGCGTCTCGCCGGTAGCGCGGATCGTGATCGTCCCCTGGCTAGTTGCCCTGACTGCCGCGATGTCGCCTTTGACGGTGATGACGTCGAATCGGAACGTGAAGTCCAGGCGCATGTTCTCGAAAGCGGCGTCGTATGTGGCCGTAAGCTGCTGACTCCCTACGACGGTTTCAAGCTCGGGTTGCATGACGGCGGCATCGCCGGTGTGCTGGCTGACGACGCCGGCCACATCGGCCGCCGCCAGCCGGTCGCCATAGGCCTCGATCACCGCACGCACGGCAGCTGCGTCGTCACTGGCGGCCCAGCTCGCCACCCGGCTTTCCAGGTCGGCGCCCTCCAGGTCGGAGCTGATCATGCCACCACCTCGGCGAGCACCTGCTGGGTGGTGAGCTCGTGCCCGTGGGAACTGCGCGCGTGCTCGCGGAGGGCGGCGACAAGCTGGCTGAACTGGTCGTCGCTGGCGACCCGGAACTCAACCCCGCAGGGGCAGCGGCCGACGTGCCCGGCTAGCGCACGTCCGGTGAAAGCGAGGTCAAGCGCGACGCACGGCTCGTCGCCCTCCACCCAGGCGTCGTGACCGGCGGACACCACGTGCGCGTCACCCGGGCCGAAGTCGTACTCGCGGCCGTCGTCCATGCGGGCGTGGAGCCGGCCAGAGATGATGTAGCCGGTGTGGGCCGCCTGGCAGGCCTCCGTTCCGACGACCGGCTTGACGTCGGTCGACCACTTCCAACCGGGCTGATACACAGTGCGGGCGATCGTGACGCCAGGCAGGTTGACCACGTTGAGCGAGGCGTGTTCGAACGCGTGCCGCTCATCGGGCGTCTCGATGTTCTTGACTGCCACGATTAGTTTCGTAGCTTCGAGCATCCGGTGCCGCCTTCCCTTGACCTGGCTTGCCAGGCCAGCATGCAAGCCGGCCGCCTGCCGTCACATCGGGAACAGCACGTAGTTGCCAGCCGGGACTACGTAGTGGCCGAGGGAGGAAACGCCCGCTGGGAGTCGCGGGCTGCGGCCTGTGATGTGGCCGCCACCAGCCCGGTTCGGGAGCGAGCGCCGGTCTTGCGCAGCAGGCTCTCGACGTGCTTCTCCACGGTGCGTGGCGACAGATGCAGCCGCGCTGCGATCTGCTTGTTGGCCAGCCCGCCGGCGACGAGGCGCAGCACGTCCGCCTCCCTGGCGGTGATTCCCGCCGCCACCCAGGGATTGGGCTGCGACTCCTTGAGCAGTTCGCGGCAG
>DATIYI010000402.1:0-5203 GCA_035517695.1 Streptosporangiaceae bacterium
CCGTCGTGGTGGTGACCGCCGGGCGGTCGTCGTCGACGAGGATCCATGCGGTGGGCGAGATGATACGGCTCGCCGGAACGCCGCTGGTCTCCGCCGTGCTCGTGGGGGCGGACAAGACCGATGAAAGCCTCGGCGCGACGCCCACGCAGTTACCGATCCAGCCCGACCCAGGTGGCCACGACCTTCCCAGCCTCGGACCACATCGGCACCTGTCCCGCAGGCGCGGGTAGAAGAGACGGTGCCCGCAGATCGAGGAAGCCTTTGGGTATCAATGGGATGCGCTACTTGCTCTATTGATAGAGCAAGACAGCAACAATCATGTCGAGCATTTGGCCGAGACCGGCGGAGGCTAGCCGCTCGATATCGTGCCCAACTACCCTTCGTAGGAGATCGGCGTGAACCGGATCCTGGATAGCAGGCACTTTCGCGCGCTCTACGCCAAACGCGCGATCGTCATTGGGAACCAAGAACGCCGGTCCGGCCGCGGTCGCCTCCTTCTCGGCGGGCTGGCGATGGCCGCGTCCGCCACGCTCGTCCTGTACGTGCTCTACCGCTCCTGGGACTACGTCAAGGTCGATCTCGATGTCTATCGCCTGGGTGGCAGTGCCATCCTCTACGGCCACGCTCTCTATGGGCCCCTTGTTCAGTACCATGGGTTCCCGTTCACCTATACGCCATTCTCAGCGATGCTCTTCGTTCCTTTGGCCGTGCTCTCGAGGCAGCCGGCGCAGCTGTTGTGGACTGCTCTGTCTTTGATCTGCTTGACGGGCTTCCTCTGGCAGGCAGTGGAATATGCCGCCCCTAGGCGTTCCCGGCGTACCCGCGTGCTCACGACTGCCGTCACGCTGGGGCTGGCATTGCTGCTGAGGCCGGTACGAGAAAACTTCGAACTGGGCCAGATCAATATCGTGCTGGCGTTCGCGATCCTTCTCGACCTGCGCAGGCGCACCGGCAGGATTCCCGGTGGCGTGCTCCTCGGCATCGCTGCAGCCATCAAGCTCACGCCGCTTCTGTTCATCCCGTATCTCTTCCTCACCGGTCGCCGGCGAGACGCCATCACCGCTGCGGGGACTTTCTTGGCCTGCACGGTGGCGGGAGCGCTCGTGGCCTTGCACGCTTCGGTGCAGTACTGGACTAAGCTTGCCTGGGACCCCAGCCACGTCCGGGCCGCCGGCCCCGAGGGGCCCGCCTTTGTTACCAATCAATCCCTCTATGGCTTCTTTTCCCGCGTGATGCAGGGATCCGAGCACGTCGGGATGCTCTACACGGGTTCGAGTTTGCTGGCGCTCGCCATGGGACTCGGGCTGGCCGTTCATGCGCGACGAACGGGCCGCGCCATGATCGGTGACATCCTGTGCGCGTGCACGGCCCTGCTGCTGTCGCCGATCTCTTGGAGCCCACACTGGGTCTGGGTCATCCCGGCGATGTTGTGGCTGACTATCAGCGAGGACGCGCCCCGCTGGGGGAAACCGGCGGCGGCAGGCTGCTTTCTCCTCTTTGCGCTCGGGCCGATCTATTGGGTGCCCAACAACACGGAGTACCACTGGCACGGGTGGGAACTCCTGGCAGGCAACTCCTACCTGCTCGCCGCCGTCGTCTTCATCGCAGGAACCGGACATTACCTTCTGACATCGCGCCAGCCTGGTCGCCACCAAGGCGGCCGAGACCCTGTGCGAACGGGAGCGGCCACCGTTGCTGATCCCCCGCCTTGATCAGCTGGTGTCCCGATCCGGGCCAGTTCGCCGTTGGAAGGCATGAAGGCGGCGGCCGGGCAGGCCGACACCATAAACGGGGGAGGCGTTCGTTGTATCACGGTCACCCGCTCGGCGCTCATATGCACAGGCTTCCTGCGCGAGCGAACCAGGTGGCGAACGAGAGTCAGAGGACGTGATGAAGGTTGCGGTGTTCGGCCTTGGCGATGTCGGCACGGTGACGGCAGCCTGTATGGCCTTCCATGGCCATGGATGATACGGCTCCCGTCGGCCGGCTGGACGGCATCTCGCTGCGAGCTCAGCCCGCAGCGGCCTGTGAGGCGCTGGCCGCTGCCTGCGTGATGACCACTGGGCGGTCGTCGTCGACGGTTGTCCATGCCGTCGGAGCGATGATATGTCTCGCTGGAACGCCCATGGCCTCCGCCCTAGGCGGCGGAGCGGACAAGACCGATCAGAGCCTCGGCGTGAAATACGCCTCGGGCTACGGGCGCAGGCCGGCCCGGGTCTAGGTTCACAAGCCGATGAACTCGACCGTCGCGGCATCCCCTCCCCGCCGTGGTGTACCGGTGCTGGCACCCGCAAAAGCGCGCGAACGCTGGGCACGACGCAGGGTCGCCATCACGTGGGGCCTGCTGGTCCTCAACGTCCTGACCTTCGCCCCCGGAGCATCCTTCATACCCATCCCGTCGGTCGTCGGCAAGGCCATTACGCAGGGGTCCCTGCTTGTGGCGCTACTCGTGGCGCTGACTGTGAATCGCAGGGTCATCGTCCGCCCGAACGTGTTCCTCTGCCTGGTGAGCCTGCTCGCCATAGAGGCGATCATGACGAGCATGCAACCCGAGTTTCTCGGTAGCATTTACCGGACACTCCGGCTCGCCGAGTTCGTCGCCGCGCTCTGGCTGCTTTCGCCATGGTGGGGCCGCCGCGACCTGCTGCTCGTCCGCTGCCATCTAACAGCTATGTCCGTGGTGCTCGGCTCGGTTCTCGTGGGCCTGGCAGTGGCCCCGGGGCATGCCCTCGCCGGGGGCAGGCTTGGCGGCGCGCTATGGCCAATCCCGGCCACGCAGGTCGCACACTACGCGGCGGTTACGACCGGACTGGTGGTCGTGCTCTGGCTCTGCGGCCGTATACGCGGCCGGGCCACCCTTCTCGTCGTCATAGTTGCGGGAACCATCCTGATTCTGACGCACACCAGAACCGCCCTGATCGCCATGTTGACCGGCATCCTCGTCGCCGGCCTGAGCCTCTTTGCGGCCAGGGCCCGGGTGCGCAAGTCGTTCGCGGCCGCTGCCGTCATCGTGTCGATCGGAGCCATCACGTTGTCAAGCGTGGTGACAACCTGGCTGGTGCGTGGAGACAGCGGACAGCTGCTGACAACCCTGAGCGGCCGGACCAATGTCTGGCAGCTCATTGTCAACGTCCCACGTAACCACTTCCAGGTGATCTTCGGTTTTGGCCTGACAAACGGTGTGTTCAATGGCCTGCCCATCGACAGCAACTGGCTCGTCTCCTACGACGATCAAGGGCTCTTCGGGGTGACCGTCTGCGCGACGATCCTGCTGTTCCTGCTCGTCAGAGCCTACTTTGAGCCACCGGGCGTGCAGCGCGCGCTCGCCCTGCTCCTCGTGACGTACTGTCTGGTGGCATCGTTCACAGAGGTAGGATTTACCGACGCCTCGACGTACATGCTCGACCTCACCGTGGCCGCGTCACTGCTTGTGCACTCCGTCGGGGGCAGCAGGCCGGGGCCACAACCGCTGCCGTCCGGCCGCCCGAAGCGGGGAATACCGGGTCGTCGACCAGGAATGAGGGTCGTGCCTAAGAGGGCGAGGCGCTCGCGGCACTCTCGGGCACGAGGTCACGCGGTTCGAGCGGTACCGCGACGTGATCGATGGCCCTGGTTAAGGATGAGGAAAGGTGACCGCTATCAGCCCTTCACTGTGGCAAGACCGCCGGCGGTCGGCTAATGCTGGAGTGCGACCTGCGGCCAGCCGATGGCCTCGACCCGCGCCGCCCGGGGGTCGCCCTCCGGGACCATTACCCAATTAAAGCTCTGCGGAGCGGCGAACGCCATGTAGCCACCAGGCAGAGCGTCCAGCCGGTTGACGCTGACCTCGGCGATGATGATCGGCCGGTGCTTCTCGATGAGCGTCGAGGCGCCGTCGAGGATCTGGGCCTCGACGCCCTCGGCGTCGATTTTCAACAGGTCAACCCGGTCGAGACGCTCCCAGCCGAGTAGGGAGTCGAGATCGACGGCGAGGACCGAGAACTTGTTCGGGCAGTCGGCCGCCTGGACGAGGCTGAACGAGTTCGGCTTCCCGAAGTTCATGTAGAAGGAGAACTCGCCGCACCGGTCGGAGGCGGCCACTCCCCGGGTTCGGACATTGTTGTAGCCGTTCCGGCGGACGTTCCGCTCCAGGGCGGCGAGCATCACCGGGTTGGGCTCCAGGCTGAGGACAGTGCCGCCGTCGCCGACGATCCGGGCGCCCTTCATGCTGTAGATGCCGGTGTTCGCTCCGACGTCGATGAGGACGCCGTCTCCGCCGAGGAAGGCGCCGAGATTGGCGAACTCCGGCTCGATCTCATCTCCGAAGATGAAGATGCCCCGGCCCCCGTAGCCGTTCCTGTTGGGGCCACCGACGATCGTGCCATCGGCTAGCTCCCTGGTCAGCGTCGTCCGCCTTGGCAGCACGGCGCACAGACCCTTCCTCATGAAGCGCTCCATTTCGCCCATGCCACAACAATACCCGAAGGACCGGCAATCCCCTGCGGGATCTGTGACATCGGCGCGAATACCGGATTTAGCCACGACCACGACATCTCAGCCTTGGCCATGCGTACCCCTGCGCAGCTGGTGGAATGCTCCGAGAAGGCGCGCTACCCGCGCGCGACTCTCCGCAAATCCCCTATCTCCCGTTGAGAATGGCTGCCCGTTACATCCGATTGCTAAACTTGCTGTTTGACCCTTCTGCTTCTTGACGGTGGGCCTTGCTGTCTGTGCGGTGCTTGCCCACGTCGTGACGTCCTGCCGGGCCCCGGTTCTTCGAGCCGGCGGGCCGTCCGGGGCCGGGCTTGCCGGGTTTCGGCGCAGGGCCGGGCAGTCAGTGGTCGCGCGGATGTTCCGGAACCCGCGGCAGACCCGGGCCGCGGTGAGCCGGCCGGCCGGGGCGGGGCGTTCCCAGGGCCAGCGCAGGTCGGCGGCAAGGTGACGGGCGAGCCGGAGCTGTGCGTGGCAGGCGATGATCAGCCAGGTCCACCGGTCAGCGGCCTGCGGGTCGCGGATCTTCGGGACGGTGCAGCCGAGAACCTGCTTGAACAGAGGCGGAAGGTGTGCTCTAGGTCAAACCGGCGCAAGAACCATCGCAACAGGTACTTTGTCAAGCTGGTCTAGGACGGGAGGGGGCATGGGCTTGATGGCGGTCAGGGAGTTGGGAGTCTCGCCAGGTCACGTATGGTGACCGAGCGCCTGGAGTGGTTGCTGCGCCGGATGG
>DATIYI010000403.1:0-8176 GCA_035517695.1 Streptosporangiaceae bacterium
AACGCCGCGGCCTGGAGCTTGTCGTCCAGCCGGGCGCTGGCCCGGTCCACGAAGCCCGGGGAGACCGGCATGCCCAGCAGCATCGCGATCAGGCGGGCGGCGCGCTCGGACGGCACGTTCCCGTACCCGCTCAGCAGCACCGCGGCCGCGTTGATCCCCGCCCCGTACGAAATGGTGCCCGGGTGCGCGCCCGGCGGCGCGTCCGCGGTCGTCAGCTTCCCGCAGCACCGGCATAGCAGCGACGGCAGCAGCCACTCGGTCACCCGCCGGGCGATCTTCACGTCCCAGACCTGCGCCCACGACGAGCCGGCCGCGCTCACCCCGGCCAGGCTCGCCCCGCACCCCGAGCACCCCGCCGGCGGATCCGCGGTCTTCCGCTCGCCCGGATCACGGTCCCGGGACAGGCCCACGCCGGGGTGCCCGGGCTGCCCGCCGCGCTTGCGGTCCTTGCGCCGCTCCCGCTCCGAGGTATTCCGGTCCCGGCGCCCGGCCTTGCGGCGCTCTTTGGCCCCGATCGGCTCCTTCGAGCCCGGCGTCCCCGAGTTGCTGCTGTCCATGCCCAGCCGGCGTTCCAGTTCGGCGATCCGCAGCTCAAGCCGACGTTCCCGGTCCAGCGCCGCCGACAGCTCAACCCGCAGCACCGCGTTCTCGCTGTCCTTCGCCTCCACCACAGCCCGCAGCCGGGCCAGCAGCTCACGCTGCTCTCCGGCACCGCCAGGCAGATCGGGCTCATCGGACACAAGCCGCAAGCTTGTTCAACCAGAACTGCAACTTCAAGCACCCGCTACGGCGTGTCGCGCAGTGCAGTCACCCTGCAGCCCCCTGAATGGACACGAAAATTGGCGCTGACAAGTCGCGCCCCGGTTCCTTCAGAGGATCTCCAGACACCGTCTCCAATTCCGCATTGCATCAACCGTCACTTCAACAGCAATAAGACCAAGCAGCTCGTTAGTCACAGTTGATGCCACCGATGGCGGGGACAAATATCGGCCCTTGCGGAGGCTGACCCACTCGATTCATCCATCATCCATCCTCGCGGCTCGTCGTCACCGTTCTCGACGACCTGTCCCTTCAGGACCGCGCCGTCCAGCGGAACGTCGGACTCGCAGCCGGTGCCGGAGGATGGAATCTTCCGCGGCCAATCCGGCGACCGGGGCTTATGCATCCGTCGGCCGAGCGGAACATTCCCGCTGTCATTCCGCTGTTCCGGGCCGCGGTCGGAACCGCCCGGCACCGCGACCTCATCGCCGACTGCCTGGCCCGCCTGGACACCTTCCGCCTGTCGCGGCAGCTCCGCACCCTCGATCAGATTCTCCGGAGGACGGCTGATGACTGTTCCGCGTGTCCGCGCCCGGCCCAGGCTGCTGGCCGTTAGGGTCGTGCGCTGTGGACCGGATCGCGATTATTGGCTGCGGCGGCAGCGGCAAGTCCCACCTGGCCCGCGCGCTCGGCGGCATGCTCGGGATCACGCCCGTTCATCTGGACGCCCTGTACTACGACCGGGACTGGAAACCGCTGGACAAGGAGCAATTCGCGGCCTTGCAGCGAGACCTAGTCACCGCACCCCGGTGGATCATCGACGGGAACTATGCCTCCAGCCTGCCGATCGGCCTCGAAGCCGCCGACACTGTTATCTTCCTGGATCTTCCAGCCTGGGCATGCCTGTGGGGCATCGCCCAGCGGCGTCTGAGGCACGGCGGCGGCCAGCACGATGCGATCGGCGTGTACGACCGGATCACCCGGAACTTCATCCGCTACATCGCCGGATACCGCAGGCAGATGGCACCGCGCGTCCGCAAGCTCATCGCCGATCACGCTCGCCACGCCCAGGTGGTCGTGCTGCGCAACCGCCGGGCCGTCCGCCGCTACCTGGCAGGCGTCACAGCCCCGGCATCCACGGCGTCCCAGGCGGTCGCTGCCGGTCAGGAACGCGGTTAACCCTTTCACCCATCAGGCGCAGGTCCGCGGCCCGCTCTATGCCTCGGCCGACCGGATCGCCCAACGCATGCCCGGCTCCGGGCTGATGAGCCTCACTCGCGCGCAGCGGCTGCTGGCCAGGGCAGACGGCCCGGCAGCGTTCTACAAGGACGCCAATCCGCGGAACTTCCTTGATCACTCCGGACGGGCTTCCGGTCACCATCGACTTCGATGACCTCACCCTCGCCCCGTTCGGCTACGACCTGGCCAAGCTCGTCGTCACCCTGGCTATGACCTATGGCGAGCTGCCAGGTGAACAGATCGCCGCCGCGCTCTTCGCCTACAACACCGATGCCGCAAGACAATGCGCGGCACCCCGCTGCGGTCCCGAAGGTCCTGGCAACGCTGAGAGCCAGCGATGTCGATGCAGTGGGACGAAGCCCCGACTCGCGCGAGGTGAACGAGGACGGTTTTACAGACGGAGGATCGGCGACTTCACTCCCTTAGGCCATCTAACCTGCGGTTAGACCGTCCGGTTAGTACCCGGCCATCCGCGCTGTTTCGCCAAGGTTGCGGATGCTGTTGTGGTTGCTGCTCGCTGTAGGCCGACCGTCCACTTTTCAGGCCGGACAATGGCCCTGACCTCAGGGGAACAACCCAGCGTGCAAGGTGATCGCCGGCGCTCTCGGCTGCCAGTTATTGTCGTCGTTGTCGTCACCGTTGTCGTCATCCTCTGCGCCCTTGTCCGGCAACCTGTCCCGTTGCGCAGCCGCGTCGTACCGTTGCTGGGTTAGTCGTGCCGTCGCTGGGTCATGAGCACTACGACGTACGTCTTTGGCGTCTCGGGCGGTGTCCGGCCGCCGCGCTGGCCTCGGGAAGCCAGTTCCGGAGCGTCGTGTCAGGGCTACTGGGTCTCCGCTGTCTCGCTCTATCTCGTCGCGTCCGGTCTACAAATTGGTTTACAGAGTCGGTCCTCGACCTGCGGGTTCCTGCTGCACGAACAGGGATGAGCTCGCGTGCTAGGAGCCCTCGACCGTCCGTTTTTCAAGCAGGACATAACCCAAGCTGGCAGAGATCGTGCGAGAGTTATGCGCTGTCGCCGGTCGCTGCTGGTGGCCGGTAGTCGCTGCTGTTGCTGACCGTTGCTGTCAATCGCCCTCGATGGCGCCAGGGGAGTTTCCTGGATTAGAAGCGGTCAGCAGCCTTTCGATCCGGGCCAGCCGCTCGTCGAGCTCGGCCAGCGTCACCTCGCGCCGGGCCGTTTCGCCCGGCCGGGCAGGCCTGGCCCGGCTGGAACCCTGGGCGGCGAAACTGGACGCCACCTGCGCCGTAACCACCGCCAGCGTCAGCAGCCCGGTGCCCATGATGAAACACGCGGTGATCCGCCCTCCGGTGGTGACCGGGTAAAAGTCGCCGTAGCCGACGGTGGTGACCGTGACACATGACCACCACAGCGCGTCCCCCAGGGTGTGGATGTTGGAGCCCGGGACGTGCCGCTCGAACAGGTACACGATGACCGCGCCGTTGAGGACCAGCACCGCGGCGGTCACCAGGAACCGGCCCAGGTGCCCGCGCCGGAACATCGACCGGATCAGCCGGAGGCTGAACAACACGCGCACCGGCGGGATCACGACCGAGACGAGGGCAAGCGGATGGGTGAGCGCATACTGAACATGACGGGGGGTCAGGGCGCTGCGGATGGCGATGTCCGTCCCGTAGACGGCCGACAGGGCAACCCGGAAGGCGAGCACGATGTAGGCGGCCTCATGCCCGAAGTCGCCCCAGGGGACCACGACCAGCCACAGCGTGGCCAGGGCCAGCAGGTCAAGGGGCTCCCGGGTTCTGGCTTCATACTTGGCCAGGCGCCCCGGGTCGTTCACAGCACGGTCAGCATCGGCACCTCGGCCCAACAGGCGGTTGTTGTCATTCATGGTCATCAGCGTTCCACCGGGCTCACCAGCCGACCAGACACATCAGCCACGGTGCGCCTCGACCTTCCCCATGCTTCAGCCGCGGTGACGCCTCATCCGCCAAGGGTGAGGTCGAGGGAGCTGCGTCGCCCCTAGGTTCGCTGTGTCGACCTGGTAAAGAGCCGTGAGAACGTGATCAAGAGCAGGCCGGATTGCCGGTCGCCGAGCACCACGGAGATAGGCTTGACATCCGGTCCGGCTGGGCGGGCCCAAGCCGGCGCCGGTCCGATGAGTCCGGGAGGGTCAGGCTGGCCGGGCGCCATCGCCCAGCACCACGCAGGGATCTGATCTGGGAGACCATATGAAGTCACGACTTGCAGTCGGCCTTCTGCTTGGCTGCCTTGCGGCAGCCGCGGGCTGCTCCAGCAGCAGCTCATCTACGGCCAGTCCGGCGACGACTACAGCCAGTCCGGCCACAACCAAGGCCAGTCCAACCGCGACCAGCACGAACTTCCAGGTCTCCACTCCCAGCGGCCAGGTATCCCTTTCCCTTGACGGCCAGTTGCCCCCGAACTGGCCCAGCCAGTTCCCGGTCCCCCCCGGGGCCAAGGCTGCTGGCTCCGGTTCTATCGGTGGTTCCAGTTCGGCGACGCTCGTCGCCACGTACACCACCTCAGAGTCACCCTCGGACGCGTTCGCGTTCTACAAGGAAAACCCGAAGCTCACGACCTCAGCCCAGAAAACGGTGGGTGCCGGAGCGCACTACGTCGGATCGGCGAAGATCACCGCACCCTACACGGGCTCTGTCACCGTGGTTTCCCACAGCGCCACCACCTACATCGTCATCGTGCTGACGAGCTTTCCTCGTTCTTCTTCTCCCTCGGCTTCCCCGACCGCCAGTTAGCGTACGACCAGCTTGGAAGATCGTTAGCGCGGTCTAGCCCGTGATCAGCGATAACGCCGGTCCTGCTCATGGGAAGGGGGAGGTACCAGAGTAACCGTGACTGTCCCGTGTGGCACGTGTGTGGCACGGCAAGTACCCTCGTCCGGCAGCCGACGCCCAAACAGGTGGTCAACAACACCGAGTCCGCGGCCAGGAACGCGGCGAAGTGACGGGGCCACGTGGCCCGGTTCACCGAGGACGACGCGGCGATGCGGCACATCGCGGCGGCCGGGCTGCGGCAGCTGGGGTTCGCGGGCAAGGACGCCGCCGCGGTGCTCGGGCTGACCCGAGTTACGTCGCGACGCTGCGCCAGCGGGCGCTGCGGGAGGGCACGGCGGCGCTTGTCCGCCCGGCCGGGCGGCGGCCCCCGGAAACCGGGGAGGACGCGTGGGAGCGGGCGCGGGCATGGCGAGCGCAGGGAGTGCGGGACGCGGAGTCGCGCGGCGGCTGGGGGTGAACCAGTCCACGGTGCTGCGCCGCCTGGGCCGGGCGCACGTGCAGGACCCGCTGTCGCAGGACGGGTCGGAACCGCGGCCGGAACCCGCGCCGGAACCGGATACGGAGGAAAAGCCGCAGCTCACGGCACTGGAACCGCGGGAGCAGCCGGGGCCCCGCAGCCGCAAGCGGTGGCGGAGCCCGCGGGACCCGCGCCGTCCGGGTTCGTGTGGGCGCTGGACGCGGACCTGGCCGCGGCGTTGGATGCATAGTCACGCTGCTCCTTCCGCTGATTGTCGTGATCAGAACAGCTGGTCTTGGGGTTTGGGGAGTTCGATACGCAGGCCTTTCATGCGTCCGGTGCGGGTCAGGACGGCGCGCAGCTCGCCGCGCTTTACTCGTAGCAATATGGTCTGGCGGGAGACGCCGAGGGCGCGGGTGGCGTGGTGGATGGCGACCCAGCGGGGGTGTCGTCGGCGAGCATGCCGCGCAGCTGGCTGGTGAGGCGGATCCGCCAGGGGGCGCCGGGGGTGACCTGCTCGCCGGCGACGAAGCCGTCGCCCAGCCAGCGCAGCAGGGTGGAGGGCGCGATCTGGAGCTCGCGGGCTGCTTGGCTCACATTGAGCAGCTCTCCTTCGTCCGCTGGCCGAGCTGGAAAAGGGCCCGGCCAGGGCGGCCGGCACGAGTGAGGACCAGCTCGCGCTGAGGAGGAAGATGGCCGAAGAGCTGATCATCGAGGAATCCAAGCACGAGGCACTTGAGGAGATGTACTTCTGGCCGGCCGTGCGCGAGCACCACCCGGCCGGGAACACGCTCGCCAACGAGGCCACGGGGCAGGAACAGGAGGCCAAGCAGGTCCTAGCCGAGCTGGACAAGCTCGAGGCCGACGACCCCGAGTTCGAAGAGTTCCTCGGCACCTTCACCGGGGCAGCCCGGGAGCACATCGAGTTTGAGGAGACCCATGTCTGGCCAGGCCTGCGGGCGGCTCTGCCCGCCGAGACCGCGGCCGAGCTGGGCAGCAAGATCGCCGACGGGAAGAAGACCGCGCCGACCCGGCCGCACCCGCACACGCCCTCGTCACCGGGCGTGCTCAAAGGCGCCGGGCCCGCCGTCGCCGCGGCGGACAAGGCGCGCGACGCGGTGACCGGCCGGGGCAGCGGCTGACTGCCTGCCCGCACCGCTGCCGTTTCGGGAAAATTCAAACGTGATCCCGAACCGGCAGCGGTGTTACGGCCCAGGCATCTGACCTGCTCGCTGCGCAGCTGGTCAGCGTGCTGGGCATGGCCGCGCTGGAAACCGGCCTGGACATCGCCCACACCACGTCCGCCACCGCGTTGGGCAGCGTTCTCAGTGCCGGCTGACGACCCTGATGGTGTTGAGGCCAGGATCAGCCGGGTCGGGGAGCCGCATTCCGGCGGCCACGCCGCTGCGCAGGTAGCCCAGCAGTTCGGCGATGATGCGCTCGCCGGGGATGATCACCGGTATCCCCGGCGGGTAAGGGGTGATCTGCTCGGCGCAGATACGGTCTACCGCCTGGTCGGCCGCGACTGTTTCCTTGGCCGCGAAGAACGCGTCTCGGGGCAGCATCGCGAGCTCGAGCTCAAGTTCAACATCGCTGGGCAGCATGACCTGGCTGGCCGGGGGCAGGTCAGCGGCGTGCCCGGTAAGGGCGGCCAGCGCTGAGGTGAGCCGGGAGGCCGTCTGGTGATCGTCGGCCTGAGACAGCGTGGCCTCGATGCGGCGATGATCGCTGAGTCCCATGTCGATATGCCGGTTCTTACGCAGCAAGTCGGCCGCGGCGTACCCGTTGACGCCCAGGCCGGCGACGTCAATGACGACATGCAGCGGATCGAGGTCGTGCGAGGCCTGCGCGCCCAGGAACTCATCACGCAGGACGTGCAGGCCGGGCAGTGTTTCGATGTCGCACCGGACCTGCCCGGCGAGGGTGAGCGCGGCGTCGAGCGTGGCCCGCCCGTGCTGGACCATCTGCCGGCGCCAGCCGTCCAGCGCCGCGTAGATCATCACGTTCGGGCTGGTGGTCATGAGCATGTCAGCGCAGGCGGACAGCTGCTCCGCATCGATCAGCCGGTCCTGCTGGTGGAAAATCGATCCCTGCTCGAACCCGGTGCCCATCTTGTGCACGCTGACCACACACACATCGGCGCCCGCGTCCATCGCCCAAGTCGGCAGGCCCCAGCTTGATCGGACCTGGCTACGGAAGTTCCTCCGGCACCGGATCGCGGTGCTGGTGGGCAGAGCCGGTGGCGCGTTCAAGGCAGGCGGCTTCCACCTCGGGTGGGAAGGGGATGGCCCAGCGCCCGGCGGGGCCGCGGCGGGCGGTCAGGTAGCCGGCGTTGATCCAGTAGTGCACGGTGCCGGTGGACACGCCTGCCAGCCCGGCCACCTGGCGCGGGGTCAGCTCGCCGTCGTGGAGCAGGCTGGGGTAGGGGATGTGGTGGTAGTTGCGCAGGTTGGCGGCGGCGACGCCGTCGAAGGGCTGCCCGGTGCCGGTGCGGTGCCCGGCATCGTTGAGCGCTTCGGCGAGGGCGTTGTTGTCGCGGGCGGGCCGATGCGGCGGGCGAGCTCGATCGCGGCGGGATCGGTGGTGCGCAGCTGGATGGCGTTCTTGCGGCGGGTGACCTGCACCTGCTGGCTGGCGCCGGATTTCCAGCGCAGCCCGACCGAGATCTGGGCGGGGTCGTCGGCGGACCGGGTGATGGTGACGTCGGCGAGCAGGGTGCGCAGCAGGCGTTTGCGGTCTTTGTCGCTGGTGGTGGTGGCTGACCACAGGGCGGGCAGGTCGGCGATGGTGGTGGCGAGCTGATCGGGGCTGGGCAGTTCGGGCTGTGCCTGGGCCTGGACGGCCAGCGCTGCCTGGGCCTCGGCGAGGTCGGCCAGTGTGGTCTCCCACCTGGTCTCCAGGGTGCGGGCGACCAGCCGGTTCTCCGGCTCACAGGCCAGAAAAGCGCGC
>DATIYI010000404.1:0-19480 GCA_035517695.1 Streptosporangiaceae bacterium
GACCCGTTCTGGGTGGAGCGTTCTGGTGACCGGCCGCGCGGCGGTGGTGTACGAGGAGGCCGAGATCGGCCGGCTCGGCCGGCTCGGCCTGCACCCGTGGGCCACCGCGGTGGAACGTCCGTTCTGGATTCGGATCCGCCCGGCCTCGGTGACCGGGCGGCGGACACCAGGGAACTGGGACTCCTCCAGTTAGCCCCCAGTTGGCCGACAGCCTGCCAGTGAGCATCGCGTCGTCGCCCGCTGATGGTCAGGAGGCTGCGCACGAAATCTGCAGCGCACAAGCCTGCTGCGCACAAGCCTGCTGCGCACAAAATTTGCAGCGCGACCATGACGCCTGCCCTACCAGGCGGTCGTTCAGCTGGTCAGCTTCTGCCACATGAACTCGAGCACGAGCGCCCACTTGAGGGCCCGCTGCTCGTTGTCGGCAGCCGCGCCGTGCCCGCCCTCAATGTTCTCGTAGTAAGCGACGTCGTAGCCGTACTCCCGCAGCCGCGCCGTCATCTTGCGGGCATGCCCGGGGTGCACCCGGTCGTCCCTGGTAGACGTGAGGAGCAGGACGGGCGGATACGGCTGGCCGACGGACACGTTCTGGTACGGGGAAAACGGCCGCAGATAGTCCCACTCGGCCTGCCTGCGCGGATCGCCGTACTCGGCCAGCCAGGACGCCCCGGCCAGCAGTTCGTGGTAGCGGCGCATGTCAAGCAGCGGCACCTGGATGGCGATCGCGCCGAACAGGCCCGGGTAGCGGGTCAGCATCACCCCCATCAGCAGGCCGCCGTTGCTGCCGCCCTCGATGCCAAGCCGGCCGGGCGTCGTGATATCCCTGCCCACCAGGTCCGCCGCCACAGCGGCGAAATCTTCATACACGCGGTGCCGGTGCTGTTTGGTCGCCGACTGGTGCCAGTCGGGCCCGTACTCGCCACCACCCCGGAGGTTGGCTACCACGTAGGTCCCGCCGCGAGCCAGCCAGCCGCGGCCGATGACGCCGTCGTAGGACGGGGTGAGTGAGATCTCGAAGCCGCCGTACCCGGTGAGCAGGGCAGGCCCGGAGGCCGGATCGCTGGGCCCGACGACGAAATAGGGCACCGAGGTACCGTCCGCGGAGATCGCGAAGAACTGCTGCACCGATAGCCCCGTGGCGTCGAAGAAGGCCGGCGCCTGCTTGAGTGTTTCATGTTGGCCGCCGATATGCCCGTGGCGCAGCGTGTCCGGCTCGGTGAACCCGCTGGACACCAGCATGTACTCGTCGCTGTCGTAGGAATCGGTGTCCGCGATGTCGGTATGCGCGAATTCCGGCACGCCAGGCAGCGCGGTGTGCCGCCACTCGCCGTCGGCGGGCGTGAGAACACCCAGCCGACTGCGCACATCGCTCAACATGTTCAGGATCAGGTGATTGCGGGTCCAGGCGTGATAACTCAGCGAGGTGTGCGCGTCCGGCTCGAACAGCACGGTCAGCCGCTGCTCGCCAACCACAAACGCCTCGAACCTGGCGGCCAGTAGAGCTCCGGCCGGATACCTGGTGCCACCGGCCGTCCACGGCGATCTTGTTCGCACCAGCAACCACTCACGGTGAATGTCGATGATGGCGTCCTCGGGCACCGGCAACCGAACCAGATCGCCGCTGACGGTGCGCAGATGCCACTCGCTGCGGTAGAAGTCGATGTTGCGCACGACGAGGTCACGTTCGAAGCCCTCTGTCGGATCATGGAATGCGGATACCGACACGTCCTCCGGCTTGCCCTCGAACACCACCGTCGCCTCGGCGAGCGGAGTGCCGCGGCGCCACTGCTTCACGACCCGCGCGTAGCCGGACGAGGTCAGCGATCCGGGGCCGAAGTCGGTCCCCACGTAGATCTGGTCGGCGTCGATCCATCCGGCATCCGTCTTGGCCTCGGGTACGCCGAACCCGCCGGTGACGAAGTGCCGCTCGGCGACGTCGAACTCGCGGACCACGGCTGCGTCCGCGCCGCCACGGGACAGTTGCACCAACGCCAGGCGGTAACCGCCTGGCCGCAGCACGGTCGCGCCCTGCCAGACCCAGTTCTCGCCCTCCTGCTCGGCGAGTGCGTCGACGTCGAGCAGGACGTCCCAGTCGGGCCGGGCGCGGCGGTACTCCGCGAGCGTCGCGCGCCGCCACAGGCCACGGGGGTGGGCGGCGTCCTGCCAGAAGTTGTACAGGTAGTCACCGCGCCGCCGGACGAAAGGAATGCGGTCGTCGGCGTCGAGCACCTGGCGGATCTCGGCGCTAAGGTCCTGGAAGCGGACGCCGGACAGGTTGCCGACGGCCTCCGCGTTGCGGTCCCGCACCCAGGCCAGTGCCTCAGGCCCGGTCACATCCTCGAGCCACAGGTACGGGTCCTCGTCCGGTGCATCCTGCGCTGCTGCCATCCCGCAAGTTTGGCATCCAGCCCGGTCGGGCACGCGGGTGCGGTCCTAGACGCGTGGTACCCAGACAGCTCCTATACGGCTCCGGGGGACTTCTATTAATTCAAGTGACACAACCGGAGCAGTATAGGAGAAGCGCGTGGCCGTCATGACGGGCAAAGGATGGCCCAAGACGCTGCTTGCCTGGCTGTCCGACGAGCACGGCGGTTACTACGACGACGTTCCGCCGCCCGAAGCTCCGCAGCCCGACGACGTGCCAGGCGCAGACCCCGTTTGAAGACTGCCGATGCAGCGCGTGCTGGGCACGTCACGTGCGCTGCAGGGTCCGCCTCGGTGATCAAATTGGGCACATCGCTTGAAATCTGCTGTCGCGATATGGTCGGCTGTTCCCTGGGCTGAGTCATGGCGTGGCCGCGGCCCAGGGGGTGGGCGCATGGGCGAGCGGGGCGATGGCACGCCGCCGTGCCGGCAGGTGGCAAACGGCCAGATAGCAAACGGGCTGGCGGCAACGGGGCCGGCGGCAAACGGGCAGCCGTCACAGCTGACCCTCGAGGAACTGCTCCGCGTGGACGGAGCGGGCTCAGACAGCGGTCGCGAACCCGATCGTGACGAAGCAGGCGGCGCAGAGCCCGAGGTTGGTGAACTCAAGCCGGTTGCTGAACGCAGGCCTGTTGCTGAACACCGGCCCGAGCCGATACCCGTGAGTCCGCCGTGGCCGACTGTCATTGCCACGACGATGCGGCTCTGGTTCCGGCGGCACATCCCGCCGCGGTTCCGGCGGCACATGCCGCGGCATGGCAGGTTGTCACGACATCGCTTGTCACGACACCGCTTGTCACGGCACCGCTTGTCACGGCACCGCTGGGTGACCGCGCTCGTGGCGCTGGCCGTCGCGTCGCTGGCAGTGGGTGCGCTGACCGTTTCAACAACGCGCCACGCCGTTACCACGCCCGCCGGTCGGCCTCAAGCACCCCGTACAGGCCCTCCCGGCGGCCCGGCTGGCCGGAACTCCGGCGCGCTCCCCGCAACCCAGGCGGCCGCCGCCTGGGTTGCGCAGCAGCTAAGCCGCGACGCGATCGTGGCATGCGACCCCAGCATGTGCCGCGTACTTGTGGCCCAGGGAATTCCCGTGCAGAACCTGCTCGTGCTGCAGTCAGGCTCAACCGACCCGCTCTTCTCGAACGTGATAGTGGCGACGCGGGCGGTCCGCGGCCTATTCGGCAGCCGCCTCCAGTTCGTCGACGCGCCCATCGTCATCGCGAGCTTCGGAGCTGGTGCGGCACGAATCGACGTCCGCGCCGTCGCACCGGACGGGGCGGCGGCCTACCAGGCGGCGTTCAGTTCTGATTGGGCCGCGCGACGGGCCTCCGCGGCCGAACTGGTCAGGAATCCCGGGATCCACGCCGCGGGCGCTGCCCGGCAGGAACTCCGCACGGGACTGGTGGACTCCCGCCTCCTGATCACCCTTGCGGCGGTGGCAGTTTCCCATTCGGTGAACGTCGTGGCCTTCGGTGGTTCCGCTCCAGCCGCTTCCGCGGGCGTGCCCTTGCGGGAGATGGAAATCTCTGCCGCGGGCAGTTCCGCTTACCGCTCCGCTGAGCTACAGCGCATTCGCTCCTTCGTGCTCGCGCAACGTCCGGCGTTTCTGCCCGCGCACGTGGGACTTGTGCGGGCGGCCAACGGCGGCATGGTGCTGCGAATTGAGTTTGGGGCGCCCAGTCCGCTTGGGCTGCTGCTCGGTAGTCCCGTGACACAGTGATCAGGGCAAAACGGTCATTCAACCGGCGGGGCGCTGTGCCGGGTGATAAGGAGGGGAAATGAAACTGCGAACCGCGGTGGCGCTTGTCCCGTTGTTGCTCGTCTTTGGCCTGCTGGTATACGCACCGTCCGCGGCGGCGCAGGACACCGGGTGGATCCGCTGGGGCAACTGGGCACCTAGCGCTCCGGCATTTGACATCTACCTGTACTCGTTCGGCGATCTGAAGGCGCAGACCGTGATCAAACACGTCCGCTACGGAGACGTCTCGTCCTATATGGCCGTCCCAACGGGCCAGTACACCATCGGGATGCGCGATAGCGGTGCCGCCGCGACAGCACCGCCGACGCTCTCCGCGAGCGTTCAGGTGGCACCAGGAGCCGCATACACGATCGTGAGCATGGGATCGGCATCGCACCTCGGCGTTCAGGTTCTGAAGGAGGCAATGAACTCCGCTGCGGGCCAAGCGCTGGTTCGTGTCGTCCAGGAGTCGCTGCAGCAGCACAGCATTACGGTGACCGACGGGAACCGGACGCTCGGCGCGCATCTGCTGCTCGGCAGCTATACCGGCTACCTGTCCGTGTCCCCGGGCCAGCAGGCCGTCCGCGTCGCGGGCAACAGCGAAAGCGCAACCGAGCAGGTGTCGCTGCCCGCGAACACTATTCACACGCTCGTCGTGCTCGACGAATCAGGTGGTCTGCGGATCGACAGCCTGGAGGACGCCGCGGGCAGCCAGACCGTGCCCATCGGCGCCGCCGCGACCGGCTTCGGGGGGACCGCACCGCGCGCGCCGGGTTCCTCGCCCATGCCATGGCTGGTGAGCCTGGCTGGCGGTAGCCTCCTGGCGGCAGCGGGCGTGATCAGGCTGCGGCGGATTCGTGGCGGCACGGTCCGCCTGCCGTGATGGCCGGCTTGGCATGCGGGCACCCGCCTCGTCATCTGAATTCCTCCCTGAACGGGTCAGTGCTGGCTTATCTAGAATTGACGCGCCGTAAGGCAGGCCGGGGCCTGCTGTGTGGAAGCGATCTGTGCCGGGTGGGATTGGTGTCTTCGGCCGGCCGGCGGTATGGTGCCGCGCGCTCTGGTGAACGATGGCGGCGTGGCAGGTTGCTGCGCCGCGTGGTCAGTTATTTGACCGGCGCCGAGGTCCTTGGGAAGCTGCCGATCGGACCGAGTTGTGTTCGGTGACGGCCTCGGATGCGCTGGGAGGGCCGATTGAGCCCGGATAAGCGGGACGAAAGCGATGAGGGCGCCGCCGAGGTGAGCGACGGCGGGCGCGCAAGCCGACCTTACAGTGCGGGTGGCGGCCCGGTCGTGGCGCGCGCGGATCCCGCGTTGCTGGCCGCGCTCGCCTCCCTCGCCGCGGCGACGCGCGAGCTCGTCGAGGCGGTCGTGCTCAGCGACGCGCCGGTCGCCGAGCTCGGTGCGGCGGCGGCCGAGATCGGTAACCTGGCCGCGCGGCTCGGCGCACGGCGTCGGCCCGGGCCTATCAGGTCGCGGGTCGGTCCGGCGGATGCGCGGCTGCGCCTGCCGCACAGCCCGGTGACCGGCGAGGCGAATCCGCTTGCGCCGCCGATCAGGATCGCGACAACGCCAGGGGGAACCGCACGCGCCGAGTTCGCCCTTGGACCCGTCTACCAGGGGCCACCCGATGCCGTGCACGGCGGCATCTGCGCGGCCATTCTTGATTCCCTGCTCGGTGCTGCCGCCGCCGCAGGTGATCGGCCTGGCATGACGGCCAAGCTGACCCTGCTCTACCTGCGCCCGACGCCGTTGCGCGCACCACTCGTCGCCGAGGCCTGGATCAGGGGCGTGGACCGCCGCACCACCATAGTGGACGGCCGGATTCTCAACGAGCGGGGCGAGCTGACCGTGGAAGCCACGGGCGAGTTCTCGCTGCCGCTGCGCTCGCAGCCCCATCCGCGGCGGGGCACCGGACCGGTCGGCGGCCAGCCTGGCCCACGCCGCCCCTGACGTTGACGCCAGGCCCGGTGGCAGAGCTCCGGGCGGCGGTGTGGGGCGGGGTCCTTGGCCCGGTAGGGGGTGGGAACTACGTCCCTATCGAGCCGGTCGCCTGCGGGTGAGGTTGTTGTTATGAGGGTGAGGTTCCGGCGCCGCGCCGCGGCGGTTCGGGCAAGGCCAGCGGACGATCCGGCTGGTGAGGCCGCGCGGCTGGGGCTTGCGGGCGGTGCGTGCTGCTGTCCGGCGCGGCCGGTGGTCACCGTGGTGATGGCGTCGGCCGCCGCCCGCCGGCATCCGGTTGATCTGCTGTGCGGCCACCATTACGGTGCCTGCCGGGTGGCTCTGATAGCGGCCGGTGCCGCCGTCTACGACGAGATGGGGGTGCTGGCCGCACCCGGCGCCCGTGGGCGCCGGCCTGCGCGTCCCGTGCCTGCTGGGGCTGCGCCGCCGCGGCGGCGGTGAGCCCGCACCTGTCAGGCCCGCCGGCCTGGCTGGGCGGCGGGCAGGCCACAAGGTGATGATCTTGTGGCGGGCCGGGAGGCATCATGCGAGCAAATGCCGGCGATGAGCTGGTTGTCAGGGGTCACCATGTCGGCGATCAAGATCGCACCGCGGTGATCGTCGAGGTGCATGGTGAGGACGGCGCGCCACCGTATCTGGTCCGCTGGAGCGACGGCCACCAGAGCGTGTTCTTTCCGTCTTCCGACGCGGTGGTCGATCACCATGCCAAGGCCCGCGCGGGGTAGCCAGCAGCCGCGGCGGGCGCAGCCGGACCAGCCGGGCCTCATCGCGGTGCTGAACAGGCTCACCGCTGCCCAGCCGGCCGAGTAGCGGCCAGACCGCACGGTCACCCCGTGGTTTTCTTACGAAATGGCGGCCGTCGCCGGCGGGCAGCGAGAAGCCCTCGGGGAACTCACCGGCCCGCAAGCAAATCGGCGCGCCGCCCCCGCGGCATCCCGCGGACCGGACGAACATCAGCGGACCGCGGGCGGACCTGCAGGCGGTTCCGGCAGCCTCAAGATGGCCGCGCAGTGGCGAGCAGACCCGGCGTTCCAACACGCGGCCCTGTGCCGTGCCGCAACGTCCTCCGCCAGATCATCGAGTCGATGAACGACGGTGCGCTATCGTCATCGAGGTCGGCTCGGACAGGCGACGACCGTCGCGTCAGGCCACGTGTGCGAGGGGAGCGATGAACGGATCAGGCGGCGGGCAAGCCCGCATCGTGGTGGGGGTTGACGGGTCGGCAGGCTCAAAAGAGGCGCTGCGCTTCGCGGCTCGGCAGGCTAGATTCATCGGAGCCGAAGTGGACGCGGTCATCGCCTGGCAGTACCCGGCGTTCTATGGCTGGGCCCCGCCCTACCCAGATGACTTCGACCTCCCCCAGCTGGCCGAGCAAGCCCTCACCGAGGCCCTCGACGATGTGTTCGGCCCCGATCGCCCCGCCTGGCTTCACGCCCGCGTAGTCGAGGGCCACGCCGCCCAGGTCCTTGTCGAGGCGGCGGCAGGCGCCGATCTGCTGGTTGTGGGCAGCCGCGGGTACGGCGCGCTGGCCGATATGCTCCTCGGCTCGGTCAGTACTTACTGCGTCCATCACGCCCATTGCGCCGTCACTGTGATCCGGTCGGCCGGCCGCGCGGCACACGCGTCCGTGGCTGGTCCTGGGGCGTTCTGACGCTCCCTGTCGCGGGTATCCGCGCTGCGGTGAGGCCGTGACCGTGGTCTGCTGGCCAAGGTGCCGCGCCCGCGGCCCGCACGTCACCTGTCACGTCTACTGCCCGTTACCACAGCCCGTTCACCGGGGCGCTCGCCCAGGCAAGCTGAGCCTGTTTCCGCAGGTTTGCCAGCTAGCAGGTCCAACGACTCTGGCCTCGCCCCTTCTTGCGCCGGAGCATGGTGAGGAGGGGAGGATGAGGAGGATGGCCGGCAATAACAGTCGCGACCCAGACGGCAAAGCGACGGGTAACGAGTCAGAAAAGGTGACGACCAGCACGAAAGTGAATGTTGCGTTCCCCTTGTCTCAAATCAAGATTCAGGAACCGAGCAGCCATCTTGTCGCGCTGACCGCCCTGGTGGATGATCTTGCCGGGCTATTGGCCGAGACCGCGCCAGGCCCGAAGGCCGAGAGCCTCAGGCGTCGCGCTCACGATCTGGCCAGCAGCCTTGGCTGATAACCTGCTCAAGAGCAGATTCCGCTCGCGTTGAGTGTCGTGCAACTCTTGGCTTTGCGACCTGTGGCTCCGTGGTAGGTCAAGGCGCCGGGGTACGGGTCCAAGCTGTCGGGGCCAGTCCGGCCACGCCCTGGTTACGGTGGGCAGCCTCATGCCCGCCAGGCCCGGCGATCGCGCCGCCGCGCGGCGGTTAACCGGCGTGGCGCCCGGTCCGGCAAGGGAGGACCAGCATGACGGACGATACGGCTATTTCGTATGAGGCGGCAGCCCGCGGGACGCCGGTGCTGAGCAGCACTGGCACGGAGATCGGCGCCCTCGAGCACGTGCTGGAGGTACCCGAACTCGATGTGTTCGACGGGATCGTGATCGCTACCCAGGCCGGGCTCCGCTTCATCGACGCTGAGTTCGTGCAGCGGATCACGCGGAGCCACATCTCGTGCAGCCTCGACGACGCGCAAGCCGCCCAGCTGCCGCCACCCGAGGGACCGCCGGTGTACCGGGTCGATGCGCTGGCGGACTCGGGTCATAGCATGCGCGACATCCTGGGCCGCCTATTCCATCGCCCGCAATGGAATCGCGAGCACGACTAGAGGGCGTAGTCCCTAGCCCCTGACCGGGGTGCTAGCGATCTTCAGTCCGGCGGTAGCCTCAACCGGACAGGGGACAACCGAAAGGCGCACGGGTGGCTCGGCCGGCAATTCGCACTGGCGACGACGATTCTGCGGTCTCGCGGGCGACGCGCGATCTGTGCCGCCGCTGCGGCCCCGGATACCTGATCGTCCGAGCGGCACCGGACGCCGAAGTGCACAAAGTGATGCGAAATCGCCGCCACCTGGCCGTGATCTGATGCGTATCGACGATCTGCGCGCCATCTTCCTGTTCGAGGGGCTCAGCGATGAACAGCTCCTCGAACTGATCGCGGTCGGCGACGAAGTGCGCTTCGATGAAGGTGACGTGCTCTTCCGCGAGGGCGAAGCCGCCGACTTCTGGTGGGTACTGCTCGACGGGCGGATCGAGCTGCTACGCCATGCTGGACGTGAGGAATCCGTTGTCGGCATGATGGACCGGCCGGGAGTATGGGCGGGCGGATTCCGCGCCTGGGCCGACAAGGCCGGGTACCTGGCTACCGGTCGCGGCGCCTGCCAGGGCCTGATGCTTCGAATCTCCGCCGAGGCGCTCGGGCAGCTGGCACGCGCCTGGTTCCCGTTCGGCGTGCACCTGATTGAAGGTTTCTTCCAGACGGTACGCAACATCGAAGCGATGTCGCGCCAGCGTGAAGCGCTCGTCGCACTCGGTACGCTCGCGGCAGGTCTCGCGCATGAGATCAACAACCCGGCGTCGGCCGCCGTGCGCGCGGTCGAGGCATTGCAAGGTACCTGCGACACGCTGCTATCGTCGCTCGCCCGCCTCGCAGAGCGATCACTGCCAGCCGAACGGTTCGTCGCCATTGACGCGCTACGACGCGAGATCGACGCCTCATCGGCGAGCGCCGATCCGCTGGCGGTCGCCGACCGCGAGGATGCGCTCTCCGACTGGCTCGATGCGCGCGGGGTCAACGCCGCCTGGCGCATCGCTCCCGCGCTCGCGGCGGCGGATGTCGACATCGCCTGGTGCGAACGCGCCGCGGAAATACTCGACGGCGGCACGCTCGAACCCGGCCTCGAATGGGTGGCAAGCACCCTTTCGACAGCGACGCTGCTGTCCGAGGTGAGGGACTCGACAGGGCGCGTCTCGGCACTCGTCGCGGCCATGACGTCATATTCGCAGCTCGACCGAGCCTCACTGCAGCTCATCGACGTCACGGAAGGCATCGACAGCACTCTCGTGATGCTCGGGCACAAGCTCGCCGACCGCGTCACCGTCGTCCGCGATTACGGAACCGGCGTGCCGCTCATCGAGGCGAGGCCAGCCGAGCTCAACCAGGTGTGGACGAACATCATCGACAACGCGATCGATGCGATGGACGCAAACGGGACACTGCGCATCTCGACCCGGGCCAACGCCGAGAATGTCGTCGTCGAGATCGGCGACACCGGCCCCGGCATGGCTCCGGACGTACAGGCTCGCGCGTTCGAAGCGTTCTACACCACCAAGGATGTCGGCGAGGGCGCCGGCCTCGGTCTTGATATCTCGCGCCGCATCGTCGTCGAGGGCCACCACGGCGAGATCACAATCGATTCGCGGCCCGGCGAGACCGTACTGTGCGTCCGCCTGCCGCGCCGTCACATCAAACGTCAGTGACGCGGCCAAGACCCACGGACGCGAGCCGCGCTGGCAGGCCGTGACGCATCCGCGACAGCCGTTATGGAGATTTATCCCGAACGGCTGCCGCGGCGCGCGTCACTCCCGCCGGACTCGTCGCGCCAAACGCGAAAAGGTAGCTGGTCGCCAAGCTGCGGTAGGGCCGCCATCGCTCGGCGATGGCGAGGACTTCCGCCGGAGCGGGGAGGTGGTCGAGCCGGTAGGCGGCCTGCACGGCCTTACGTAGGACCAGGTCGCCAGGCAGGACGACGTCCGCACGCTCCAGTGCGATGATGAGGGCGCCCTGGACGGTCCAGGGTCCGATCCCCGGGACCTCGGTGAGCGCCGCCATCAGCTCGTCATCCGCGAGACTGCTCAAGACGTCGAGGTTCAGCCGACCATCGGACAGCCGCTCCGCGACGTCGCGCAGCGTGGTGATCTTCCGCTGTGACAGCCCGGCCTGGCGGAGTTCGCCGGGGTCTACCCGCAGCAGCTCGGCAGGTGACGGGAGATGGCCATCGAACAGTGCCTGGATGCGGGCGAGAGTGCGCCTGGTAGCCCGGACGGATAGCTGCTGGCCTGTGACCTGGAACACCAGCGCGCCGTAGAGGTCCATCGGCGGGAGCTCAGCCATCCAGGCACGGGGGTCGAAGCCGGGCTGGTCGTCGATTAGCCGGGCCAGCACCGGGTCGGCATGGCGTAGCTGGGTGCGCGCTTGCCGCAACCGCTCGCTGCGGCTGGAGTTATCCTCATTCACCGAGCTCACGCTTTTTCCCAGCCGCCAGAGCTGGCTGCTGAAGGCAAGTACGTCATGACAGTCGCCTGCTGGCCTCACCGGTCATAGCGCGTCGGCGGGAAAGGGTCTCGCGCTCCCTCGATCGGCAGCTCATCCTTGTCGAACTCGCGGCGAATCTCGGCCGCTCCTGCGGGTACTCGTCGGTCGAAGTGACATCCCACCGCGGTGACGCGTCGGTCGCGGGCGGCACCTCGTCAGCGTCGTAATCGTCGATCCCGGCTGATACCCGCTCCTCCTCAGCCGGGCGGGCAAGCCGGTCGTCATCGATGTGCTCCGCAAAGCCGCCGTGCTCCGCAAAGGCGCCGTGCTCACGGCGGCCGCGACGGAACTGCTCGGCCGGCTGCTCCGAGTCCTGCTGTGCCATCACGCCTCCAGCTTGTCTGCGGCAATGGCGGTGCCCTGGGTACACAAAGGACGCTACGCCCCACCAGGTCCGCCTCCCCGTGGCGCCCACTGCGGTTGCTCGCGGCGACACCACTGCTGAGTGTCGGCGATGGGCCGGGCGGCTCCGGATGGGCGCGTGCCTACAGCGTCGTAATCAGGCCGCCGTCGATGGTGATGTTCGCGCCGAGGACGTTCGCGGCTCGGTCGCTGGCAAGCAGGACGACGAGGTCGGCGACTTCGGCAGGCAGCGTAAACCGGCCGCTGAGCGACTGCCGGGCGGCACCGGACGCAACATCCTTCGGCTTCACGCCAGTGGCGCGGCCCACCGTGGCGGCCACCCCTTGCTCTCCCAGCCAGAGGTCTGTCGCGACCGGGCCTGGGCTGACGGTATTGATTCGCACTCCCCGGGGCCCGGCCTCTTTTGAGAGGGCCTTGGAAAAGTTGGCCAGCGCGGCCTTGGCGGCGCAGTAGTCGATGACCGCCGGATCGGGCAGGAAGGCATTGACCGAGGTGACGTTGACAACCGCGCCGTGACCGGCGGCGATCATCACCGGCAGCGCGCTGCGCGTCGCGCGGACGGCGGCCATGAAGTTGAGGTTGATCGACGCCAGCCATTGCTCGTCGGTGACGCTGAGGAATCCGTCCGGGCGGGGCGGCGCGCCGCCAACATTGTTGACGAGAATGTCGAGATGATCACCGGCCTGCCCGACAAGCTCCGCCGGGCCGGCCTGGTCTGCCAGGTCGACTTGCACCGCCCGCACCTTGCCAGTTCTCGCTAGCTCCGCCAGCTCCGCGGAGGAACTCCGGGCACCGGCGATGACACGAGCGCCCTCGCGGACGAGAGCGCGCGTGATCGCCAGGCCGATCCCTTTACTGGCACCCGTCACTACGGCTACCTTGCCCTGCAGTTCCAGATCCACGACCTGCTCTCCCGTCAGGTTGTGTCGCCGACATCTTCGTCCCTCGCCCCGAACCCGGCCCAGACGCTGATGGTTTGCTTTCTCGCAGGCACTAGCCTCGCAGGCCCCGCCGCACTCGCGCCGCCTGGGACCGGCGGTGGGCCGTGGCCCGGCCAGCCCGAGCAGCTTGTGGTGCGAACTCGTCCCTTGGTTGGTCCCACGCGCGGCTGGCCCCAGACGTTAGCTAGCTGCTGGCGTCCCACCACAGTGGTCGGGGCATCAGCCAGTGAATCCAAGGCCGCGAACGCGATCCCAAGTTATCTGCAGTCGCAGGGGTACCGGATCATCCCGGTAAACCCGCGCGGGCGGGGAGATCTTCGGCGAACGGGTGTACCAGTCCTTGCGCGATGTCGATGTGCCCTTCGATGTGGTCGACGTCTTCCGCTTGTCACGGCCAGAGCGATCCCGAGCCGCGCGGAACCGGCCCGGCACTGACGTTGTCATGTCGGTCAGCGCGCAAGGGGGCATCGCGCTCCGCGCCAAATATGCGGCTGTATAGGTCTTGGCCGTAGCTGGTAGGCAGTGGTGCCCCTTCGAGCAGCTTGAATGTGCGCCGGCCGTCGCCGTGCCTTTCAGCGCGAAGGAAGAGCGTGGCGTCCGTCTTTTCGAGGTAGCACCGTTGCGCCAAGTCGAAGAGATGAGTGACAAAAAATACCCTTACCCCCTTTTCCACCAGGGCGCGGGTGATCTGCCGCGCGATCTCGGATCCTTCACGTTCATTTGTCGAGGCAAATGACTCGTTGCACAGCAACACAGAGTTTGCGCGTAGCTGGCCGGCTAGGTCACTCATCCGGCAAAGTTCTTCGTCGAGCTTGCCGCTCTCCATGGTGGTGTCTTCTTCCCGCTTGTAGTGCGTGAAGACACCGTCGCATACGCTGGCGCGGAACAATCGCCCTGGCACGAACATTCCGCATTGCATCATCAGCTGCGCCAGCCCGACGCTGCGCAGGAACGTGGACTTCCCGCCCTGATTGGCGCCGGTGATCATCACAAGCCGTTTGCCATCCGCGTCCACATCGTTGCCGACAGCTCTCGCTTCTATACTCATCGCCAGGCAGGCGTCATACAGGCCCCGCGCGGACAGCGCGGGGCCGCCCCGCGGCAGAGCGACGGGAAAACAGACCGGCTCGCCCTTGGCGGTAAGCCGTTGGTGCAGGTTCAGGCAGCCGACGTAGAAGGCCAGCTCGGACCGCAGCATCTGGAAGAAACTGAGAATATGATCCGCCGACTGGGCGAGCGCGTTGGCAACGAGGTTGGTTCCCCTGTCCCGCAGTTCCGACAATGCCCGGAAGCCATTTTCGTCGCGGTCCGGGATCTGGAAGCTGTACCCGGAACGGTTCCCGGGAGTGATCCGCTTCATCCAGCTCTGCTCAGGGGGTAGTCGCCGGAGTATATATCCAATTCCTTTGTTACCCTTGCCGAGCCCAGCACTAATCAGCACGCCGCGGCGGAACTTGAGTTCTCTCAGCTGGTTCTCCACCGCATCAAAGTATTCGTCGCCTAGTTCCTTCGAAAGCATCGCGAAGAGCCGCACAAAGCCTGCTGACCGGAACTTGCCCGCATGCTCATCCGCAATATGCCGTAGTATCTTCAGCAGTCCCACGAAGAACTGCAGCACCTCCACAGATCTGTGCAAGCTCATGTCGGGCGAACGCGAGAAAAGGCCGCGATAAATCCTCTTCTCGCCTTGGATCGCCGTCACCGCGATATCGTAGATCTCCCTGACGATGGACGGGTACCCGAGGCAGTCGTTAAGAACCTGCTGGCGGTAGACGATGGCCGCCGGGTCGGTCAGGCTCGAGAAAAGAGCCTGCTCGCCCACCCCGAACAGGAATTTGTCGCCAGCGGCCATAACGTGCAGCAGCGTGCTCAGCTCTAGGTCTTGCGTGAGCGCCGCTTCGTTGGGCGGCAGTTCCCGCTGCAAGTCAAAGTCCTGGTCCTGGTACATGAGGAAGGCCTTCACGATGCGATGCGCTCCTTCATGCGGTCATAGCTGAGCCCGTAGGTCCCGGCGATAGCAGCGTGGGAAAGCCGATCGGTCGCGGCATCGCCAAGCGGAGTGCAGGAGATGGGCTTGTGGTCATCTTCCTGGTGGCCCACGGTCATGGATGCCAGGACCTGATCCAGATTCGAATCGGCGGAAAACGAACACTCTTCCGGCTCATCGGCACCGACGCTGTCCGTGGGCCGGTGGACGAGAATGCCGTGGAAGCTCACTATCTCAGCTCCTACCGGTTGGCCAGTAGAAGCCATCAGCCGCGGCGGCGGTTCAGGCGAGCTTCATCACCTACGTGCCATGGTACCGCGCCGGATCAAGCCGCCGCCGTAGCAGGGTGGTTTTACCCGATCCCTGCCGGTTGCCGCCCAGGCTCCCAGATAGGGACGCCCAACCCAAGAGGATTTCGCCGGCGCCGAGGGCGTGGCCGAGGTAACGGGCATCGGTGCTGAGCCGGATCGGGTCGAGGCCGCAGGTGATGGCGATTAGGACGCCGCCGCGGTGGGTGACGGGGTCGGCAATGGGCCGCTGGTGGACCGGCGCCGGCCAGGCCCGGTCGGCGGTCATCGCGATGAGCACGACGTCATTACCGCACGTGCGCATCCAGGCGTTGCCCACAGGCCGCAACGGGTACGCGCGGGCGAGCGCGCTGGGATGGGCGAACCGTGCTGGCAGTAGCCCTCGAAGTCGGCGTTAACGTTAACTGCCTCGCCCGTGCCGACCTGGCGGACGCGGGCCATGTTCAGGGATGGGTGGACAGGCATGACGGGTACTATCTGGTCCCGCGTTGCTGGTCCCCGCAACCCGCAGCCGCCAAAACCGCTGCGGCGCGCCCAAAGACAGTGACGCGGTCGCCATCGCCGCTGCCCACGTCGCCGGGCAGGGCAGGGTAGCCGAACCGACATCGAGCCATGCCGAGTTGGCGCATCCGGCATGGTAGGCGGCGAGCGTGATGATTTCCTGGTCGTCGCAGTAGGCGCGACCGCTCACAGGTGCGGTCCCCAACAGCTCACCGCAGGTCAGGCATTTGCCGTCGGGGCCATAACGGCGGGCCAGCGCCGTTACCGTTGGCTTCCCCAGGCGGGAGGTGATCACGTTGTGGCCGGCCCCGCTCGGGTACGGCAAGCAGCAAACCGGACGCGGCCGTGGCCCGTAGCCGGCGCACGATGGCCCGCGGCCGCCCGCGCCAGGGTGCCTGAAGCGCACCTGTGAAGTGCGCGCGTCGAACAGCGGGATGAGCGTGTCACGGTGGCTCTGCGGCTGACACTTCGGAGGGTGCCGCCGCCCGGGCGTCAAGGGCTCTGCGGAATATGCGCCTATACAAATCCTCGCCATAACTTGTAGGCAGCGGTTTGCCTGCAAGCAGCCTGAATGTCCGCCGTCCGTCACCTTGCCGTTCGGCACGGAGGAACAGCGTGCTGTCCGTCCTTTCAGCATAAAGACGCTGCGCCAGGTCGAAGAGATGAGTGACAAAACATACCCTGACCCCTGCGTCTAGCAGCGCGCGAACGATCTGCCGTGCGATCTCGGAGCCTTCCCGTTCGTTTGTGGACGCGAATGACTCGTTGCACAGCAAGATGCAGTTCGGCGTTATCGTGCCCGAGATGCCACTCATCCTGCTGAGCTCTTCGTCGAGTTTCCCGCTCACCATGCGCGAGTCTTCTTCCCTCTTGTAGTGCGTGAAGACGCCATCGCAGACGCTAGCGCGAAAGGAGTGCGCCGGCACGAACATGCCGCATTGCATCATCAGCTGCGCCAGCCCTATGCTGCGCAGGAATGTCGACTTCCCGCCCTGGTTGGCGCCAGTGATCATCACAAGCCGTTTGCCATCGGCGTGCACGTCGTTGCCGACCGCTGTCACCTCGAGATTCAGCGCCAGGCACGCGTCGTACAATCCCCGCGCGGAAAGCGCTGGCTCGCCTCTGGCCAAGGGGACGGGGAGGCACGCCGGCTCGCCCTTCGCGGTGAGCCGTCCGTGCAGGTTCAGGCAGCCGATGTAGAAGGCTAGCTCGGTGCGCAGCATGCGGAAGAAGCTGAGAATATGATCGGTGGACTGGGCTAGCGCGTTGGCAACGAGGGTGATTCCGCTGCCGCGAATCTCCGCCAAGGCCCGGATGCCGTGCCCGTCGCCATCAGGGACCTGGAAGCTGTAACCGGAGCGGTTCCCCGCGCCGAGGCGCCTGATCCGGCCGCGTTCCCTGGGTAGTCTCCGCAGAACGTAACCGGTGCCCTTGTTGCCGTCGCCGAGGCCTGCACTGATCAGCACCCCGTGCCGGAACCTGAGTTCTCTTAGGTGGTCCTCAACGGTGCGCACGTATTCATCGCCGAACTCGCCGGACAGCATCGCGAAAAACCGCGCAAAACCGTCTGAGCGGAAGCGGCCGGCTTGCTCGTTAGCAATATGCCACAGCCTCTTGAGCAGGCCGACGAATAGTTCCAGTACCGCAGCAGATCTGTGCAGTATCAGGTCCGGCGAGGATGTCGGGGACAGGCCGAGATAGACTCTTTTCTCGCCTGTCGTCGCCGTTACCGCCAGATCATACATTTCCCTCACAATCGCAGGCTGCTGCAGGCAGTCGGCAAGAACCTGCAGGCGGTATACGATCGCATCGGGATCGGTCAGGCTCGACAGGATGGCGATCCTGGCCACGTCGAGCAGGAACGAATCACGCCCCGCCATGGCGCGCAGCAGCGTGTTCAGCTCCAGGTCCTGCGTCAGGGCCTTTTTGTTCGCCGGTAGCTCCTGTTCCGGGTCGAAGTCCTGATCCCGGTGCATGAGGAAGGCCTTCACGACGTTATGCGCTCCTTCAGCCGCTGGTAGGTGAGGCCATACTTGTCCGCGATCGCGGCTGCGTAGGCAAGCCCGTCGGCGGGCCGTCTGGCGATCTTGAATGTGCGCTGAGCCGGATCGTCCGGGATCACCGTGCCTACCATGCTCACGGTGGCGTCGTTCAGCGTCGCCAGCTCATCGACGAATGTCACGCAGACGGCCAGCAGACCCAATTCTGTTATCTGCTTCAGCACCTCCTGGCCGAGAAACAGGGCGTCTCCAAGCGTGGTGGAGGTGAAGCTTTCGTTCATGACAATGATACTGTCGCTTGTCGCCTGTTCCAGGATATCGTAAATCCTGGTCAGCTCGTCCTCCAGCTTGCCCCGTAGGGTTTGCAGGTCTTCTTCCCTTTCAAAGTGCGCAAACATCCGGTCGGGCAGAAAGAGCCGCGCTGCGGTCCCGGGTACGGGATAGCCGAGGCTGGCGAGGTAGTGCAGCTGGCCGAACATCCGCGCGAAGGTGGTCTTGCCGCCCTGGTTGGGCCCGGTTACGACGAGTATGCACTCCGGGTCCTGCAGGTAGAAGTCATTGCAAACAACAGCTGAGCGCTCACCTGTGAGCTTGCGGGCAAGGGCGAGGTCGAATGCCGCGCAGGCCCGGACTTCCTTCGAACGAGCCGAGACGTCCGGGTAACAGAAAGCCAAGCCTGCTGATTTGATGGGCGCGATGTATCTTAGATATGCGAGGTAGAACTGGACTTCCCGATCAAAAACGCCAATCATGCCATCGAGATAGTCGCGGTAGCGGGTACAGTAGTCGTCCAGCGCCAGGAAGACGTCAGGATGCAGCCGGGCGACCAGTTCCAGCACCTGAGCCTCAACATGGCTTGATCACAGACGGTCCAAGCAATCGGGTTTAACGGGCGACACGGATTTAGCGTCCGAATCGGGCGTTGCCGGGGATGATCTTCCTGTAGTGAGAAGCTCTCGCGACACGCGAGACGACAGGAGAAAACGTGGCCCCGGCGCGCGAGCCGCTGACCATGGAAGACAGGGAGGACATTTCCCGCGGACTGGCGAAAGGACTGGAAAATAAAGACATAGCTACCTCGATCGGGCGGGACGAATCGGTCGTGTCCCGGGAAATCGCACGGCACGGCGGGCGCGAGGCGTATCGTGCATGGAAGGCCGACGCGGCCGCACGAGAATCGCGGAGACGCCCGAAGGAGCGTAAAATAGACAATGACGGGGAACTGCGCGAAAGGGTCACGGGCGGCCTGAAGAAAGGCTGGTCACCGGAGCAGATAGCGGGCAGGCTGTGCCTAGGGCGCAACCGGGGAGAAACGGATATGTCCGTATCACACGAGACAATCTATACCTGGATCTACGCCCAGCCGAAAGGCGAGCTGGCCCGTGCCGGGATTATCCTGCGCACCGGCCGTGAGCAGCGGAAACCCCGCGGGCGCAAGAAGAGCACGGGCGCGAAGATCGTCGGGATGCGGTCCATCGACGAGCGGCCGGCCGAGGTGGCGGGCCGCCAGGCGCCCGGCCACTGGGAAGGCGACCTGGTCATCGGCAAGGCAGGCAAATCGGCCATGGGCACCCTGGTCGAGCGGGCCAGCCGGTACCTGTGCCCGGTCGTGCTCCCGGACGGCCACGACGCGGACTCGCTCAAGGACGCCCTGTTCGATGCCGTGAAAGACCTGCCGGCGCACTTGCGCAAGTCGCTGACCTGGGACCAGGGCACCGAGATGGCCCGGCACGCCGCCCTCACCCTCGACGCGGACCTTCCCGTCTATTTCGCCCACGCGCATTCCCCGTGGGAACGCGGCACCAACGAGAACACCAACGGGCTGATCCGGGAATACCTCCCGAAAGGGACAGAAATCCCCGGCGACCTGGAATATCTATGGATGGTAGCCGACTCGCTTAATGACCGGCCCCGTGCTATACTCGGATTCAGGAAGCCAAGCGAAGTGTTCACGGAGCTAATGCTTCAGGAAGCCGAGATTTCACCGGCCTGAATTGCTTCGATCGCTTGAGACCGCCCAGCCACCAGCATAG